>PLYX01000149.1 GCA_003151895.1 Solirubrobacterales bacterium
TCAGGATGTTGTCGACCTCGTCCACCACCGCGAACGGGTGGCCGCGCTGGACCTTCTCTGACAAATCCTTGGCCATGTTGTCGCGCAGGTAGTCGAAGCCGAACTCCGAGTTGGTGCCGTACACGACGTCGCACGCGTACGCCAGCTGCTTCTCCTCGTAGGGCTGCATGTTCTGCAGAATCCCCACGCTCACGCCGAGCGCGCTGTAGATCGGGCTCATCCACGCCGCATCGCGGCGGGCCAGGTAGTCGTTGACCGTCACCAGGTGCACGCCCTTGCGTTGAATCGGTCGGGTGGGCGGGTCCGAGTCTGAGCCCCGATCGCGCACCGCCAGCGCGTTGAGCACGACCGCGAGCGTCGCGGTCAACGTCTTGCCCTCGCCGGTCTTCATCTCCGCGATCTGGCCGTCGTGCAGAGCCATCCCGCCGATCAGCTGAACGTCGAAGTGGCGCATGCCCATCGACCGCTTGCCCGCCTCGCNNCGTACTGCTTGAACTTCTTCGCCTCACCGATGTTGAGCGCACGATCGAGGATCGACATTTGCTCAGGGTACCGACTACGCGGCCGGCGGTCGCCGGCCGCCGGCTATCCCGCGGCTGGTGACGTCGGTGCCGGCGAGGTCCGTGCCGGCGAGGCCGCGTGCGCCTCGCGGCGGCGGCGGCGTTTGTCGCGGTCGCGCTTGACCTGGCGCGCCAGCTCGTCCGTCACGAGGTTGAGCGAATGGAGCATCTGCGGCGAGGCGTCGCGAGCCCTGAGCGTGATCCCCTTCAGATAGAGGGTCGCCTCGGCCACGTCGTGATCGGCCACGCGCGGGTTGCGCTCCCTGAAGAGCTCGAGCTCCAGGCGCGCGAACTCGGGAACCTGGCGGGAAACCTTCTCCAGCCGGCGCTCCACATGCTCGCGCACATCGTCGGTAACCGGGACATTGCGGCCCTTGATGTCGATCTGCATCACGGGACTCCCTTCGCTCGGAGACGCTGTGCCACTCATGCTACTCCCGTTTACGGCGGCTGTGTGTCGGCTTTGCACGGATGTTCGAGCGGCCACCGAGAGTACAATCGGCCGCCTCGGAGGACTGCTCTCGGGGGCCCGCCAAGCAGGCCCCCGGCCTTTTCAGCGGCGCCTTATCGGGGCCGCAGGCTCTCGAGGATGCCCGAGTGGCCGACGATCGCGCCGATCATGATCGCGCCGGGGGCGACGGTGGTTCCGGGGAAAACGATGCTGCTGCGCAGCTGCGCCCGCTCGCCGATTCGCGCGCCGTCGCCGAGCACCACCGGGCCCATCAGACGCACCCCCTCGCCGACCTGCACGTCGTGACCGATCCAAACGGGTCCTTCGATCTCGGCGCTCTCCGGCACGGTGCTCTCGCCCGCGACGATCACGCCGGGGGCCACCTCCTCGCCCTCGACCCGCAGACGCAGCTCGCCTTGCAGCGCATCGAACGTGCCCTGGCGCAGCTCGCCGAGCGACCCGACGTCGTTCCAGTACTCCCTCACCTCGTGCATGTGGAACGGCACGTCGTTCTCCAGCAGAGTCGGGAACACGTCCTGGGCCCAGTCGACGAACGGGCGCTCGGGGAAGTAGTCGAAGATCTCCGGCTCGAAGATGTAGATGCCGCAGTTGCCGAGGTCCGACAGCGCTTCCTCGGGGTTCGGCTTCTCCTGGAAGCCGGTGATCCGCCCGTCGCGGTCGTGCAGCACGACGCCGTACTCGCGGGTATTGGACACCTTCTTGACCGCCAGCGTCGCGATCCCGCCCGCCTCACGGTGCCTGGCGGCGAACGCGCCGAGATCGATGTCGGTGAGCGCATCGCCGGAGATCACCACGAACGCGTCGGACCCGAAGAAGTCCGCGCACGCGCGCACCCCGCCGGCGGTGCCGAGCAGCTCCCGCTCGACGCGGTAGGTCAGACGCTCGCCGAAGTAGCGCTTGATCGAGTCCGGGAAATAGTGCAGGTTGGCGATCACCTCGTCGAACCCGTGCCGGTCGAGCAGGTCCACGATGTGCCCCATCACGGGCCTGTCGAGCACCGGCACCATCGGCTTGGTGATCTCGTTCGTCAAGGGGCGCAGACGGGTGCCGAGACCCGCCGCGAGAACCATCGCTCTCATTCGACCGTGCAAGCTATCGGAACCGTGGCCCTATGCGCCATGTTCCCAGGCGCTGCGGTAGACGCGCTGATCCTCGTTCAGCTCGTCGATCCGCACGCCGAGCGACTCGAGCTTCAGACGCGCCACCTCATCGTCGATCTCCTCGGGCACGGGCAGCACGCCGGGCCGCAGGCGACCGGCGTTGGCGACGAGGTGCTCGACGCACAGCGCCTGACCGGCGAACGACATGTCCATCACCGACGCCGGGTGCCCCTCCCCCGCCGCGAGGTTGACGACGCGGCCCTGGGCGAGCAGGTTAAGGCGCCGGCCGTTCGCCAACGTGTGCTCCTCGACGAGCGGCAACGCCTCGCGCCGACCGCCGACGGCGAGCGCGCGCAGATCCGCGAGCTTTATCTCGACGTCGAAGTGTCCGGCGTTGGCGAGCACGGCGCCGTCCTTCATGCGCTCGAAGTGCTCCCCTCGCAGAACGTCGCGCCCGCCTGTGACGGTCACGAACACGTCGCCGCGCTCGGCCGCCGCGAGCGCGCCCATCACCTCGTAGCCCTCCATGCGGGCCTCGAGCGCACGCAACGGGTCGACCTCGCACACGATCACCGAGGCGCCCGCGCCGCGTGCGCGCAGCGCCACCCCGCGCCCGGTCCAGCCATAGCCGAGCACCACCACGGTGCGCCCGGCGAGCAGCAGGTTGGTGGCGCGCAGAATCCCGTCGATCGTCGATTGGCCGGTGCCGAAGCGGTCGTTGAACGCGCGCTCGGTGCGCGACTCGTTGACCGCCAGCACGGGACACGCGAGCGTCCCCTGCTCGGCGAGCGCCCTCACCCGCAGGAGCCCAGCCGTGGTCTCCTCGGTGCCGCCGAGCATCTCGGCGGCATGGCTCGGGGCGGACTCGTGGATAGCGCTGACGAGATCGGCCCCATCGTCGATGGTGACCTGCGGAGCGCTCGCCACGAGCGTCTGCACGTGCTGCGCGTACTGCGCAGCGCTTTCCCCACGCGCGGCCAGCACGGTGGCGCCATGGCGCTGTGCGAGCGCCACCGCCACATCGTCTTGGGTGGAGAGTGGGTTGGCCGCGCACAGCCCCACCTGCGCGCCACCCGCGACCAGCGCGCGCATGAGGTTGGCGGTCTCAGCCGTCACGTGCAAACACGCCGACACGCTCACGCCGTCGAGCGGACGCTCGCGCCGCAAACGCTCGCGCACCTCGGCCAGCACCGGCATCTGCGAGTTGGCCCACTCGATGCGAGCCTGGCCGCGGTCAGCGTCGCCGGCGATCGTCTGCTCCCCTCACGCCGGCGGCGGTCGCCGATGGGCTAGTAGCGGTAGTGGTCGGGCTTGTAGGGGCCGCCGATGGGCACGCCGATGTACGCCGCCTGCTCCTCGCTGAGCTCGGTGAGCTTCACCCCGAGCGCGCCCAGGTGCAGTCGCGCGACCTTCTCGTCGAGGTGCTTGGGGAGCACGTACACGCGCTTCTCGTACTCGTCGTTCTTGGAGAACAGCTCGATCTGGGCGATCGTCTGGTT
>PLYX01000200.1 GCA_003151895.1 Solirubrobacterales bacterium
ACGGTGGGAAAGATGAGCTCGCGGAAGCTTCTTGCACGGATCGCGCGTGGGACGGTGATGAATGTCGCCTTCGCCGACCTGCGCAGCCTCGTGGAGGATCTCGGCTTCGAGCTGCGCCGAGTCAGCGGCAGCCATCACATCTTCGCCCACCCCGACATCCCGGAGCTCCTGAACCTTCAGGACGCTCAAGGCCAAGCCAAGCCCTACCAGGTCCGCCAGCTCCTGCGGCTCATCGAGCGCTACGATCTAAAACTGGAGAGCAAGCAATGAGCGACTATCACATCAACCTCTTCTACAGCGACGAGGACGACAGCTACATAGCGGACATCCCGGACCTCGACGCCTGCTCGGCGTTCGGCTCGAGCCCCGAGGAGGCGCTGGCCGAGGTAGAGACGGCCAAGGAAGCGTGGCTGACCGCCGCGCGAGAGGCCGGTCGCCCGGTCCCGGAGCCGCGCTACCGTCCCGCGATCTACGCCCGGTAGGGTCAATCCTCGCCCGGCAGGCACGCTGGGAGAGCGGCAGTTCGTCGGGTTGAACATCATCCCCCTCCCCCGCGGCTCAACCGCGTCACGGTCACGGGCTTCCTCGTGTGCGAGGCCCCTCATCTCCCCCTGATCGAGGTGGAGAGTGAGGGGCGCGCGCACGGTTTAACTGGCCGCGAGGCTGTAGCGGCGGGGCTTGTCGCTGTCCCGGCGCACCTGCTTGGCGTTGGTCAGCCGAGTCAAGCAATTGCTGGTCGCGCCGGAGCTTCGGTTCAGGGCCTTCGCGACGGTGGTCGGCCCGTGAGGGCCGCTGCCGGCGTTTTCCTTCAGGTAGCTCAGGATGAGCCCATCGAGCTGCCCCGGCTTCAGACGCTCATCAGCCGCCTTCGGCTTGGCGTCCTTTGCGGCCTTCGGCTTCGCGGTCTTCGCCACCGGCTCGGCGGATGCCAACGCGAAGCGGTCCGGCAGTCGGCGGGGCCCGTCGCGTCCGCCCTCGGTGCGGCGCACTTCGCCCGAGCTCGCCAGCCGCGCGAGCACCTTGCTCGCGGTCGACCGGCCGAGGCCGGCGGCGCTCGCGACGTCTGCCGCAGTCGCGCCCGGCTCGGAGGCCAGGGCCTTGACGATCGCCTGCTCGGAGGCGGGCTTCTCGGTGGTTTGCTTGCTGTTCTTCATCGCGAATCTCCTTTGATTTGGACGCCTTGCTCGGCGTTGGTCGTGGACGTGGTAGCTCGATCCGCGAGGGATCTCAAGTCCAATCCGCACAAAGCCCCGAACGCTCCCGGCCACCTCGCGTGGCGCTGCTCGCGGCGGCTTGGCGAAAGGACTTGAACTTCCCGGCGGATCGAGCTAGACGTGTGTGCGACGCCCGACCAACCGACGCGAAAGGACGCGCCATGCCCACGATGACCGGACTGCTCAGCCTGCTCGCGACCGGCGTGCTCGTCGTCCTCGGCGTCTGGCTGCTGGGCGGGATCCTGCTTCGAGTCAGCGGCGTCCTCTTGGTCGCCGGAGGGCTTCTGAGCACCGCCGCGACCGGCTCGCCGTCGGCGGCGCTGCTCACGCTGCTCGGAGCGGTCGCCTGGCTATGCGGACAGTGGCACTACGGCGCGCGTCATCACTGCTTCAGCTCCCCGCTCGCGCGGCGCGTATTCCACGAGGCGCTGCCCCGACAGCTTGACCCCACGCGGGGGTGGGGTGTGCCCAACGTGTCGCCGGAGGGGCGGTAGGGCGCAGCGGGGTTGTGGTGGCGCTCAGGGGGCGAGCGGACGGCGCCTACGCTGAGGTCTGTCTGCCGCGACCCTGCTCCGGCTGGAGGTTGATGACGTCCCCGCCGCGCAGGTGGGTCAGAGCTGCGTCAGTGGGTAACCGTCGTTGCGGGGGCGCTTGACCACGAGTGCGGGCGTTGAAGTATTCGTGAGCGTGTCGGCAGCGCACGAAAGAGGACGAGTACGGCGCGTGGGGTCTGAACGGCGTCAACCGCAAGCGCGCTGCCACGACCGTGCGAGTCGGTGACGAGAAGTGGCTCGTACTGTTCGGCACCCTCTATGGCTGCCGCAAGCGACTGCCTGATTAGCGTCTCGGCGGAGCCGGTCATCTTCCATCGGAAGCGCTTCTCAAATGACTCTGAGCAGTAGAGGTGGTGGGGCATGAGCATTCCTGTCGACGATCCACGGAACGAGATGGCGAGCGCGCAGTCTTGGCGTGTTTCCTCGACGATGCGTCGCGCCGTCGCCTGCATCGAGATCCGGAACCTGCCCGCCAGACCGTCGATGACGTCCATGGTGAGAGGCGAGTCGTCGGCCTCACGGCGCAGACGATCGCCTTGCGCCAGAAGCTCGATCGCAGCCTGGTTGGCTTGCCGCTCGTATAGATCGCGGATGTCCGGGCGAAGTCGCTTCTTGTCGTCGAGGTAGGCAAACAGCTCGCGATGCTCGGGCAGAACGTAATGCCCGATCTCGTGGCCGAGGACGAACCGCTTGCGCAGCGGATACATCTCCGGATTGATCCAGACCTCGCGCGCTCGGAAATGGATCGCGCCTTGGAGCTTGCTCCAGACCTGGTCGACGAGGTCGCCGAAGCGGTGTCGTAGCTTGCGTCGCTCCTCGGCGTGGAGCGTCATCTCGCCCGCCGCGACGAGCTCGGCGGCCTCCATGACCTGCCCCAGAGGAGTCGGAACCTCACCGAGCGAGTCGGCCTGGCGAAGCAGAGCGAGAACATACCGGCGGATACGTGCAAGCTCCTCGCCGGGGAGCTCACCGTCGAGGCTGGCGAGGCTGAAGGTCGCCCCTTGGCTGCGGATCGCATCGAGAAACGCGCGAACCAGTTCGAGCTCCTTGTCGTCGATCTCCTCGCCTAGGTAGCTGAGCGCGCGCTCATGGTTGGCCGACAGCCCCGACTCGATATAGCCGGCCCAATCCATGAGTACCGGGAAGGGCACGTCATAGCCGCGGGCGAGCTTCTGGAGGATCGCCGGCGCAGGCTGGGCCACGTCGCCGCGCTCGAGCTGAGAGAGATAGCCGTGGTTGACACCCGCCTTCTTGGCGACCTCACGCAACCCCAGGTCCTTCTCTTCGCGCAGTTCGCGCAGTCTCGGCCCGACTCCGGCCGTGTCCGCTGGGTCTTCCTTGCTCATCTGTTCATTATGGCTGATCCGGAGGACGACGCAACCGCAATGGTCGTGGTTGCAACCTCCGCCAAGCTGGTTGCTATACTGACCGGGAGAGTCCGACATAGCAGCGCCGACCCGGAGGATCCAATGAGCTCGCAACCAGAGTCCGAGAAAGAGAAGAAGTACTTCGTCAACATCGAAGGTGCCGAAGAGCCGTGGCACGAAGACAAGATCACGGTGCCCCAGATCCGCGAGCTTGGCGGCTGGGACGCCAGCCAGCCTGTCGTCGAGGTCAACCTCGAGAAGAACACCGAGCGCACGCTGGAGGAAGACGACGTCGTGACCCTGAAGCCGGGCCACGGGTTCGCGAAGAAGATCAAGTTCCAGCGCGGCTGATGGACGCCGAACGCCTCCAACAGGAGCTCGAGTTGCTCCGAACCGTCTACCCCGATCTGGAGTATTGCCACGACGAGGATGTCCACTGGGTCAGAATTCCCCGCTATCCAGTGCCCACGGGCTGGTCGTGCAGCGAGGTGGAGATCGCGTTCCGGATTCCCGATGAGACGGGACAGGCGCCCTATGCCTTCTTTGTGCGCCCGCGGCTCCATCTCGCCGCTGGCGGGACGATCAGCAACTACACCGAGGTCGCCAGCACCCCGTGGGGCTCGGACTTCGCGCAGTTCTCCTGGAGCCCGCTCGAGCAATGGCTACCCAAGGCCGAGATTCGCGCGGGAGCGAACATGCTCAACTTTGCGCGCTCGTTCGCTGACCGGCTGGCGGACTTGTCGTGAGCGTGGTCTTTACGACCACGAGCGAGCTGTACCAGGTGGCTCGCAGGCATCTGGCGAGCGGCCCCGAGCAGGCCGGTTTCTTCCTCGCTGACTACGACCCCGACCTACGTGCGTATGTCTTGCGTGAGTGGCGAGCGGTCCCGGTCTTGGGATTCGAGGTCCACAACGACTACCACCTGACGCTGAAGGACGAGGTCGGAGCCGAAGCGATCAAGTGGGCGTGGGACGCTGGCGCCAGTCTCGTGGAGGCGCACTCCCACACGGCGGATGGCCTTGCCTGCTTCTCCCCGAGCGACCTCTCGGGGCTTGACGAATGGGTGCCCCAGGTCCGATGGCGCCTACGCGGCAGGCCGTACGCGGCGCTCGTGACCGCCGGTGAGCGCTTCGACGCGCTGGCGTGGATCGACGATTCCAAGACGCCGGATCAGGTCGCGCAGATCGCGGTTGACGGCATGACCTATCCGGCAAGCGCGGAGACCTTGTCGCGGTGGACGGCCCTTCGGGAGTGGCCTCGTGCCCGGTGAGCGCTACAGCCGCAACGAGGCCCTGTTCGGCGTCGAGGGTCAACGCAAGATCGCAGCGACCAGGGTCGCAATCCTAGGGCTGGGCGGACTGGGATCGCATATCGCCCAGCAGCTCGCGTACCTCGGTGTCGCAAGCTACGCCCTGATTGACCAAGACGTGGTGACCGAATCGAGCCTGAATCGGCTCATCGGTGCGGTGGACGCCGACATCGAAGCCAAGACCGAGAAGGTCAAGGTCGCAAAGCGCATGATCGAGGCGATCAACCCGGCCGCAGACGCAAAAGCACTCTGCGCGAAACTAGACGCCTCCGAGGCGGAGACGCTGATCTCCGAGGCTGACGTCGTGTTTGCATGCCTGGATCGCGATCTGGCTCGTCTCCAGGCGACCGTGCTGTGTTCGCGATACGCCAAGCCGTGCTTCGATCTCGCGAGCGACACTGGCGAGGAGGATGACCAGCCGTGGTACGGCGGGCGAGTGATCTTCTGCGATGGCTCACGGTGTCTGGTCTGCCTCGGCTTGCTCGACCAGGAGGAGATGAGGCGCGAGAGCAAGACGCCGGCTCAGCGCGAGGCGCACGAGCGCATATACGGGGTGCGCCAGGGAGCGTTGGCGGGCACCGGCCCGATGGTCGTGTCCGTCAACGGCGTAGTTGCCTCAATCGCGATCACCGAGTTCATGGTGCTCCGAACCGGCATGCGGGAGCTGCACTCCTACCTCATCTACCACGGCGCGCAGCAAGTGATCCGGCACTCGCTCGATACGCCAGAGTCCGGCTGCTATTACTGCGACGGAACTTGGGGAAGCGCTCTAGGCGAGGGCGCTGCCAGACCGTCGCTCATAGAGATCGGTGTCGAGCAGCTCCTCGGGGTTGGGAAGCAAGCCTGGCTGGACGGTCCTGCGCTTCTGGGGTCATGAGATCGATCGCGATCGCGAGGGCTGCGCGCAGCGGGCTAGGCTCGCCCACGCTGAAAGGGGGCCGTAGCCTGCAAAACCGAGGGCCGATCTGGACGCTGCCGAGGACAGCCTCGCGTCCAACCGCTCGGACTCGGCCAGTTGCATCAAGCGCTTCAGAGCACGGCAGCACACCCCAGACGCTACCGCAGTCGCTGCGTTCCCTGGGCATCGCCTCGCGGCCAGCGGGACACCGAATCGGCGATGCTTGCGGTCACAAATGACCGCCGGTTACCGCCCAGTTCGCGACCTGCCCGCCGACCGCCGGTATCCCGGCGACACGCGACAGGTCGAGTTCTCAGCAGAGCCCGACCAGCAACGCATAGACGGCGCCGTCAAGATGCTGACTGAGCTGGCGGCTGCCGCCGACGGCGTTGGCGCTCCGGAGGGCCAACGTCTGCGGGTGTGCCTGACGCTCGTGCGCCTGCCGATCGGACTGCCGTTCAACCTGTTCGGCTTCCACCTCGCCGGTGTCGACGCCGACGGCGAGGTCATCGACGAAGTCTCTGAGGAGCACGAGATCCTCTACGCCTTTGTAGTCAACCAGCCCGTCGCGCTGATGCGCGAAACGGCCGTGCGCTTCCTACTCGACCTGGTTGCCCGCCAGGCTCCTATCCAGCAGGTGATGCAGAACCAGCGCTCTGTCGATGAGCTGCCGCGACTGATCGCTGCGAGCGACACTTCGACGGCCGAACTGGCGTGGGACATGCCACCCGAGATGGCGCAGGCCCTCAGCATGGTCGGCGAGCGCGCAGCCGACGCGCAGCTGCGCTTGCAGGTGCGTTTCCAGCTCGACCCGTTTCCTGACCACCGGGGTCTCGCCGCGCGTGTCCCTGCGCTACGCGCGCTGTACGACCGCGAGGAGCGGGTCCGTGACGCCGTCGACCGCACGGTCTCTGCCATCGGCGCCCGCCACCCCTCGCTCCGCGGCGGACGCGAGGACATCCGCGGGTTCCTGCGAAGCCAGACAACCCTCCAGGGCATGCGCCAGTTCCTCAACCAGACCGTCCGCGACGCGGAGGTCTGCGGCAACGGCTACCTGCAGGCCGGTGTGACGGGGCTCGACGCGCATCTGAGGTGCCTGCGACCTGAGCAGGTGCAGCTCCCGGCCGACGGCCGCTTCCTCGAGCTGACGGGATCGGCGCCCCAGGTGTTCGAGCCCGACGGGCTGTTGCACCTGCGCGGCCTCGAGCAGATCGACTCCCGCTACGGCATCTCGATCCTCGAGCCGCTGTTGTACGTGTCCGCCAGGCGCGAGATCGTCGCGAACGTCCGCGCCGCCGCGAAGGTGATGCCGCCGGGGGCGCCCGAGGCGGTACGGTCCAAAACCGAGCAGCTGCTCGCCGTCGTGGCGAGCATCGAGGCGCAAACCGACGAGCAGCTCGATCGACTGCTCGAGTTCTTCCCTCGTGGCCTTGACGCGCCGAGCGAAGACCTCTACTTCCCCGGGCAGGAGTCCTTCGGGTGACCCGTCCACCGCCGAGTGTGCGGGCCGCCGCGTGGATCCTCACCAGGTCGCACGCACCGGGGCGGCTGATGCGTTGGGCGCAGCGACGACTGCTGGCACGAACACCGAGCCTGCTCGGTATGAGCTCGGGAGAGCTCGCCGACATCCTGAAGGCTGAAGACCCAGCGCAACGGGCGTGTCTGCTCGGCTGGGTTCCGGAGGGTATGAACGCGCGCCAGGTCCTGGCGGCCGTCGACCGGCTCGGGCTCGTCGGCCCGGCGGCGGTCCTGCTGGCGGACTTGGCGCTGCCCACCGGCGCGCTCTCCCTCGCGCTGTATGAGGCGATCGCGCTCGACGCGGCGGGGGACCCGGACCGCACGCGCTCGGCGCTGCTTGCCGTGAGGCGCGCCCCTGAGCGGATGCTGGCACCGCAGCGCGCGCCGATCTTTGCCCGTGTGTGGCGGCTGGCCGAACAGCCCGTTGACCCGTATGCCCCGAGCGCGCTGCACGACGCCGCCCGCAGCGCCGCCGCGGTGCTGCTCGCGGAGCATGTCGATCTTCGCCCCGGCGCTCTGGAGGCGCTCGCGGCGCCAAACGCACGCCAGCTGCGGCTCGTGTACGCCGCGGGGCTGCAGGGCGCTCGCGGCAGTCTCGGCGACGCGGTGGGCGAGGTGCTCGCCGCGACCCGCCCGGCCGAGCAGGCGGCGATCGGCTTCGCGCGTGACTGCGACCGCGACTTCTCGGCAGCCGACCCCGTTCTCGTGCGGGGCTCCTCCCGCTGGCGGGCGCGCGCGTCGAGGCTGCTGGAGCGCCGGCACAGCGTGCGGGTGTGGCGCTGGCTCGCGCCCGCCGTGTGTCTCGTGGGGGTGCCTGCGGCGGGTGCCGGCCTGGCGCTTGCCGCGAACGCGCTGCGGGCTTTCGACTACAAAGTGACGTTGAGCACGGGTACGGTCGTCGCGGTCGCGGGCGTCCTCGTGGCGATCCATGTCGTTGCCTCCGAGCTGGCCGCGGATCGTCTGCCCGGCCTGGTGGCGCGCGCAACCAGCGTGCCGCTGCCGCTGTGGGCGGGCTATGGCAGTGTCGCGGCGCTCTACGGTCTCGCCGTCTGGCAGCCGAGTGGCCACGCCGTGCAGACGCGCAGCGTCATCACGGTCGGTGTCATAGCGGCGCTGGCGCTGAGCCTGGTCCTGTCGTTGTGGAAGCTGTTGTCGCGTACCGACAACGTCGTGGCGGCGCGGATCTTCGCCTCCGGCGAGGTACGTCGCGCCGTACGCAGCGGACGCGCGGTTGGACGGATGCACTCCTCGGTGCTCACCGCGCGCTCGGACACGGCGGCGCTCCTGTGGGTGCGACCGACGATCAGCGCCCCGCTGAGCGTGCGCCGCGCACCCATCGAGACCGGGCGGGAGGGCTATCTGGTGATGCGCGGACGAGTGCTTCGCAAGCTGAACCGTGATGGCTGGTGGCGGGACGGCGCTCGCCTGTGGCTGTCGAGGGTCCTGGGCACGCTGGTGCATCAGGGCGATGAGGTGGCGAGCATCGTGTTGCCAGCGGATGAGACGCTGAGCGAGCGTACGCGCCGGGACGCCCACCGCCTGTTCGCTGTGCGCCGGCTTGCAGGCGCGGAGCGCACCGGCGAGGCGATCGGCGCGCTGGTGGAGCTGACGAGCCGCCTGGCGGAGGCGGGCAACGAAGCGGGCGCCTCACGGGTGGCGCGCCGTGCCGTGGAGGTGCTGCATGCTCATGTCGGCGCCTTGGAGCGAGCGCGCGGGCCGCTGCCGACGGGGGAGGTGGGTGCTCCGGTGGGCGCTGCCCGTGCGGCGGCGCTGGCAGTCTCGCGGGCTCTGCAGCGGGGGGAGCATCCGGCGACCCGCGAGGTGATGACGGGGCTCGTGCAACGAGCGCTACCGGGCTGCACGCGGGGGGACTCGTTCCTGGCGACCCTGATCGAGCAGCTCGCGTCCTTCGGCTCCCCTGACGGCGACCCGGATCTGGCGCAGAGGCTGCTCTGGGACTGCGGGCGAAGGACGGTGCAGCTCGAGGACCGGGTCATCGCGAGGCTTTGGTGGGAGGCCGTCGTCCGCCTTGCGCGCGACGAGGAGCGTCGCGACAGCGTGATCGAGATGGCCGGGCGCGTCGTGCAGTACGCGAGCCTCATCGACAGCGCCGACGCGGAGCGGGCGTGGGGCCGGCTGCGTGGCTTCCTGCGCCCCGAGCAGACACGCGACCAGCTGATCGCCGTGCGGATCGGCGCGAGCGCGCTCCTCGTAGGGCAGGTTTCGTTGGCAGTGCTGGTCGCGCGGTTCCTGGCGCCGGCTGCCTGGTCCAGCCTGGCGACCATCTACGAACAGCCGACGATGCTCGACTGGGAGTCGGCGAGCGACCAGCTGTACGGGCACCTCCTCGGTGCCGCACCCGACCTTACTCTCGGAGAGTTCGTGCGCTTGGGCAAAGCCGTCGCCCAATATGCCACCTGATGACCCCACAACTCCCTGACATCAGCGAAGAACAGCGAGCCGTCCTTGAACGCATTTACGAGTTCTTCCGGGCCGGGTCACCGTGGCCGACGTTTGGGCAACTGGACCGCGAGTTCGATCGCAAAGGCATCGATCTTCCTCAAGCCCTGGGGGCGATTCCGCTTGCCTACGTCCTCCTGGACAGAAGCCGACTCATCGATCCTCGGCCAGACATGGAGTTGCAGCTCTCGCTCTTTGGCATCGCCCAGTGCCCCGACTCCGAGGATGACGTGGCGCTCTTCTTCGATGCGATCCGGTGGCTTGGCATCGTCGAGGCCGAGCATGTCATCGACCAGAGCGATCCGTCCACCGTCGAGGTGAGAGCGACCGCAGCGGCCTTCAGCGAGCACCTCTCCTCGACATCATGGGAAGCGTCCCCGATCAACGTGCGCAAGGTTGGGATGCTTCTGAAAAACGAGCCGCCAGGCGTTTGGCAAACCTTCGGAGGGAGCAGCAACGAATGGACAGTCTCGCTCAGGAGGGGCGTCAGGAAGTACCGCAACATCGGCTGCCTCGACGACTATCTCAGCATCATCGGTGAGGTTGCTCCGCAACTCTTCGGGCTCGGCACGCCATTGCCCGCTTCTCCAGTGAGCTTGTCGGCTCCGCCCGCGGCGGCAGAAAGCACACCGCGGCCAGCCAATGCGATGACCGATGCGGAGATCACCCGAGTCGTCAACCGCTACATCGGCGTCTCAGGTGGCTACCTCGGCGACTTCAGCTACCGCACTCACGCTGACTTCTATCCGGAGTACTGCGATCTGATGATCGACCCGTACGACTTCGAGGGCACGACACGTCAGCGCTTCATCGCCATCCTGTCGTCGCTGCCGCCCAGGGATCAGGCGAAGGTGCTCCGAGGCGTCATCGAGCGATTTCCGCCAGACCAGGGACCAGACACCCGCCAGGGAGCCCACGCTGGGCTGCTCAAGCTCATCGAGCGCCTCGAATCCGGGCCGCTTATTGCCGGGACCACCCCGCAGATTTCGAGCGAGGTGGTGCTGCGAGCACTGACGGACGCAGAGAACCTCATCCAAACCTCCGGTCCGACGAGTGCCGTGGACCGAGTCCACACGGTGCTCCACGGCTACCTCCAGGCCGTTTGTGACGCCGAAGGGATCGTCTACAAGCGGGATGACTCCATGGTTGCGCTCTTCAAGAAGCTGCGCTCCGGTCATCCCAAGCTCGCCGACCTGGGACCTCGTGGACAAGATGTCGAGAAGGTCCTCAACTCCTGCGCCAACATCCTCGATGCCTTCCTGCCGGTCCGGAACCAGGCGAGCGTGGCGCACCCCAATCAGGAGCTGCTCGACGAGCCCGAGGCGCGGCTCGTGATCAACGTCGGGCGGAGTCTGCTCCACTACCTCGACTCCAAGCTCTCATGATCTGCACGCTGGGGATCGAAGCCGAGCGCGATGGGATCGAGCGGATGATCCCGCTCAGACGTGTCCAGCACGGCAACCGCCGGCTCGACAAGCGTCCCCCACGTCCCCGGGCCGAGCATCTTCGTCAGCCCGGCACCGACCGTCACCGTGACCTCGACGATCACCTGGGTGCCGTAACCCACCCACACGCCGCGGCGCAGCGGATCGCTCTCCGCCCCGTAAGCGAAGTCGCGCAGATCCGCGTGATAGCTCTCAAGCACGCCGGACCTCCGGTTGTGGGCGATCCGCGACCACTCGTCATACAGCTTGCGGTCGAGCTCGTCGGTGCGGCCGGGCGGCGTGTGCCCCTGGGTGATCATCTCCGCTGCCATCCGATCCTCCATCCGCTTCAGAGCTCCCTCCATCAGCTTGGGCGAGAAGTAGCCGTCCCGCAGCCATCTGCGGTGCAGCTCGTGCTCCTCACTGTCGAGCATGATGCGAAGCGCGTTGCTGGCCTCGTGCAGCGTGCGAGCCAGCGGCGCCACCTCGACCGCGACACCGGCGCGCAGCAGCACCGGCAGCGCGTAGCCGAGCGAGATGCATCTTCCAGCGAGAAGCCATGCCGCGCCCTGGCGTGTCTTCTGCAGAGGATCGAAGTCGGTGCCATTGACGATCCCAGCGTGCGCGTCGCGTAGGCGATCCAGCGCACCCTCCTGGGCTGTCAGGTGAGCGGCGATCCGTGCGGATATCAGCGCGTTGTTGTGCACATCCGCGCGGCGCTGAGCCGCCCGCGCCTGCTTCACCTCCGCCGGCAAGATCTGACGGCGGACCCGCACCGGCCCACCCGCCGGACCTGTTGGCTTGCTAGCCACTCGCCTCACCGTCGCCCGCACGTCCGCCCGTCATCGGTGTACTGGCCGGGCGCTCATCGCTACTGCGGCAGGCGCACGAGCAGGAAGCGGCTGTAGGAGGTGACGGCGAGCAGGCGAAACAGCGCCTCCTCCTCGTCACTGAGGCCGGCGTGGGGACCACGGCTCTGGCACAGCGTCCACAGGCCCTTGGCGAACCCGAACTCGCCGTCGAGAAGCACCCCCTTCGCCCGCAGCGCGTCGAGACACGCCTGCGCCTCCGCCGGGCGCTTGCCCGAGACAAACTCCGCGCTCGAGCATAGGAGATCTTCGAGTGCGCTCCTGAGCTGCGCGTTCGCGCTCGCCCAGTTGCGCGCGCCGAACGCGCTCAGGGCTTGCCGGTAGTGCCCGGCGGCGACCGACCATCCCCGTTCCTGCATCTCCTCCTCGAGCAGCGAGGTCTCCTCGGCGACTTGAACACCGGGGACCGTTGGCACCAGGCGCTCGCTGTCCAGGTCGTACTCCCATCCGTCGGCCGCGACCGCCGCCCTGACCTTCGGGTACCAGATCGTCGGCGTCCGCCTGCCGCGGCTGCCGTCCCCAAGAATGAGCCGCACGAGCTCGAGCGCCGCTGCGGACGCCTCCTCCCCGGCGTCGTTGCGCATGCTGCCAAACAGCCGCTGCAGCCTGGTCTGCTTGTTCGGCCACGTCTCGGGCTGCCAGGGGTCCGCGCCGGCCTTCAGCAGCAACGTCCCGATACGCCTGTCCTCATAGCCTTCGTCGATCGCCTCAATCAGCACGCCGAGCGTCCTTGAGCTCATCGGGAAGCTTGCCGCCATCGACGCAGCGTACGCGACTCGCACAGCCACTTCACCCAGCCTGATCGCCTGCCCGGAGACGAATCAGCCGGCACATCGGTGTCTTTGTGACCGTGTCGATGTACTCCTGGTGTGCGGCCAGCACGGGCCACTCTACGCGCGAATCCGCGCGACGCGAGCGCGGAGGCGCGTGGTCACCTCGGCGTGGATCGGCAGGCCGACCCCCTCGGCGGTCTCGAGCGTGACGACGAACGCATACGGCACCACGTCGTCGAAGGCGCCGGCGCCGGGACTGGCGGTGATCGTGAAGCTCAGATCGTCGCCATCGGCGTAGGGCACGGCAGCCTCGCCCTCGAGGATCTGGTGCTGCACGGTTGGGGCTTGTCCAACCGCGCACCTTGTCCCTCAGCGGAGAAGGTCGAGCGTCGATTGCCAGAACTCGATGGCTTGTCGCTCGACGTTCTCGACCTTCATGAGCGTGGCGTCGGCATCCTCTGCCAGCTCACCTGGCAGGAACAGCAGCTCGGTGCTCGAGAAGCGTTCCCAGTCGTTGCGCAAGTCCTTGAGCTTGTTCGGCTTAGTGAAGGCCGCCACGAGGTCCGCGGGTGAGCGGATGCCGGCGTCGCGGTAGCGGCGGGCGCCCTTCTCCATCTCGAACTTCTGGCGGACGAATTTCGCGACTTGCTCGTGGCTGATGTGCTCGTGGTGCTCGCGCGCGAGGTAGGCGAGGTCGACCAGGTGCTTCGGGAGGGGCTTGCCGCACCAGCCCAGCAGCTTCTCGGCGGCGAGCTCGTTGCGGGTCAAGCCGTTGATGGGGAAGCTGCTGTCGCTGGCCAGCAGCGGGTCGCGGTAGATGAGTGGTGGTCCGTCGCGGTCGAGCCACTCGCCGGCGCGTACGGAGACGGTGACCTTCAGCTCGCGGTCGCGGGGGCGGCGGCTCATGCGGATGCCCTTCATGTGGAAGGGGCTCTTGCCGTCGAACATCTCGTTCTCGTAGGACCACTGCCCCTCCTCTGGGTAGAGGTAGAAGCCGTACTCGCCGTTCGCGGCCAGGGCCTCCTCGAGGTTGGGCACCTTGAGGTTCTCGGGGTCCAGGTAGGTGTAGTCGGCGTCGGCGATCGACTGTCGCGGGCTGCGGTAGACGTTGGAGAGCAGCGTGCCGCCCTTGAGCACGAACAGGTCCTTGTACTTCTCGTGAGTGGCGAGGTGGCGCACGGTGGCGCTCTTGGCGACCAGCACCAGCAGCTGCGGGCGGGTAAGCCCGGTGCGTTTCTCGGCGGCGTCGAGGATCTCGTCGGTCGTGACGGGACCTGTGGTCACTTGAGCTCCAGCGCCGTGCCGATGATCGCCGGGTCCTCATACACGCGCCAGCGCTTGTTGACTGGGAGACGCTCGCCGTCGGGCTTTCCTCCGGGTGCCAGCGGCACGGCGTACGTGCGTCCCACGCGGAGCGCCAGCGGCTCGGTCCCGGGGATTTCGTAGAGGTCCATGAAGAAGCCCAGCCGGCGGTTCAGATTGGGGCTATTGAATAGCAGCGCGTCCGCTACCAGCCGCTCGGGGTCGAGGATGCCGTCGCGGTAGGCGTCTCGCAGTGCGTTCGCTATGACCGGCAGCGGGGCTGCAAGCCGGGGCTGATCGAAGCAGTCGATCAGGGCTTTCTCGACTGTGGCCATCCAGACCGGCCACTCGAAGTCCTCCACGCGCGTGCGACCGAAGAACTTCCGCTCCGCGACAGTCACGAAGCGAACGCTCGCGAGCCCGAGCGTGACCGGGCGCTTGCGCTTCGTGACCGCAACATAGATGCGTCGCGACTGCTGGTCGATCAGGCCGTAGTGCCAGAGCGCTGAGTGCCAGGAGACGTAGTAGTCCATGTCGAGCCGGCGGAGCACCGCGTCGGCGACGACATCCAGCTCGTCCAGCCGCGCCGTTCTTGTCGGCTGCGCCTCCAGGCTGAGGACCCAGCGCCCATGCTGCAGTGGGTGCAGCAGCAGCTTCGCATGCATGCGCTTCATGACGCTCGACAGGTCGAAGTGAGAAAGGCCACGCTGCTCAGCAAGTGCGCGGATAGCCGGCTCGTCGAGTTGCCGGTCAAGCGTCCGATCAGGCTTGCCGGTGAGGTAATCGAGCACGATCTGCTCGGCGATGTTCGGACGACCAAGAGTCATTTCGCCCCAGATGTTACACGATATGTGTATTATTCGTGCAACGTTTGGGGCGAAAAGTCCGATCGCTGCCTCCAACGCAACCCGGAAGCCATGCAACCAATCGAACCGGCAGGGTCTGCTGCGTCTGCTCCCACAGAAAGACATGCGGTATGGCGACGTTTCCGGCGCCCGGCCGGCGCCCGCTAGTCAGAACTCAGCCGCGCTTCCGGACGGCCGACCCCAACCTCGGCGTCCTGCGCGTCTCGTAGGCTCGCGCATGCGATGGCCGTCAGCCGAGCAGACATCGAAGCGGAGCTAGGCTCGTGCGAAGAGGCCGAACGCATTGGCTCCGAAAGTGGGAGCGGCGAGTGCTGGAGAGTGGTCCGAGGAGGCACTGTGTTGGCCTGCAAGGTCGTAGTCAAGGGCGTCGAACCCGAGCGGTTCGAGCGCGAGGTGGAAGCACTCCAGCGGATCACGTCGCCTCGGGTTGTCCGAGTCGTCGGACGGGGCGAACTCACGACCGCCTCTGATGGCCAAGCCCATCCGTACCTGCTGAGCGACTTTCTACACGGAGGCGATGTGCGCCATAACTTGGCCGCAATCGGGCAGCCTTCGGACGCTCAGCTACGTGCGTTTATCGCTGGGACCCTGGAAGGACTGGAGGCCCTCCACGCCGCGAACGTGGTCCATCGAGACCTCAAGCCTGAAAACGTCGTACTCCTCGGAGGGGACTGGGCGGCGCCCGTCATCATCGACTTGGGGCTCTCCAGGCTCGTGGACCTCAGCTCGGTCACGCTCTATCCATGGGTAGGAGGAACGTGGCCGTACATGGCGCCAGAGCAACTCCGTGCCGAACGTGCAATGGACCGCACCGATCTGTGGGCGCTGGCCGTGATCACTGGGGAGTTGGCCGCGGGTGAACATCCGTTCCGCCGTGGTGAGACGAGCCCGCCGGTCGATTGGGACGCGAGGTTGCAGACGGGAATCATGGTGCCCGGCAGCCGGCCGGCTGGTCTTCGTGATTGGGTGCAAGCTGTCGGCGACTATGCGGCGTACCGACGTCCGACGGCGACCCGCGCCCGCGAACTATTGGACGCCGTATGGCCGTAGCACTCGTCCGAGCGGGATTTTGGCTCCAACACGCCAGTAACGAGGCCGAGCAACTCCTCACGTTCGCCGACGAACTGGGGCAGACGGCCGCGGGTCGTCCTGGCGTGGCGCTGGGACCAGTCAACGTGCCAAAAGCTCTCAACGCCCACTTTCAGCGGGCGCGGCGAGCGGGTGACGCCATCCTCGATCCACATGGGCAGATGCTCGACCTTGATCCCACAAAGCGATCCGAAAAACATTTCCCGTGGCTGGCACTCAACCCGCGCCCAGCGACGCAGGTGCAATGGCAGCAGTGGATGCAGCAGGCGCTCGACCACCAACTATCCGCAGTGCTCCGTGGCTCTGCCCCACCGCCGTCATTCGTGATGACCGCGTCACCGCGTATGCAGGCTGCCCGGGGCGCTCTGGAACTCTATCCCGTGCTTGATGCAGCAACAGAAGTAACCGCTCAAGTGCCTCCCGGCACCGACTGCTGGCTGTCCGCGTCGGTGGACCGGACCTACCTCCGCGAGGAGCCACATCTGACGCGCCTCGCCAACGCCCTGCTCGCCACAGGCGCCAACGGCGTCGTGTTCCGAGCCTCTCACTCCCAGCTCCCGCCCGTGGACGATTCGCGCTATCTGCACGGGCTGCGCGAGATCGTGGAGGCGTGCGCCGAAAACGACGTCCGCCTCTACCTTCCTAACACCGGCTGGGTGGGCTGGCTGGCTATGGGCCTAGGCGCCTGGGGCTTCTCGGGCGGAATGTCTGCAACGTCGTGGGTTGACAAGGTCGCGTCTCCGATGAGACGGCCCGAATTGCCGAGCTTGCCGTACTTCGAGCACCAGTTGCTGCGGAGCGTCCCGTGGCGAGTCCACGAACAGCTCGTCTCCGAGCCCGGCTATCAGCCTTGCGTCTGTGCGGATTGCGCGGCAATGGGCGCTAACCATGACCTCGCGCTCGCCAAGCGCCACCAACTCCGCCATGCCCACGAAGCTGGCACCGCACTAAGCGGCCTTCCACGCGCCCAGCGGCGAGCCGTTGTGGCGACTCGCCTCGATACGGCAATCGCGTTTTGTGACGGCCTGTCAAGCGCTGTTGCAGCCCGAATCGACGGCAACTTCCTCGACCGTTGGCGAGCGCTGGTGTAGCTACTGAGCGTCTATCGCAGCGGCTTCAGTCTCAGCAACAGCCCAGGCCCGCTCTGCTATGAGCGCGCGGAGCCAACGATGGCGACGGCCTGCGGCCGGCGGGGTGACCACACGCAGACTGCCGTCGGTCCCGAGCACAGCAAGCCCGACCCCAAACTGTCTGAAGTACCCGACGGCGGCCACGGCCGGTCGGGCTCGGGCCTGATCGAGCACCACCCAAGAGCGATCTGCGCTGAGCGCAAAATTGTCGGCCTGCTTCAGCGCGTCGCGCCACTTGCTGAGCTTTAGCTCAACAGCAGTGACGTGCGCCACCACCGGCCGCCACCTCCCGGTCGCGCGAGCTGCGTCACCTGTCAATTCCACGACGCCTAGCTCCTGGAGAGGTCGCAGCGTCGAACGAGACAGCGCACCCGGCGTGGAGCCGACCTTGTGAGCGAGCGTGCCAATCCGCATAGAGCGGTCACATCGCAACAGGTCCAGAACGCGGATGCGCAGTGGGGAGCAGAGGGGACCGACATCGCTTGCCAGCCGATGCTTCAGGGCCGAGTGATCAAAGCGCACAGCCACGAGGTCTGCGATGCCGACCGCCGCTGGCACCTCGGGGACCACGAGATGAGAAATCTCCGAACGAGGCATGAGACGTCCAACCTGGCTGGCTACCAGCGAGGTCATCTCTGCCTCCCACCGGAACGCTGCCCGTATCGGCGATCCGCGGTGGGACGGTACCTCAGTTACGGTGGTGGTGGTCGCGGCTAGCGGCACGAAGACTCGGTGGTTCGCTGAGGATGGCTGGAACTCCTCATGCGTGCAACACGGCCTGCACTGATTCGAGGCTCATTTGGGCTGGGCTCGGGGCTCTCACCTAGGCTGCGCACAGTAGCCGAGGTGGCTCGAAGCTGGGTTGCTGCTGGCTTCCGTCTGAGCGAGCAGGACCGTTAGGCGAGGCCGGGCAGGAGCAACCGGTCGGAGGCGGGTCATTCTCGGCGTTGACAGGCCCCCGTCATAGACTCAGGGACGCGCAGCTGCTCGCGATCGAGCAGGCCAGGCCCACATCGACGAGACTCACTGGGGGCTCTCTAGGCGGCGTTGTCGATCAGGACCAAACGCCGGCCGTCGGGCAGCACGCCGTCGGGGTAGGTTGCGGCGAGCTTCTGCGCTCGCGCGCGGTCGCGCACGCGCTGAAGCGAATAGAGGGCGGAGAAGAACACGTCGTCACGCTTGAGCGTGTCCTGCGCACGGGCCTTCTGGTTGTAGACCGTGCTCTCGCTGACCTTGCGCCGCGCGGCGATGTCGGGCACCTCGCTGTCGTTGAAGAAGTAGCTGTCGATCACCTCGCGCTGCGCGCTTGGCAATCGGCCGACCGCGAGACGGCAGGCTTCGCGCACCGGGTCGTGCGCGAAGAATTCCTCGACCACATCGAAGACGTCACGCATGCGAATTCGCGCGCGCCACTCGCGGTAGCCGCCGCGTTCGCTCATCTCGGGGCCCTCGACGGCCTCGAAGCCGGCCAGGGCGTTCTGGATCGCTTCGGCCTCGGCGACTGAGGCGCCGCTGGTCAGCGCCTCGGGCAGTTCGCCGCGGAGCTTGTCGAGTGCGCGCTGGGCGATTGTCTCGCGCAGCCAGGAGAAGAACCTCGCGGGCGGTTTCGCCGGGTAGCGAAAGACGGCCTCAAGCGCCGCTTCGCGTGTCACGTCATACAGGCGTTCGCGCTCGACGTGGCGGATCATCCGCGCCTCCTCTCGGTTCGCCCAGCTGACGTCGCGCGGCTGCGCGCTGATACCGCCGTGCGCGGTGACGAAGGCCTTGCTGACGCTGCGCCTCACCGGCTCGAACACGAGCATGAGGAAGATCACCAGGTGCTCGTTGGCGGCGGGATCGCGGCGCACCGTCGCAATCAGCGGTTCCAGCCAGCGCTGCTTCTCCGCCGCTCCCTTCATCGCCTCCAGCCACTTCCAGTGTTCGAGCAGTTTGCCGACGGGCTCGCCGTGCGGTAGGCGTTCGAGCTCAGCCAGGCGGCGGATCAGCGCGACCGTCTGTGCGTCGTGCGCCTCGAAGGCCTTGCGCCGCGCCGGCACGAAGGAGAGCTCGCGGCTGTAGAGCACTTTCGGCTCCTCCCCGTCCGGCAGACTCTCCTCGAACTCCTCTTCGCGCACGCGGCGCTGGCTGGATGCGAGATCCGGTCGCCAGCGGTTGTCAACTATTCGGTCAAAGTTCGCCATGCTGCCTCCTGTTTATAGGGTGATCGCCGGACCACAACTCCGGCCTCTAACCCCACAGAACAGAGGCGATCTCTACTCCCGAAGCGATTGCCCGGGCGCGACCGCGTTGGCGGAACTGGTCGTGGGTCAACGAGCGCCTCATCGCGCTCGTCGCGGGCGCCGCACCGGCGGCTAAAGAGGCAGCCGGACCCGGCGCCTATCGTGAAGCCGTGTCCGACCCGCGCAAGCACCACTTCGTGGCGCAGGTTTATCAGCGAGGATTCGCGCGCCGCAAAGGCAAGTCCTTTTAGGTGCGCGTCCTGAACAAGAGATCAGGAGAGGGCGGCATCCGCAACGTGCGCGACGCGTTCTCGCAACGCGACTGGAACACGATCAAGACCAAGGAGGGGCTAAAGGAGTTTGGCGTCGAGCGTGTCTTGGCCGAGTTCATCGACGCTGAGGCGGCGTCCGCTCTGGAAGCGACGCGCGAGCACCAATTCCCCTTGAGCCGCCCCGATCGGGAGGCCCTCGCGATGTTCATGTCCGCTCAGCTATCGCGAGGCCGGGCAGTGCGCGAGGGATTGGCCGAGTCGATCGTCGAGGTCAACCGTCTGCTGCTTCGTATGGGAGCTGTCAACTACTCAGACGAGCGGTTGCGCGAGATCACCGGCCAGGAGCCCTCAGCCGAGCTGCGGGAGATGGTGGAGAACAGCGAGAAGTACGTCGAGATCCAGCCGACGAACGCAATGCTCCTGCACGCGATGTTTTCGGACGTCCAAGAGCTCGCTGAAATGATCGACAGGCGGACGTGGACGCTGGCGCGATTTGACTCGCCCTGTCTCTTCACGGGAGAGCACCCGTTCGTCCGCATCAACCCGTCCGGCGAGTCCATCGGGTTCGGCGTCGTGACGGCCGAGCAGCTGTATCTGCCGACGTCGCCTACCCAGGCCGTAGTGCTCTCCCATCCTTGGACGTCCTGGCCGGAGGCGCGCGTCGAGGGCGCCGAGGAGCTGGCGACGCGGCTCAATTGGGCGATGCTAAGCCATCCGTCGAATGAAGAGCTTCTGCTCCATCCAGACGTGCCGGGCCATCCGTTGCCGTCACCGGCGCTGCTCGCGAGAAACAGCGTGTGGCCATGGGGAGAGGATCCCGAGGCGAGTCGGGGACCTCCAGGCGCGTGACGACGCCGGGTCCGTCGTGTGCCCTCTCATAGGATCACCGGGATGCCAGGCGATCACCCGATAAGCCCCGAGGACCGAGAGCGCTATTCCAAAGTCCTCGAAGAAATGGCGCACCGGCTCCGGGGCGCCCGAGAACATCTCGACGCTGAGCCCACGGTGGCGACCGTGGAGTACACCGCTCTCCAGCTTCGCAAGGTGCTGGAGCTGATCGTCATGGCCTCACTCGTAACGAACCGAGTCGCCATCGAAGGGATCAGTCAGGCGCTCGCGCGGGCCGACACCGACCAAGCACGAAGGCTGGCTCGGAAGGCAAACGCCTACTACTGGCCGAAGGCCACGGAGGTCAAGAACGACGGCTCCTTGGGGCCGGTCCCCGACGACGAGGTGTTGTCGGAGGAAGAATGGGGCAGAGCTTTTGGTCGGGCAAGCGATCTTCTGCACGCCGACAACCCCTACGCACCGCCCGTGGACATTCTGGCTGAGCACGTGGCACTAGCCGAGATTGAGCGTCGTCTGACGGGCCTGTTGGCGCAGCACGTCATGCTGTTGGCTGGCGCAGATCACCTGCTGATGGGCCAGATATCCGCCGACGAGGTAGCGGTGATCACGATGCACCGTGCACCCGAGTACAGTTCGATCTAACCCCTGGGCAGGGGACGGGGCGTGGCGCCGAAGCGCGCTCGGACGGTCCGGCCCGTGATCAGGCTTTGCAGGGCCGCACACAGACGCTCGCCTACCGGCACCATGAGGTCAAGGTGGATTTCTTTCCCGGCCCAGATGAAGGTCGAGAAATCCCCGACCCAGGTCGTCATGTAGTACCGGGACTCAGTTCCCACCCGGCGCACGAAGGCGTTGCCGCCGGGGATGCGGTCGTCTATCGAGTTCCAGTCCCGGCCGATGCGCCCGCCGAAGTGCTCTCGAACGTTCCGCATGCTTTTTGCGTGCGGCAGATGGCGATCGAACAGCTCAATGGCCTCCCGTAGACCAGCGTCCGTGGTGAGCTTCGCTGCTGCTTGGCAGGACTCCCGCAACCAGCGCACCGCCAGTAGCAGGAACCTGAGATCGGCCTCCCGCCGAGAACCTGTCGTGAAAAAGGCATCATCCTGCTCGGAACAATGCGCCACCCGATCACGCTGCATCCTGATCGCCTGCATGGCGTTTGTGGCTGACAGGTGGTGCAGCTCTAGCTGGTGCTGCTGGTCTGGCGTCAAGGTAGCCGCCATGGCCCGACGGCGATGGTATGGGCGCCGGACAGCGCTCTGGCTACTGGTGAGCAGAAGCGCTTTGGGTGCAGCTCGCGGATGCCACGTCAGGGACGTTTTCGGCCAGCCCGTTCCAGCTCACGCACACGATCCCGCAGCCGTCCGACACACGGGCAGCGGTAAGTGATGAGCGTGCCCATCTGCCGTCGAACAACAGCTGTCGGCGGTCAGCCTGCGGCAAACCCTCAACCAACCAGCCAGTTCTCGCGCCAATCTCGCGCCAGTCCTACCGCGGACCGAGCGGTCTCCTGCGGTTTCTAGCGGTATCGAGGCATCCAGATCCCCTGGCGAAACCCGCCCAGATCCCGCGTAACAAAGCCAAATCTGGCTCTATAGAGCGAAAGATCGGCCGCGCCAGAACGTAGCGACCTCAAGCGCGGTTGGGATTTCGAGACCAATACAGCCGGATCTTGATGTGATGTCCAGTTCGACCAGCAGGCCAAGCTGGCCGGCCGAGTTTCAGCCCCCCGCCGACCCCCCGCCCCGTGCGCCTGCGAAGCCCGCGCCCGCGCACCTAGGTCCGCGAGCGACAGGGGCCGTGCGGGCGGCCCGCGGAGGATGCGCGAGCTGACCCGGAGGGTGCCCACGTGCACGAGCTCCCCTGACTCCAGCGCCCGCCTGCGCGGATCGTCGTCCATGTGCTCGCTGGCGATCACGACGAGCGGCCGGCTCGCGCCGTGCTCGGAGCGGACCCGGCAGGCTGCTGGAGTGCTCCAGCGCCGTGCCGGGCTCGAGCTGCAGGTCCCCCCAGCCCGCTCACCGGCCTACCGATGAGCCGCGATGACTACCGCTACCCCGCGTAGCAAGGGCCTCCGTAGACCTAGCTCCACGCCACGAAGTCGACCGGCGGTGCGTCCAGATCCCAAGGTTCTTCAATGCGATAGACGGTCGCGGATGTTTGGCATAGCGGGGGCGGGATTCGAACCCGCGACCTTCGGGTTATGAGCCCGACGAGCTACCAGACTGCTCCACCCCGCGTCGCACCACATGTTCTAGCAAAAAGAAGGCCCTCCCATAAGTCCCGGGTGTCGAATTCCACCGGCGCCCCTCCTTGTCGTTCAGGGCAACCCTCCCGTCGCTCGCCTTAAAACCCTATTGCCTTTACGATCCTCGCCTCATGCGCACAGCTGTGGTCGATATCGGCACGAACTCCACCCGTTTGCTCGTGGCGGACGTCGATCGCGCGTCGGGCGCGGTCGAGGAACTGCACCGCGAGTCGCAGGTGACGCGTCTCGGCGACCGGGTGGATGCGGGCGGCAGGCTCTCCGAGGAGGCGATAAAGCGTGTGTTCGCCACGCTCGCCCATTACCGCGCCACGATCGACCGCTTCGACTGCGAGGCGAACCTCGCGGTGCTCACCTCCGCTGTCCGCGACGCCTCCAACGGCGCCGAGTTCACAAAGCGGGTGCGCTCGGAGTTCGGCCTCGACGCTCGTGTGCTCTCCGGCGACGAAGAGGCCCAGCTCACGTTTCTCGGCGCGATGAGCGACCGTGACGGCTCCTCGAATGAGCCGACCGTCGTGATCGACATCGGAGGGGGCTCGACCGAGTTCATCGTGGGCGCCGAACACACCGCCTCCTTCCATGTGTCGGTGCAAGCGGGGGTGTTGCGTATGAGCGAGCGCCACATCCACACCGACCCGCCCTCCCCGCACGAGTTGCAGGATCTCGCCGCCGACACGCGCACGATCTTCCTTGGCGGCCTGCCCCCAGAGCAGTGCTCGTCGGTGACGCGCGGCATCGCCGTGGCGGGTACCGCCACCTCGGCCGCCGCCATCGACCAGGAGCTCAACCCCTACGACCCCGAGCGTGTGCACGGCTACCCCCTGTTGCTCGCCACGGTCGAACTGCTCATCGCACGTCTCGCCGACATGACCGAAGCCCGGCGCCGCCAGGTGGTGGGGTTGCATCCCGACCGGGCCCCCACGATCGTCGCCGGGATGATCCTGCTGGACGAGGCGATGAAGGCGTTCGACTTGGACCATGTGGAGGTCTCAGAGCACGACATCCTGCGCGGCGGGGCGCTCCGTCTCGCCGGGATGGGTTGACCCCGTCGGACTGCCCCCCGTCAGGCGAGGTTCGACTTGCGCGGGTAGGCGATGGTGGGGTCGGTGAGCACGTTCACGAGCGCCGGCCTGCCCGACTGGAACGCCCGTTCGAGCGCGGACGCCACGTCCTGCGGGCGCTCCACGAACTCACCATGGCCACCGAGCGCTTCAACCATCTGGTCATAACGGGTGCCGGGGCGCAGATCGGCCGCGACCGAATACCCATAGAGGAACTCCATCGGGTGCTTCTCGAGCGCCCAGATCCCGTTGTTGCCCATCACCCCCACCACGTTCACGCCGTGTCGTGCGAGCGTGTCGAACTCCATCCCGGAGAACCCGAACGCGCCGTCGCCGAGCAGCAGCACCACCTGACGGTCGGGGTGGGCGAGCTTCGCCGCGAGCGCATACCCGGGTCCGGTGCCAAGACACCCGAACGGCCCCGGGTCAAGCCAGCAGCCGGGCTTGTAGCTGTCGATCACGCGTCCCGCATAGGACACGAAGTCGCCGCCGTCCCCGATCACGATCGCGTCGCGGTCGAGCACCTTTCCGAGCTCCGCATACAGCCGCATCGGGTGAAGCGGCGCGCGATCGTCCTCGAGCTCACCGCGCTCTACCTCGCGCCGCTCGGTCTCGGCGGCCCGCAGGCCCGCCACCCAGCGCTCGCTGTGGAGCGCCTTGCCGCCTGCCGCCGTGCGCAGATCGCCGAGCGTAAGGGACAGCTCGCCGTACAGCTCCGCCGCCGGCTCGCGCGGATGCCTGCGCTGCGGCTCGGCCACGTCGATCGCCACGATCGCTGTGTCATCGCCGAACGAGCCGCCGAAGCCGAGCCGGAAGTCCATCGGCACGCCTATCACGAGCGCCACGTCGGCGTCTTTCAACGCCTGTGAGCGGGTGCGCGAGAAGAACAGCTCGTGGTCGGCCCCCACGCACCCTCGTGCGAGACCGTTCAGGAACACGGGAATCCGCAGCGTCTCGGCGAGCTCGAGCAGCGCCTGCTCGCCATGGCCCCAGTAGAGGTCGGTGCCCGCCATCACCACCGGTCGCTCGGCCTCCCTCAAGAGGGTCGCAGCCCGTTGGGTTGCCCCAAAATCGGCCCCTATGTTGCCCTGCCCACCCTGCTGTGGCCCAGGCTCGGGCTCGGGCGCGCTCATGAACACGTGGTCGAGCGGGAAGTCGATGAACGTGGGTCCCCCGTGCGGCGCGACGGCGCTCGCCAGGGCCTCGTCGACCAGACCGGGGATCTCGGCGGTGGACTGCGCCGTCGTCGCGAGCTTGCACAGGGGCCTCACGAACGGGACGTGGTCGATCTCCTGGAGCGACCCCTGCCCCCAGCGCATCGCGGGGGCCCGGCCGCCGAGCACGAGCATCGGCGTGTGGTTGGCCTGAGCGCTTGCGATCGCGCTCATTCCGTTGGTCACGCCCGGCCCTGCCGTCAGCGCGCACACCCCCGGCTCGCGCGTCACCTTCGCCCAACCCTCCGCCGCGAACGCGGCGGTCTGCTCGTGGCGCACGTCCACGATCTCGATGCCCTCCTCGCGGCAGCCGTCGTAGATCGAGAACAGGTGGCCGCCCGACAGCGTGAACAGCTTGCTCACGCCATGCGCCTTCAAGCGGCGTGCGATCAAGCGTCCGCCGTGCAGCTCTTGAACCTGATCGGTGCTCTCTTGCGCGCTCTGCGTGGACATCTACGTCCGCGACTCTACCGAGCACGGTGCCCACGCGATATGCCCGGGGTGGGACTCGAACCCACACGCCCTTGCGGACTATCGATTTTAAGTCGACGGCGTCTTCCAATTCCGCCACCCGGGCGAGCCTTTGGCACTCTAGTCCAGTCGCTGTCGATCGTGTCCGGCACGGCTCCACCCGGAGGGGGCGATGACGCTTCAGAAAGACCGCAACTCCACCATTGGTACGGTGTCTGTAGGAGTAAGAGCAGCGAAAGGACCGCCGTGGAGGTCTCCGCACTAAAAGCCCCAGTCGCGCCCGGCCTGAGAAGCCCATCCGCGCTGCTGCGCCTACAGTCCGACGAGCGCCTCATAGCGCTCATCCGTCGCGGCCAGCACGCGGCGTTCGAGACGCTCGTCTCGCGCTACCAGTCGCGCCTGCTCGCATTCTGCCGGCACATGCTCGGCTCGCGCGAGGACGCCGAGGACGTGCTCCAAGAGGTGTTCGCAGCCGCCTTCAACGCGATCCTTGGCGACGAGCGTGAGATCAACGTGCGTCCGTGGTTGTACAGGATCGCGCGCAACCGTTCGCTCAACCACCTGCGCCGCGCGAGCGCCATCGGCGTGGACTCGATGGACGTGCATTACGCAGAAAACGGCCTGTCCACCGCCGAGAAGGTGATGCGCCGTGAGAGCTTCAGACAGCTGATCGGCGACGTGCAGCAGCTTCCCGAGACGCAGCGCACCGCTCTGCTGCTGCGCGAGATCGACGCGCTCTCCTACGAGCAGATCTCTGACGCCATGGAAACCACGGTGCCTGCGGTCAAGTCGCTGCTGGTGCGCGCCCGCATCTCGCTCGCCGAGGCGGCGGAGGCGCGCAAGCTGACCTGCGATGAGGTTCGCATGGAGCTCGGCGAAGTCGCCGAGGGTCTCCTCAAGACGAGTCCCGCGGTGCGCCGTCACGTGCGCGATTGCGAGCGCTGCCGCACATTCCGCAAGCAGCTGAAGGACAACAACGTGGCACTCGCGGCGATACTCCCGGTGGGACCGCTGCTGCTGCTCAAGACGCTCGTGCTCTCAAAGCTCGGGTCAACCGCCGGCGCCGGGGGAGCCCACGTGGCGGGCGCCGGCGGGGCGGGCGCCGCGGCGGGCGCTGGAGCAGCCGGAGGCGCAGGCGCCACCGGTGGCTTTGTCACGGCGGGCGTGGGCGCACTGGCGACGAAGGCGGTCGCCGGGCTTGCGGTTGCCGCGATCGTCACCGCCGGCACTGTCGAGGCCGACCACGCTGTGACCCACACTCATCATCACCATGCGGTGACCGTCGCTTCGACTCCAAGCGCCGCCCAGGCGAGCGAACCGGTCATCACCCACTCGAACTCCCAGCCGGTCACGATCTCCTCACACGCCCTCGCCGGATCCCAGCCGGCCACAAGACTCGGACATCGTCTCGTCAAGAAGGCGAAGATCGCCGTCCCGACGAGCGCCCCCACGACCGCGGCGAACGCGGCTCCCACGGGATCGAACTCGGCAACAACTCCGCTCCCGTCGACCGTCCCCAAGCCCCCGGCGCCGCCGGTGACCGAGGTGACGACCGACTCGACCCAGCTTCCGAGCGCCCAGGCGCCGAGCCCACCGGCCGCTCCCACCGAAGTTACGACCACCGACACCACGACCACACCGCCACCGCGATCGCCGCCGCCGGCCGTAACCGAAACGACCCCGACGCCGCCGCCCCCCACGACAACGACCCAGACACCCCCGCCGGCTTCTGGGGGCACGAGCAATCCCACGCCAGTGGTCGTGGTGGGTGACATTCCACAGCCACCCACGCAGGTTCCGGGCGGAAAGACGCTGAAGGAGGACGGCACGCCGGCCCCTCAGCAGGCTCCGGCTCAGTAGCTCATCTGAAGCCGAGGGGCTACCCGAACGCGAACGCCCAGAGCCGAGGGCTGCTACCCGAACGCGAACGTCTTCAGTGGCGTTTCGAGCACTCCGGAGCTCGCCACCGGCTTTGACACGCTCGCCGCTTGGCTGCTCAGCATCTCGATCACCACGCCTTCACGAGCGAAGGGGCGTTCGGGCAGGAGCATCACGTCGCGCCCGTACATCACGCGCCCGTCGACGAGCGCGCTGTAGAGCACGTCATAGCCGCCAAGCGTGGAGCTGATGCGGGTCTTGCCCTCCCCTTCCAGCCTGAAGCGGGAGAAGCGCTTCGCAAGCGTGCGGGTGTAGCCAGCCGCGAACAGTGGCAGCTCACCGGTGACGCTTCCCCTATAGCCGCCGAGCAGGATCGGCGCCACCGCATAGGAGTCCTCCAGCCGTGCCCCTGAGGTGCGCGTCACCTTCACGTAGCCACCCGGGTCCGTCGTTGTACGGTAGAGACCCTTGTACTTGAAGCTGAACGGCACCCGCCCGCCGTGCGAGTAGCGGGTGTCCAGCAGCGTCAGCACAGCCCCGATGGCGAGCGCGAGCACACCAACGCCGGCCGCGATCGCAATCGCCCGCACTGCCGGGGCAGCTGAGCGCCAGCGCGGCTCGAACAGCGTCCCGAGCGTCGGGCCGTACTGCGGCTTCAGCGGCACAGACGCCATCAAACCGCTACTCGCCGATCGAGAACAACGCCTCCAGGTCATGCCTGGAGAACGCGGCGAACGCCACCATCGTCTGGGTGCGCCCCACCCCGGAGAGCGCTCCGATCCTGCCGGTGACGACATCCGCGAGCTGCTCGTGGTCGGGGACGCGCACGATCGCAACGAAATCCCACTGGCCCGTCACCGAGTAGGCCTCCGCGACCCCCTCGATGTCCGCGAGCTCGCCCCCGAGCGTGGAGAGGGCATCGCGCTCCGCTTCGATCAGCACCACCGCATGCGTCATGGTCATGGCAGGCGTCTCCCAGCCCCCGCGAGCGCGGCGTCCACCTCGGCTGCGGTGTAGGAACGGTCCGGCAAAGCCATCCCATCATAGGCCGCCGGCTGGGTCTCGCGAGAGCTCAGGGTGACGGGCCCTTAAACGGACCTCGCACGGCTCAAGCCGAGCCCAACCGTCAAACCGAGCGCCGCGCCGGTGACGCCCGCCAGCCAGCTCACCTCCGGTCGCGCATATGGCATCGCGAGCAGCACCGCGGCGATAGCCGCGGTGCCAAAGAGATCGCCCTCGTAGTAGTCGCCGGCTCGCGCCGCCACCAGACTGGGGGCCGCCCACGCTGTCAGTAGGGCGAGCGCGCCCGCGTTTGCGCCGCTGACCACCGGGAACGCGTAGACAGCCTCGGCGGCCAGCCCACCGGTTATTCCCGCCGCGAAGAACAGCGCGAGCACGACGTGCGGGCCATGGCGGCGCTCGAGCAGGCAGCCGAAGATTGCCACCGAGAGCAGCGTCGCGAACATGCACAGGCCGCTCGAGAAACCGGATGAGTAGACGAACTGGCTGCTCAGCAGCCGCCACCAGTCGCCGTGCAGCGGACCTGCGATCACGAGCTTGCCGAGATTCACGTAGACGCCTTGCGCGGCGATCCACACGCCGCAGCTCGCCGCCACGAGGGCGATCGTGGCGTACGGCGGCGTGTCGGCACGCACTCCGGCGATCTCCCCGCTGCGCAGCCGACCGAGCGACGCCCGCCGAAACACTCCCTTGCGAGGCTCGCGCAGGCGGTCGCGCGGCAGCTTCGGCGCGCGCCGGCGCAGCCTGTGGCCGCAGTAGGGGCACTCGGTTATGTACGGGCTGACCTCCGATCCGCACTTCTTGCACACCACGAACAGATCAGCGCCTGAGGGCATCGGTCCATTCTAAGGTCCTATCGTCCTCTCCCGGCAGCGCCGCCGGAACGGCTCCGGCGATAGAGTGCAATCGCCCTCGTCAGCGACCAGCAGGCGCCGTGCGGCCGCCCCGGCGAGGGGGTACCAGCGACTGCCAAAGGAAACTGATCGATGCAACTCGGCTACGAGAAAAAGCTCTACATCCTCGCCTGCGACCACCGCGGCTCATTCCAGAAGAAGTTCTTCGGCATCGAGGGCGATCCCAGACCCGGAGCAGACCGCGATGATCGCCGACGCCAAGCACCTCATCTTCGAGGGCTTGCAGCGCGCTGTGGCCGCGGGAGCGGACGCTTCTGTGACGGGCGTGCTCGTCGACGAGCAGTTCGGGGGAACAGTGCCCGAGGAAGCGCGCGCCCAGGGCCTGAAGCTCGCGATGCCCGCCGAGCGCTCCGGCCAGAACATGTTCGACTTCCAGTATGGCGATGATTTTGGTCAACACATCGAGGATTGCGACCCGGACTTCACGAAGGTGCTCGTCCGCTACAACCCCAACGGCAACGCCGAGGAAAACAAGGAGCAGCTTCAGAAGCTGAAGCGCCTGTCGGACTGGCTGCACTCGAAGGACCGCAAGTTCCTGTTCGAGCTGCTCGTGCCCGCCGAGGACGCCCAGCTGCAGGCGGTGGACGGCAGCACCGAGCGCTATGACACGGAGCTGCGTCCGGACCTCATGCGCCGTGCGATCGCAGAGATCCAGGACGCGGGCATCGAGGTGGACATCTGGAAGATCGAGGGTGTCGACGAGCGCTCCGACTGCGAAATGCTCGCCGCCCAGGCCCGCACGGGCGGCCGCGACGGCGTCGTGTGCGTGGTGCTCGGTCGCGGCGCGGATGACGCGAAGGTGGATCACTGGCTCGAGCAGGCCGCCCCGGTGGAGGGTTTCGTGGGCTTCGCAATTGGACGCTCGATCTGGTGGAACCCCCTGAAGGAATACGTCGACGGCAAGATCGAACGCTCAGCCGGAGCACGCGAGATCGCCGAGAACTACCTGCGCTTCGTGAAGGTCTACGAGAGCGCCGAGGGCAAGGCGCCGGTCGCGTAGAGGACGCCGCCGATCACTCGGGAGGTTGTTGCGATGAAGATGAGGCAGAGCTTGACCGAGATCGAGCGGGCCTTTGCCCGCGAGATCTCGATGGAGCGCCACCGGCGGGCGTCGCTGAGACGCACCACCGAGCAGCGCGCCATCAAACGCGAGGTGGACCGGCGCCACAAGCGCGGGTCGGTTCGCTTCGTGCTGCTCGTATTGACGCTCATCATGACCGCGGCGATCGTTACGGTCGTCATGTTTCGCACTCTGTACCTGCTGCTCAGCTAGCGTCGCGACGCCCTGGCGATCAGGGCGCGGGACGCGGCGGCGAACACAAGGTCATGCGTGCGGGCCCGGTCGGCCCGCGGGGCGGCGAACACAAGGTCATGCGTGCGGGCCCGGTCGGCCCGCGGGGCGGCGAACACGAGGTCATGCGTGCGGGCCCGGTCGGCCCGCGGGGGAGCTCAGGAGGACTCGCCGAGCTTGCCCAGCGCGTCGTCCACCTCAACACGGACGTCCTCGCTGGAGGGGCTGCTCTGCTCGCCCTGCTCGCCCTGCTCGCGCTGGATCTCGACGTAGATCTCGGTCCGAAACACCGGGATGTCCTGAGGGGCGTTGATGCCGATCCGCACCTTCTCGCCCACCACCGACAGCACCGACACCTCGATGTCGTCGCCGATCATGATGCTCTGGTTGGGCTTGCGCGTCAGAACCAGCATCGGTTGCACCCTTCTGGTTGGCCATGGACAAAGAGCGAGATCGCCCCCGGCCCCGCCTTACGGCAAGCATAGTGTCCCGTCCCACGGAACGCGAATACGCAGCCCACAAGCGTGATTCGAGGCTTTCCGGGGTTGCGCGGACAGCCGTAGGAGGGTCGCGTCAGCGAGCCCGCGGAGCATGCGCTAGTCTCCCGGGCCGTCCATGGCTCGTAGATCACTGCGCCCGCACCTAAACCAGATCCGAAGCTGGGTACGACAAGGTCGTACCGACGCTTGGGTGGCCCACCAGCTCGAGGTCACCGTCCAGGAGATCGAGCAGTTCAAGCGACAGAACGAGCTCCTCGGCGACGAGGTTCCTTCCGACGGCGCCGGCGCCACTGTGGCCTACCCCGAGGAGATCGACCTGCGGGCCGAGGACGACGAGCTGATCGCCGCCGAACTGGAGGCCGCAATGGCAGCCGAGCGCGAGAAGGCCGAGTCCGAGTCCGAGTCCGAGGCCGAGGCCGAGTCCGAGGCCCAAGCCGAGTCCGAGGCCGAGTCCGAGTCCCAAGCCGAAGCCGAGAGCGAGAGCGAGGAGGAGAGCGCTCCGTCGACCCCACGTCGCAGGCGCAGCCGCCGTGGACGCAGATCCTCACGCGATGCCGGACCGCTCGAGGGCACCTTCGACCACGGCGAAGAGGGCTACGGCCTGTGGTTGGACCCGGCCGTCCAGGACAACCCGATCTACGCGGAGCACTGGGCTGGTCACCGGTCGGTGGAGGTCACAGTCGAGGAGGACCAGATTGTGATCCGCCGCACCGGCAGCGACGACTAGTCGCGTTCGAGTTCAGGCGGTCGTGATCCCCGGTCGCCAGGGAGAGCGATGGGAGATGTCAGTTCTTTTTTCTGAAATTTTGCAATAGTCTATACAGATGTAGCTGCTATAGCAAAATTTCAAAAAAGACATTCAACATCTCCGCTTCTACCTCGACCCATCCAAAGCAGAGCGGCAACCTCGAGCCTCCAGGGCGCCACTACGCTTCGGCTGGGATAAGCCGGCCCCCGGCGAAGTCCACAGCCTCGCGCAGGTACCGTGCGAAGGCGGCGTCGATGACGATGCGTGAATCCCATGCCCATGGGTCTGCGGGGGCGGTGTCCATCGCGAGTTGCAGGCACCACGAGGTGCCGCGGCCGTAGAGCTCGGCGAGCTCCTCGGCGGAGAAGCGTCCACCGAGGCGTTTGCGCAACTCGACGACCAGTGTGTCGGTGATCCGCTGGAGCAGAGGTGACCGCTCGGGCGCTGCCTGTGAGAGGCGTCGCTCGCCCTGTCTCCACTGCTGGATCGCGTAATCGAGGCCCGACACGAGGGGCGAGGCTAGCAGCGCCGCAGCGGCCCCTCAGTTGGACGGGAGATCGCTCACGATGTATGCCTGCTCGCCCGGGCGGATCATGCCGAGACGACGCGCCTCCGCCTGCACGGTGCCGGGGCTCGCTAGAGCGGCGTGCTGCTGCTGCAGCGTGCGGTTCTGGCGTTCGAGCACGTGAACCTGGGCGCTGTCGCGCTTGGACTCGCCCCACGCCGAGAACAGGCGGACGCCGGCGCTCAGGTAGAGGTAGACGATCGCCACCATTACGCACAACATCGCGATGCGTCCCAGCCGGTCCCAGCGCACGCGCGGGGCAGGACGACTCGATACGGGCCGACGACGGGAGCCGGGGGCTCTCGAGGTTGCGGCTGACGCGGCGGGCATACCGTCGGCATTCGCCTCCGCGCCCCGACCTCCTGCAATCAGCTGCGAAAGACCGAGCGCCCGGGAAACTCCGCGTCTGAGCCGAGCTGCTCCTCGATGCGCAGCAGCTNNAGCAGCTGGTTGTACTTGGCGACCCTGTCTGAGCGCGAGGGCGCGCCGGTCTTGATCTGCCCGCAGCCGGTGGCTACGGCGAGATCGGCGATCGTGACGTCTTCGGTCTCGCCGGAGCGGTGACTCATGACGGCGGTGTAGCCCGCCTCGCGGGCCATCGCGATCGCCGCGAGTGTCTCTGAGAGCGTGCCAATCTGGTTGACCTTGATGAGGATCGAGTTGGCGACGCCCAAATCGATGCCGCGTTGCAGGCGCTCGGTGTTCGTGACGAACACGTCGTCGCCGATGAGCTGCACGCTCGCCCCCATGCGCTCGGTGAGCGTCTTCCAGCCGTCCCAGTCCTGCTCGTCCATGCCGTCCTCGATCGACACGATCGGGTAGCGACCGGCGAGGTCCGCCCAGTAGTCGGTCAACTCGGCGGCACTGAGCGTGCGGCCCTCGTGCTCGAGCACGTAGGCGCCGTCGCTGTAGAGCTCGCTGGTGGCGGGATCGAGCGCGATCGCCACGTCCTCACCGGGCCGGTAGCCGGCCGCTTCGATGCCCGCCACGAGCATCTCGAGGGCCTCCTCGTTGGAATCGAGGTCGGGCGCGAAGCCGCCCTCGTCGCCTCCGGCTGTAGACAGGCCGCGGTCATGAAGGGTGCGCTTCAGCGCGTGGAACACTTCGGCGCCCATCCGCAGGCATTCTGAGAACGTGGGGGCGCCGCACGGCACGACCATGAACTCCTGGAAGTCCACCTTGTTGTCGGCGTGGACGCCGCCGTTGAGCACGTTCATCATCGGCACGGGAAGCACCCGTGCGCTTTCCCCGCCGAGGTAGCGCCACAACGGCAGACCCTCCTCGGCTGCCTGCGCGTGAGCCGCCGCGAGCGACACGCCGAGGATCGCGTTGGCGCCCAGGCGCGACTTGTTGGGGGTCCCGTCGAGCGCGATCAGCGCCTCGTCGAGGCGCTGCTGGTCGGAGGCGTCCATCCCGGTCACCGCGCCGGCGATCTCACCGTCAACGCTCGACACGGCGCGCGTGACGCCCTTGCCAAGCCAGCGCTCGCCCCCGTCGCGCAGCTCGGTGGCCTCGAACTCGCCTGTGGAGGCGCCTGAAGGGACCGCCGCCCGACCCTGGGCTCCCGAGCGCAGCGCAACCTCAACCTCGACCGTCGGGTTGCCCCTGCTGTCGAGGATCTGGCGGGCGTGGACTCTCTCGATCTGACTCATTGCTCTCCCACTCGACGTTGCGCGCACCAGGGCTCACGGCGCGAGCCCCAAACAACACCCGGGAGATTATCCGGATCGGCCACCCACCGGCAATACCCCGGCTCGGGAGCTATTTGGTGGTGGTGGTCCCAGACGAGCTGGTCGTCGTGGGAGTGCTCGTCTGCGGCACGGGCGTGCCGGTGCTCGGCAGCGCAGAGGTCTTGGGCGCCTTGTAGGACTTGCAGTCCTGCACCGAGTATCCGCTGCGGCATTCGGTGCGAGCGGTCCACTTCTTACGGAAGTTCTTGACGAATTCGCTGAGCGCCTTCTGCTGCTTCTGGGCGGTGATCTGCTGCTGGATCGAAGACTGCACCTGCGCGAGCGCCTGCTGGCTCGCGGGGAGCGTCTTCTTGACTTCGTAGATGTAGTAGCCAAACGGCGTCTTGATCGGACCGCCCAGCACGTTCAGCTTGGCGCTGAAGACAGCTTCGTCGAGCGCCTTCTCCTCCTGGCCCTTGACCACGCCGGGGAGCGACCCGCCGGCGGCCTTGCTCACCGGGTCGATCGAGACGCTCTTGGCGACGCTTGAGAAGCTCTTGCCGGATTCGATTTCTTTCTTGGCCTTTTCAGCCTGAGCCTGAGTCTTGGTGAGGATGATCAGGATGTTGCGCCGTTCGGGCTGGCCGTACTGCGACTTGTGCTGTTCGTAGTAGGCCGTGATTTCCTTCTGGCTGGGCTTCTTGCCGGCGTCCTTGCTGACCTTCGCCTGGATCTTCTGGGAGAGCAGGTCTAGCTTCACGCGAAGCAGCACGTCGGAGACGGTGTAACCGGTGCTGGCCAGGAACTTCTGGAAGTCGGCTTCCTTGGGGAACTGCTGGCTCTTGATCTGGTTGAACTGCTTCTTCACTTCGTTGTCAGAGACTTTGACGCCCTGTTCGGAAGCCTCGCCGATCACCCAGTTGGCGGAGATCAGGTAGCCGAGCACCTGCTGCTTGAGCGCGGTGTACTGCTGTTCGCACTGCGCCTTGAGCGCCGCCGCCGTGGGCTTTGACTGGCCCTTGGGGGGCTTCGGCGCGGTGGCTTCGAGGTGCGCGATGCAAGCTGTGTACGTGGGAGGGTCCGGCACGACCGCTTTGGGGGCGGTCTTGCCCGCGGCGGCGGCGGAGGCGGAGCTCGAGTTCGCGGCGACCGCCATCCAGTGATTGAACGTGGTGTTCGTGATCGGGGTGCCGTTGACGCTTACGACGGCGTTGCCGGGGATGCCCCCTCCGCACGCGGTGAGCGTCAGACCTGTAACGAGAATGGCGCCGAGCGCCGCGATTTGACCCGATAGCTTGGACACGACGCGGGCACTCTAGCGGAAACTTCCCAAGCTGTGCTTAACGACTTCATTAATGCTCGATAAGCCAGCGCGCGCGCGACTGCGATGCGGCCCGGGGACGAGGGCTGAGCCGCCTCGCGCGCGACTGCGATGCAGCCCGGGGGACCGACCGCTAAGCCGCCTCGCGCACGATCGCGAGCAGCACGTCGGCGGCGCGCACCACGGTCGGGAAGCGGTCCTTCCCCTCGCGCGGGACGCGCACCGACACCTGTGAGCGTCCCGACTCGTACAGCGCCTCGGGCAGCTCTTCGCGCAATCGCTTGGCGCGCACCGAGTCGAGCTCGATCGGCGTCACCGCCAGCCGATCGCCGCGGAAGCTCACGGCTTGCGCGCCGGCCTGACCGAACTTGATGCGGGCGCGCTGCAGCGCCAAGAGGTTGCCGAGCGGCTCCGGGACGGGGCCGAAACGGTCCTCGAGCTCCTCGCGCAGGCGTTCGAGTTCCGCGACCTCGACGGCCGAGGCGACACGACGGTGGACCTCGATCTTGGCCTGCTCGTAGGGGACGTAGTCGGCGGGTATGTAGGCGTTGACGTTGACGTCGAGGCGCACGGGCTCGGGCAGCTCGCCCTCCTGGTCACCCTCAGCCGGCCCGGCGTGACGCACGGCTTCGTCGAGCATCTGCATGTAGAGCTCGAAGCCGAGCGCCGCCACGTGGCC
>PLYX01000049.1 GCA_003151895.1 Solirubrobacterales bacterium
GCCCACCTGCCGCTCCCCGCAAGCCCCTCGGGCAAGTCAGCTGACATTGATGATACCCGCGGGTCCTTTGAGCAGTCGTCCAAACACCTGACCGGGTATCTCGCTCGCGCGCTCTGATGGCACGGCCACGATCAGTCCCCCCGAGGTGGTCGCGTCGGCCAGCAGCCACCGCTGCCAGTCAGCCACATCGGCAGCGAAGTTCGTGAACGTTGCTGCCCAGTCAGCCACTCGCCGGGTGCCACCAGAGATCGCCTCCTCGCGCGCGAGCAGCTGTGCGACGCCGGGCAGCGCGGGCACCGCGTCGGCGCTCACCTCAGCGCAGAGACCACTCTCACGCGCAATCGCGTGCAGGTGCCCGAGCAGCCCGAAGCCGGTCACGTCCGCCGCCGCGTGCGCGCCAGCCTCAAGCGCGCACGAGCTGGCGCTTTGATTGAGCGTGCTCATCACCTCGACGGCCTGCGCGAGAAGCTCCGGCGGCACCTCCCCATGCTTGGCCATCGTCGCGATCGCGCCTGTCCCAAGGGGCTTTGTCAGGACAAGCACATCGCCGTGCCTGGCGCCACTGTTGGCGAGCATGTGGCCGGGGTCGATCGTGCCGGTCACGGCGAGCCCGAACTTCGGCTCGGGGTCCTCGATCGAGTGCCCGCCCACAAGCGGCGTCTCGGCCTCGTTGAGCACCCGCAGCGCGCCGTCGAGCATGGACTTCAGGATCTCGCTGCCGAGGCGCTCCAGCGGGAAGGCGAGGATGCTCAGCGCAGACAGCGGCGTGCCGCCCATCGCGTAGACGTCCGACAGTGCGTTCGCGGCGGCGATCGCTCCAAAGGCGTGCGGGTCGTCGACGATCGGCGTGAAGAAGTCGACCGTATGCACCAGCGCGAGCTTGTCGCTGAGTCTGATCACGGCGGCGTCGTCGGCCGTTTCGATCCCAACCAGGACACGCTCGTCACGCGGCAGCTCCAGGTCGTCCAGCAGCGCGTGCAGATCGGCGGCGGGAAGCTTGCAGCCGCAGCCGGCGCCGCGCGAGAGCGAGGTGAGCCGTGGGGAGGGCATGGTCGTGGCAGTGTTCATCGCGTCTCGCCTGTGGCGGGCGAAGGCTACACGCTCTGCGGGGCCTCGCAAACGCGTGTACTAGTCTCCGCCCGCATGAGACCGGGACGCACAGCAGCCATCGCGGCCGCCGGGGTCGTGCTCTGTGCGATCGCCCCGGCCGAGTCCCTCGCGCACGCGCGCGCGTCATCTCCCCCAGCTGCACTCGACGCCCGCGTGACGGGCACGTTCCAGATGCTCGCCCGTGTCACCGTCGCAAAGAACGTGCGCGGAGAGCACGTCGGTCAGTCGCTTAAACGGCGCTGGCTCATCTCCCCGCGGTCATGCACGGGAAACGTCTGCCAGACGCTCGACCTGGATCGCGAACGCAGCGCCGGCATCGACGAATCGCTCACGCTTCATCGTGTGGCTACCGGCACATACGCCGGTAGCGGCAGCTTCTACGTCGCGCTCAAGTGTAAGCACAAGACCTACCCGCACGGCAGTCGGGCCCCGTACCGCATCACGCTCACCGTCAGCAGCGCCGTGAGCGTGCAGGAGATCGCGTTCGCTCGAGGAATCACCGCCACCTACCAAAACTCCAAACGCTCTGACAGGACTCCGTGTGTACTTGGGAGGAGCCACGACGCGGCGCGCTACACGGGCAACGCGACGTCCGCGATCCCCCCACCCCCCGTCGCGTCGTTCTCGACACAGGTAGACGGCGCCACCGACAGCGCCGCGTTCACCGACACCTCTACTTCCCCTCCGGGTGGCGCGCAGATCGTCTCGACCCAGTGGAGTTTCGGAGATCCAGCCTCCGGCGCCGGCGACAGCTCGATCGCAGCCGCACCGTCGCATCAATTCTCCGGGCCCGGCGTCTACACGGTCACGCTCACCGTCACCGACGCGAACGGACTGTCCTCGACGACCACACAGCCCGTCACCGCGCCCGGCCCACCGACGGCCGCGTTCGCGTCCGCGCGCAACGGCTCAACAAGCACGTTCTCGTTCACCGACCAGTCCGCCCCGGGGATCGGCGCAGTGCCGATCACGAGCTGGAGCTGGCAGTTCGGCGACCCCGCCTCGGGTCCCGCCAACCAGTCAACGCTGCAGGACCCGACCCACGAATTCAGCCAGCCAGGCGCCTATCAAGTGACGCTCACCATCACCGACGCTGACGGCTTGACATCGATGACCACGCGCCAGGTCACGCTCTAGCTGTCGAATGCGAGCGTGCCAAGCACGGCGCTAAGCTCCTTGGCCAGTCGTTCGGGACGCTTGCCCGCCGGCCGGATCACCGCGTACAGACAGAAGGGGCGCCCTGAGTCGGTGAAGAAGCGCTGACATCCGAGCTGCCCGCCGCGCGTGACCTGAAGCTGAGCGGATCCGAAATCGTGCGCTCTTAGCGCCGCAGGCCGTCCCACAGCGGCAAACAGGCCAACCCCGGGTCGCACCACCGCATCGCTGCGGTACTCGACGAGCGCGGCAAACGCGTCGTCGGAGCGCATACGACCCGTCGCTGCCGCGCCGAAGTCGCCATCCTTCTCCCTCAGCGCGAACGTCGCAACATGCAGCACGGGCGCGGCATCCTCGCGGCGGAAGATCCGCGCCTCCCAGCCCTGCGGAGCGTCGATCGAAAGGCCGTGACCGGTGACCCTCATGCGACCCACACAATCACGAGCGCTGCCAAAAGCAACTCGCCGACAGGCGTCGCGCGCCGCACGTAAAGTTCGAGCGCGCCAAGCCTGCGGTGCAGCTCGACCAGGCTCTCGCCGTCGCGTGCCTCGCGCGCGGGCAGGAGCGACATCGCCCTGACGACGCCGAACACAGCGCCGATCGCCGCGCCGATCGCCGGATCGCCACACAGGAAAGCGACGGCGCCAGTCGCGTAGATCGCCGCGGAGGTCACGATCGTGGCGACGCCCACACCGAGTTGGGCTCCGAACGCGACGCCATAGACCCAGCCTCGGTAACGCGTCAGCCAATCCTCGTTGACCTGCCGCCGTGTCGTGGGAAGACGCCCGCGCAGCGGCGTCGCGTCATAGAGCAGCGCGACCCCCAGCGCCACGAGCAGCGCGAGCGTACGCCAAGCCGTACCGCCCGGGAGCAGCGAGCCGCCCGCCGCCGCGCCGCCGCCCGCCGCCGCGCCCGCGATGATCGCGCCGATCGCGAACGCCGTCGCGGTTACGTTCCATGAGAATCCACGGCTCCGCTCACCGAGCGGAGTGATGCTGGACAGCATCGACTGGCCTCAGGGAGACCACGCCGCCCGAACGGCGCCGAGGATCGCCAGCATGCAGCCAACAACCGCGAAGTCCAGCCCGCTCACGCCCGCTCACCGGCGCCCGGCACGTTTCCCGCAGGGTAGAGGCTCGGGTGACCCGCGGTGATGCCGGCCGCGGCAAGCGTGTCCTCGGCTCGCCCGGCACGCTCGCTGGTCGTACGCACCCGCGACGGAGCACCCTCCGCGCCAGCGACGGAGCCGTCAGACACCGCCTGCTCGACCATCGAGACGATCTGCTCCCAGCTCGCTGCCGTTCCACGGCCGGCGATCCGTCCCGAGCCGCCATCGACGAGCACGAAATGCGGCGACGCCGGGACGGCGTAATCGCCCCAAGCCGCGGTTGACATCAGCACCTCGCGCGCGCGAGGCGCCAGCTCACGCAGGCTCGTCATGCTCTCCTGGTCCGGGCCCTTGGCCACAATCACCAGCCGGGCGTCGGCAGGAATCCGAGCATCCTGGTCCAGACTCTCCCACAGCGGTCCGCACGCGGCACATCCGCTGCTCAGGAACGCCAGCAACGTCGTCGGCGAGCCGGCCCCGAGCCTTACCTTGACCGAGTCACCTGTAAGCGTCTCGCCCACGATGTCAAACGCAGCGGTGCCGGTAGAGATCATCCGCTCCGGCACGCTTCGCCCCTCAACATCGCCCCCCTCGATGGCTGCCAGCCTCCGAAGAATCTCCGCATGACTGCGCAGAAGGCCCACGACGAACAGCACTACGAGCGCCAGGAGCACTGTCTCAAGCACCAGCAGCACGGTAGTCACGGTTCGACACACTACCGGCGTGGTGCCCTAGTTTGCGTATTGCGCGAGCAGCAGCTCGCACCTGCTTTCTGCTCAAGGCGAGCGCGTTCGGACCGTCGCCCCAGACGCCTGGATGGGACGAACTGTGAGAGCCGGGGTCACGTCTTGCTTGGCCGCTCCCTTCCACGAAGAGCGGAAGCCGGTTCTGGCGTGCCCGATCGCCTTAGACGGCGACCAGCGCCGGGATCAGCTCGCGCGCGTAGACCTCCATGCCCCCGGTCTCGCCGGGCACGAGGAAGATCAGGTTCAGGCCGATGTGCATCGCGCGGTGGAGGCTAACGGAGGATGTGCAAGGCTCCCGTGCGCTTGAGCCGGGAACGCCGTCGGCGTGCACCTGGGCTTGGGCATCTCGTTCAGCGACCGTGGCGCCCGCGAGCTCAGGGGCGTGCCCGGCGAGTGGCGCCTGTTCGCGGCGGACCAAGTCGAGGCGCCGGCCAGCAGCCGGCTACGTCGATCAGCGTTGGCGCAAGGCCCGAATGCGTTGCCGCATCTGTGGTAGACGGATGGTCCTGAACTTCTCCGGTAGCCGCTCGTCGTCGAGTATTGCGTCGAATGCCTCGATGTCCTTGTCGAGCGCCAGGCGAGCGCACCGGTTTTCTTGCGCGAAGCGAAAGATGCGCTCGTTGAGGTTCAGGACATCCCGGATGGCTGCCTCTCCGCGCTCGTCGAGCAGCAGCTGGCTGAAGGCTCGGGCGCAGAGGATCGACGCTCGGAGCTGCCGCCACGCGAGGTCGGTCTGCTTGTTGGGCAGGGCGCTGTTGTGGACCCGGCTCTCCATGCAACGCTCGGGGTGCATGACCCACACATAGACACGCCGGTCTTCGCCGAGGAGCAGGTCGACCTCGATCGCCGTGTTTCTGACGTCCTCGGAGCTCATGCCATAGGCGCTCTGAAGGAAATCGAGGCGGCGCTCGTGGCCGTCACTGTCGAGGAAGATTGCAACACCCGCGAGCGTGGTGCGGTCCTCCCATTTGGCCAACTGGATTTGCCCGCCGAGCAGCTTGCCAGCCAGCCGGACATCCTCCGCCTTGCCGAGAAAATCGATGTCGCCGCTGACCACCTGCCCGGCAATGAGACCATCCGCCAGACGGCTTTGGAGATAGGCCGTCCAGATAGCTACTGCCTGTCCTCCGACGAGAACGACACGCCGCTCGCGGACGGCATCCTCGAGACGCGCGATGATCCGTTCGGCCTCAACGAGGCTCAGCGGCGGTGGTTGGACTTCAAGCTCGTCTTGCGGCTCGTCCACGTCCGCGAATCACCGATCGCTGTTCAGGAGAGAGAGCGCGCGGAATCCAGGTTGATCTGAACGCGGTCGGCAGGAAACGCGAAGAATTCGTTCTCGCGCTGGAGCTGCGCTTCCGTCTTTTCCCCGGATCGCAGCGCCTCTACATCAGCACGGCGAGCGCGCTCCTTCTCATCGAAGAGCTGTTGGGCATCAATATGGTCCACTTGCACGGCCATCACCTGCCTAGAGCGTAGCGTCTTCGGCAGAGCCTATCCAGTCGCTTCGGCATCGCGACGGCGATCCCTGAGCCCCTGCGGCCCAGGTTGCCCGAACTCTCCCGTTGAGGAATCCGGCGCGATCGGCGAGGCAACTTCAGCGCGTCGCCTCCCGGTCGGCCTGTCATCGCCTTCAGCCACAATACCCCTGACTTAATGGCGGAACCCCCAGCCGACAGGCTGCTGCTTGGCTGTAGAGCGAGCGTAGGGTCGGCGTTGGCTCAGACTGCTGCTCGTCGTCCGCAGCGAAAGCCTCGAATCAGGTTCCCCGCACGCACGCTCGACCCGGAAAGCAGTAGCGCACCGGGTGGCGGTCGCCCAATCCTCTCAAGCGATCATGCCTCCAAGAATCCCGGGCGCGGTT
>PLYX01000065.1 GCA_003151895.1 Solirubrobacterales bacterium
TCGAGGTTGTACATGGCCATCGCGACTCCGGCGGAGGGGAAGTCGAATATGTTCAGCTCGACGGACTGCCCCCCGTCGTCGGGCGTGAAGGTGAGCGTCAGCGACCCCGCGCCCGGGACCACGAGGTCGGTGGCGCGGTACTGGTNNTGTTGCGGATCGTGCCGTTCGGCGAGCGGTACATCTCCTTCAGGCCGAACTCCTGCACACGGGCCTCGTCGGGGGTGATGGTGGCGCACTTCACGCCCACCCCGTGGCGCTTGATCGCGTTGGCCGCTTCGACCGTTATCTCGTCCTCGCTCGCGTCGCGGCTCTCGATGCTGAGGTCGTAGTACTTCAGGTCGACATCCAGGTAGGGCAGGATCAGCTGCTCCTTGATGAACGACCAGATGATCCGAGTCATCTCGTCGCCGTCGAGCTCGACGACTGGGTTCTCCACCTTGATCTTGGCCATATGTCGGTCCTCGGGTAGCTGAAGCGTTGGGGGCCCGACCATGCGGCCCCAGGGTTCGAGCCGTCGATGGGCGGCGCGGCGGAGATGCGCCCGCCGGCGGGCGATGCTATCGCGGAGGACTATCGCGGAGCGGTAACCTGTCGTGTGATGGCCACCGTCTCCGATCAAGAGCGCGCAGACGCGCCGGGGCAGACCCACGAGGTCTTCAACCAGGCTCCCCCCTTCGAGGGCGTCGATCTCTACTCCAGCAACGTGGCGCTCGTGGAGGCGGTTCAGCGCGAGGGCGCCGGCTGGGTCGACGGGCAGGCGCGTGAAGTTGGCGTCTTCGCGGGCAGCGCCGAGGCAATCGAGCTGGGCCGGCTCGCCAACGAGAACGTGCCCGTCCTGCGCACCCACGACCGCTTCGGCAACCGCATCGACGAGGTCGACTATCACCCGGCCTACCACCGCTTCATGGAGAGGTCGATCTCGCACGGACTGCACTGCATCCCCTGGACGGAGGAGCGCCCCGGCGCGCACGCGGCGAGGGCGGCGACGTTCATGACGATGTCGCAGGCCGAGGGAGGCCACGGGTGTCCGATTTCGATGACCTACGCAGCGGTGCCGACACTGCGCAAGCAGCCCGAGCTCGCCGCCGAGTGGGAGCCGCGCCTGTTCTCGCGTGTCTACGACGCACGCCACATCCCGCCCGCCGGGAAGGACGGCGTCACCTGCGGGATGTCGTTCACCGAGAAGCAGGGTGGATCGGACCTGCGCGCCAACACGACGACCGCGCGAGCCACCAATCGCTTCGCGATCGGCGCCGGCGGCGGCGGGGCCAGCGGCGAGTACGAGCTGACCGGCCACAAGTGGTTCTGCTCGGCGCCGATGTCGGACCTGTTCCTCATAACGGCGGTGGCCGAGGAGGGCCTCTCCTGCTTCTTGCTGCCGCGCATCCTCCCCGACGGGACCCGCAACCGCTTCAACATCCAGCGCCTGAAGGACAAGCTCGGCAACCGCTCCAACGCCTCCGCCGAGATCGAGCTGGACGGCGCCTGGGCGCAGATGGTGGGCGAGCCCGGCCGGGGCGTGGCGACGGTGGTGGAGATGATCAATCACACCCGCTTGGACTGCGTCTTGGGCTCGGCCTCCGGCATGCGCCTGGGCGTCGCCATCGCCACCCATCACTGTGCCGGCCGATCGGCCTTCGGCAAGCCGCTGATCGAGCAGCCGCTGATGCGCAACGTGCTCGCCGACCTGTGCGTGGAGTCCGAGGCGGCCACGATCACGGCGATGCGACTCGCGCGCGCATACGATGAGGCCGAAACCGACGAGCATGAGGCGCTGTTCAAGCGGGTGGCGACCGCCGTGGGCAAGTACTGGACCTGCAAGCGCGGCCCCGCTCATGCCGCCGAGGCGCTGGAGTGCCTTGGCGGCAACGGCTACGTGGAGGAGTCGGGCATGCCGCGGCTGTACCGTGAGATGCCGGTGAACTCCGCCTGGGAGGGCTCGGGCAACGTGATGTGCCTCGACGTGCTGCGGGCGCTGGCCAAGCAGCCCAGCTCGCTCGATGCGTTCTTCGACGAGCTGGAGCTTGCAAGGGGAGCCGAGCAGCGCCTGGACTCCCACGTGCAGCGGCTGAAGGACAATCTCTCGAGCTTCGACGACATCCAGTGCAGAGCGCGGCGCATCGTCGAGGACATGGCGCTGGCACTGCAGGGCTCCTTGCTCGTGCGCCACGGCGCCCCCGCGGTGGCCGACGCCTTCTGCGCCTCGCGGCTCGGCGGCGACGGCGGCCTTGAGTACGGCACGCTCCCCGCGGGAACCGACTTCGAGGCGATCATCACGCGCAACCGCGTGCAGGTCTGAGAGAGGCATCACTCAGAGAGGCATCACTCATCACTCGCCGGCGGGTCTGAGAGAGGCCCGATCCGTGGAGGGACAGTTATATAAATTCTGAAATTTTGCGATAGTGGCTACATGCGTGTATACCATCGCAAAATTTCAAAATAGAGCATATACAACGCTCCTCCCCGGTCCGACAACGCTCCTCCCCGGTCCCGATTGTTCGGACACCGACCCGCGCGCCGCGACAGCCTAAGATCAATAGATGGCCACGAGAAGTCCAATGTCGCCGCGCGGCAGCATCCAGCTGACGCGCATCTTCGGCATCCGCGTCGGTGTCAGCAGGAGCTGGTTCCTTGTCCTCGCCTTTCTCATCGTCTTCCTCTCCCAGTACTTCCACGAAGTGCTCGGGGGGTCCACCAGCACGGCGTACGCGGTCGCCGTCGGCGGCGCGCTCGGCTACTTCGCCTCGTTGATCCTGCACGAGCTGGGGCACGCGCTCGTCTCGCGCCGGCTCGGCATCGCGATCCTGGGGATCGACTTGTGGTTCTTCGGCGGCATGGCCAAGCCCGCGCGCGAACCCGAGACCCCCGGTGAGGAATTCAAGATCTCCGCGGCGGGTCCGGCCGCGACGTTCGCGGTGCTGCTCGCCTGCGTCGGAGTGACTGCGGCCATAGCCGGCGGCGGTCACTTCACGGACGCGGTGCTCACCCGCGAAGGCTCCACCACAACGCCCGTGCTGGCGCTGCTGGCGTGGCTTGCGTTCATAAATGCGGTGTTGCTCCTCTTCAACCTCGTCCCCGCCTTCCCGCTCGACGGTGGGCGGATCGCGCGCGCCGCGATCTGGTGGCGCACCGGCGACCGCCACCGCGGCACGCGGATCACGGGCCGTGCCGGTCAGGGCTTCGCGCTGGTGCTCGGTCTGGTGGGCCTGCTGGGCCTGTTGAACGGCAACAGCTTCGGCCTGTTCACGCTCGTGCTCGGGCTGATCCTCTACCAAGCCTCGGGCGGCGCCGTCATGCAGGGCGCGCTCGGCCAGCGCATCCAGAGCGTAACGGTCGGCGACATCATGGATCGCGAGCCCCCCACGATCCCCGCCGAGCTGAAGGTTCTCGATGCGCAGGAGCAGTTCTTCGTGCGCTACCGCCACCCATGGTTCGCGGTGGTGGACCACGCCCGCCACTTCCTCGGGGTGGTGCGCTCGGAGCGGATCGACGCGGAAATCGCCGCGGGACGGCCCGCCCTGGAGGTGGGCGACGTGCTCGAGCCGGATCTGCCGGTGCGCATCGACGAGCAGGAGCCGCTCGAGTCGCTGCTGCGCAGCGAGGGTCTTGGCCGGCTCGGCGGGATGGTGGCGGTCGACGCCGACGGCGTTTTGCGGGGCGTCGTGACGGTCGCCCAGATCCGCCAGGCGCTCAACCCGGCCGGCGGGTCTTGAACGCAGGAACGCAGGTACGCAGGTACGGAGGTACGGCAGGAACGCAGGAACGCAGGTACGCAGGTACGTCCAGATACGACCGAATCCCATAACGGACGTGCATGACCGCGGGAGCCCGGCTCGACGCGCACGGGAGCGCTCGTTATAGAGTCCCGGCCGACACGCACCACCACTCTTCTCCTCCGACGATCCCCAGGGAGCTCATGCCGGCACACGACGTCTTGATCATCGGCGCAGGTCTCGCGGGCCAGCGCGCCGCGCTCGCCGCCGCGCAGGCCGGCGCAAGCGTCGCGATCGTGAGCAAGGTCCATCCGGTGCGCTCCCATTCGGTGGCTGCCGCGGGCGGCATCAACGCGGCGATCAGCGTCGACGACGACTGGCATTCGCACGCGTATGACACCGTCAAGGGCTCGGACTTCCTCGGCGACCAGGACGCGATCGAGATCATGTGCTCGGAGGCGCCCCACGAGGTGATGCACCTCGAGCACATCGGGGTGACCTTCCACCGCAACGACAAGGGCGAGCTCGACCTGCGCGCGTTCGGCGGCGCCTCGATGAAGCGCACCGCCTACGTGGCCGACATCACAGGCCAGGCGATTCTGCACGTGCTGTATGAGCAGCTGATGAAGCACCACGAGCAGGTGGAGCGCTACGAGGAGTGGTTCGTGACCTCGCTGCTGCAGGACGACTCGGGGCGCTGCTGCGGCGTGATCGCTCGCGACGTGCGCTCGGGGCGCATGGAGGTGCTGAAAGCCAAGAACGTGATCCTCGCGTGCGGCGGGGCCGGCCAGGTGTACAGCCCGACCACCAACGCTTTGATCGTGACCGGCGACGGGATCGCGCAGGCATACCGCATCGGGGCGCCGCTGATGGACATGGAGATGGTGCAATACCACCCGACGACGCTCGTCGAGAACGGCATCTTGATCACCGAGGGCGCGCGCGGCGAGGGCGCGACCCTGCTCAACTCCGACGGCGAGCGGTTCATGGAGAAGTACGCGCCCAACAAGATGGAGCTCGCCTCGCGCGACGTGGTCTCGCGCGCCGAGCAGACCGAGATCCTCGAGGGCCGCGGCGTGGGTCCCCAGAAAGCCGGCATCTATCTCGACATCACGAAGGTGCCGCGCAAGCGCACCTTGGAGGCATTGCGAGAGATCGTCAACATCGGCAAGGACTTCGCCGGCGTGGACATCACCCGCGAGCCGATCATGATCCGCCCCGGGGCGCACTACATCATGGGGGGCGTGAAGACCGACGTCAACGGCGCCACCTCAGTTGAGGGCCTCTACGCGGCGGGCGAGGTGGCGTGCGTGTCGGTGCACGGCGGCAACCGCCTCGGCGCCAACTCCCTGCTCGACACGCTCATCTTCGGCCGGCGCGCCGGCGAGCACGCCGCGGCGAGGGCCACCTCGATGGCGCTGCCGAGCGCCTCCGAGGCCCGGCTGGGCGACGACGTGGCGATGATCGATGCCATCCTGGCACGGCCGCGCACGGGCCGGCGCGTGTCCGAGATCAAGGGCGAGCTCGGCGAGACGATGAACAAGCACGTCGCCGTCTACCGCGACGAGCAGGGCCTGCAGAGCGCCCACGAGGTCGTCAGGCGCCTGAAGGAGGAGGCGAAGAGCGCGTATGTGGACGACCACGGCGCCGTCTTCAACCAGGACGTGCTCGGGGCGATCGAGCTCGGATACATGCTCGACTGCGCCGAGGCGATCGTGGTGGGCGCGATCGAGCGCAAGGAGTCACGCGGGGCGCAGTTCCGCACCGACTACCCCGAGCGCAACGACGAGCAGTGGCTCAAGCACATCGACATCACCGCCGGCGCCGACGGGGTGGGCGGGGTGGGTGGGCCTCGAATCACCTACTCGCCGGTCACGATCACCCAGTGGCAACCGGAGGAGCGGAAATACTGATGCACGCACCCCCCCTCCCCATCCCAATCCCCCTGCCGCACGAGCACCACCCAACCAAGGAGCGCGCCTGATGGCCGAGACGCACAAGTCGGCGGAGCAATTCACGCTGCGGCTGCGCCGCTTTGACCCGGAGTCCGGCGAGGCGCCCTACTGGGACGAGCACACGGTCAAGCTCGAGCCCCACCGCTCGGTGCTCGAGGGGATCCTGCAGGCGCGCGACAAATTCGCC
>PLYX01000014.1 GCA_003151895.1 Solirubrobacterales bacterium
TTCGCTGCGCGGCTCGCCGGACAGAGGGTCCGGCTTGGTCAGACGTGCGCGCGAGGAGCGCTGTGATGGCCGCGCGCACACGCGGACCCGCGCGCACCCGCCCGGCGCCCACCCGCTCGCCGCGCTCCCGCGCCGCCGCCTCAAACGGCGCCGCCGCCAGCAACGCCGCCGCGCGGAACGGCCTCCCGAGCGTCCAGGTCGCTGAGATCCAGCGCGCGCGCCTGTTGGCCGGCGCGGTGAGCGCCGTCGACGAGCTCGGCTACACCCGCGCCACGGTGACCGACATCACCGAGCGCTCGCGCGTCTCGCGGCGCACGTTCTACGAGCTGTTCTCCAACTACGAGGACTGCACGCTCGCGCTGCTCGAGCAGACGTTCGAGCGCCTGCGCTCACAGATCGCCGCCGCGGGCCTGGCCGCTCTCCCCTGGCGTGAGCGGGTGCGCGGCGGACTGTGGAGCATCCTCTGCTTCTTCGATCGCGAGCCCGCGCTCGCCCGTGTCTGCGTGGTGCAGTCCGCGCGGGGCGGCCCGCGCATCACCCCCCGCGACGCGGAGTTCATGCACGCCGCCAACCCTCTTTCTACGCAAAAAGTACCCACGACCAAGGAGACAAGGTGAAACCCAAAGAGCAAATCGCGAGCCCCGCTTCCACGCCGAAGATCGGTCGCGTCGCGCTGCTCTGTGCTCTGCTCCGTGCCAAAGGGACCAGTGCGGGCGGGCGGGTAATTAATCCCGTGCGAGGTAGTGGTGCACCCCTCGCCGCCCGTCGCGGTGCGCTCGCGTCAGCGCTGTGTTCCGCCTTGGCCGTCGCGCTGGTCGCGCTGCCCGGCACGGCCAGCGCCGAAACGTGCCCAAACGAACAAATCCGTGCCGAACAGGGCTCCGAGCGCCTGCCCGACTGTCGCGCGTACGAGCTTGTCACGCCGATGATCAAGGGCGACAACAGCTCGATCGGAGCAGTAGACGGTACTCCCTACGGCTTTCCCGATGGAAATCACGTTTACTACAAAAGTCTGCTGCCGATGCCAGGAGCCTTGACCGGTAGTGAAGAGAACGCTTTGAGTGAGCGAACGGCGGCGGGCTGGATAACCGTTGCGCTGGCGCCTCCCGACGGCAAGGGTGAACCCGCAAACCCATACATCGGGGGGTTCGGCGGCGCAAGTTTTGAAACTGCGTTCACAAGCGATTTCTCAGAAGCCTTCATCAACTCGGGATTCGATTTCGACCCGCTCGACCAAGACGAAGGACAGCCAGACGCTTATCGACTGAACATTCCAAGTCAAAGCTGGTCGTTGGCTGCGCTGCCGGAGAGCGGCCCGCTAACAGAATCGAACAAAGCGGAAGCGGACGGAACATTTATCGCCGGCATCTCCGAAAATGGCTCACACGTGTTGTTTGAGTCTCGGGACCAGCTGTCAGTTGCGCCCGGTACGCCCACTGGACTCCACGGCGCGAACATGCTCTACGACCGGACGGGTGGTCACACCTACGCAGTGGGAGTCCTTCCAGACGGAAGTCTTTCCACCTGTGACATAGAGCTCGGCGATGGCGGGAATGATGCGCTGACTCAGGGCACCGCGTTTAATTATAGCGCTGTCTCTCCCGACGGGACAAATGTCGTATTTATGACATACGAAGCAAAGGTGGCCTGTCCGGATCGTGGGGTCTATCTGCGCGAGAACGACACTACGACCGTACAGCTGACCGGGGGTTATTATATGGGGCGAAGCTCGGACGGTTCCAAGGTGTTCACTGCGGCAATGACCGCGGGGGAATACGCCAACGGACTCTATGAGTACGACATCGCGACAGGCGATACGACGACTATCAGCCCCGAAGGGTGGTTTATCGCGTCCTCCGCAGATGGCGCGCGTGTCTACTATCTGATTTCGGGAGGCGTCAACGCCGGTCTCTACCTATGGGAAGACGGCACCGCGAAGCTGATCCCCAACGCCGGCGAAGGATTTGCCAGTGAAACCAAAGCTGCGGAGAGGCCCTTCAGCGCTCTGACCAGTATGCCATGGGAGTATAATGTTGCGGTTGCAACGCCCGATGGCTCGAAGCTGCTGTTCCTGGATACCGCCAGCCTGACGGGCTATAACAACTACGGTCCGCACTGCGATCCCAATTTCGGAGGCCCAGCTTACTGCAGCGAGGCCTACGTCTACAACGCCGAAACGGGCTCGACCACGTGTGTCTCGTGCAACCCGACCGGGGCGCCGCCTTCGGGTGTGGTGCAGGGGAACAGCACAAAACGTGGGGAGACCAGTCTGATGGATGGTTCGACACTTGATACCCTGCTCCCGCCATTTTCAGAGGGTGAGATCTCGCCTGACGGCTCACGTGTGTTCTTCGAAACCATGGACGCTCTCGTGCCGCAAGACACAAATGGGGTTAGCGACGTGTACGAGTGGGAGAACGGCAGGATCTATCTGATCTCCTCGGGACAGGGTACGTTCGGTTCGTCGTTCTCCGGCGCCAGCAGCAACGGCGACGACGTTTTCATCACGAGCGTGGATCATCTGGCGCCGCAGGACATCGAGAACTCAACCGAGATCTACGACGCTCGTGTCGACGGCGGCTTTCCGTATACGCCGTTTTCCAGTGGTTGTAACAGCGGCCAGTGTCAGGGGCCGCAGACGCCGGCCCCGGCGTTTGGCGCTCCCGCGAGCGCGACGTTCGTCGGCTTGGGCAATCCGGCGAGCGTGGCTGCTGTGCCGGGCGCGAAGCCAAAGCTGGCAAAGCCCGCGAAGTGCAAGCAGGGCTTCGTGAAAAAGCAGAGCAAATGCGTCAAGAAGCCCAAATCCAAGAAAGCCAAAGCGAAGAAAGCCGGCAACCAACGGAGGGGTAAGTCATGAGGATTCCTATTCGCTTGAGACTGTCTTGTCCAGGAATCAGCCAAGCGCCGCTCATCGCCACCGTGGTGTTGTTGGCGTCGCTGGCAGGTGCCTCTCCGGCGCTCGCGTCGTTTGGCTTTGCCTCCGGCGCGAATGCGCCGTCGGTTGTCGTGAGCAACTCGGCGAATCCAAACCAGCCGACGCAAGCCAACCCTAACGATCTCGACACGCAGGCGGGTTCGCATCCGTTTGACATGACGTCGAGCTTCAAGCTGAACCTCGACCCGGAAGAAAACATCTCGAAAGAATATTTTGCGAGGGATATCAGCGTGAACCTCCCATCGGGGTTTGCCGGGAGCATCGTGTCGGTGCCGCAATGCCCGATGTTCGACTTGGCCGAACGGCCGCCGCCGCAGGTGAACGTCGGTTGCCCCACCAGTTCGCAAGTCGGTGTCGCGGAAATCTTCGAAGGACATCAACAAGGATATTCGACCGTCGGCGGGGTAAAACAGTTTGTGCCTGTTTACAACATGGTGCCTTCGGACGGGGGAACGGCCGAGCTGGCGTTCCCTGTGATTGCCGTGGTGCAGCCGATTATTGTGACGGCCCGCACCGACGGCGATTACGGTCTTACGGCGCAAACAACGAACATTTCAGAGTACCTAAAGTTTGCGGGTGTGACGATCACGTTGTGGGGTGTGCCGGCCGATCACAGGCACGATGCGGAACGGTTCCTTCCCAAGGAAGGATTTGCTTGTCTCTGCTTCACACGCAAGGCGGGAAACGAAAATGGCGAACCGTTGTCCGACAGCGCCCCGCCGACGGCGTTCTTGACCAATCCGACGAAGTGCGGCGCCGCGGGAGGCTACGACGCGACGTTTATCGGCGATAGTTGGGATCATCCTGGCCTGTTCAATCCTGAGGACGGCAGGCCGGATCTGAATACTCCGACCTGGGTGACGTCTACCACGTCGATGTACCCGGGGGGTGTGACCGGGTGTAATAGATTGACGTTCAATCCGTCGTTGCACGTGACACCCGATACGAGCAAGGCCGATTCCCCGTCGGGCTACGCGATCAATCTGCACGTCCCGCAGAGCATCGCTCCGGACGATCTCGCGTCGTCAGCGTTGGATAACGCGGTTGCGACGTTGCCGCAGGGGTTGGCGATCTCCCCCGGCGCGGCGGACGGGTTGCAGGCGTGCACGGACAACAGTGCGGAACCGGCGGGTAGTCCGGGCAACGAGATCGGCATCACATCGCTCGAACCGGCGAGCTTCTCGGATGCGGAGCCGACGTGTCCCGCCGCCTCGCAGATCGGCTCGGTCGAACTGAAGACGCCGTTGTTGCCGGACGTGCTGTACGGACAGGTGTACCTGAGCTCGTTCCATGCGGGCGACACGTATGCCGCGTTCGTCGTGATTCGTGGCGACGGTCTGCTCGTGAAGTTGAAGGCGACGGTCGTCGCGAACGCCGTGACGGGCCAGTTGACGGCGACGTTCGCGAACAACCCCGAGTTCCCGTTCGGCGACTTCACGTTGCATTTCTACGGCGGTCCGCGGGCGGTGTTCGTCAATCCTTCGACGTGTGGGCCCGCGACCACCACGATCGACCTGACGCCGTGGGCGGCCGGTCCCGGTGGTCTCGGTGACGCGACGCCGTCGAGCACGTTCGGCGTCAGCTTCGACGGGGAAGGAGCGCCGTGTCCCTCGCCGCAGCCGTTCGCGCCGTCGTTCACGGCGGGCACGGCAAGCATCCAGGCGGGCGGTTTCAGCCCGTTCACCGCGACGTTCTCGCGCCCTGACGCGGACCAGGAGGTCGATCACGTGCTGGTCACGACGCCGCCGGGCCTGTTGGGGACGCTCTCGGGTGTTCCCCTGTGTCCCGAACCGCAGGCGTCTCAGGGAACGTGCTCGGCGGCGTCGCAGATCGGGCACACGATCGTCGGCGCGGGCTCGGGCGCCGCGCCGTTGTATCTGCCGGTGCCGGGCCAGCCGCCGAATCCGGTGTATATCACCGGCCCATACAGGGGCGCCCCGTTCGGGTTGACGTTCGTGGTCCCCGCGGTCGCGGGACCGTACAACCTCGGGACGGTCGTCGTGCGCGCCGCGATCAACATCAACCCCACGTCGGCGGCACTGACGGTCACGAGCGACCCGCTGCCGACGATCATCGACGGCATCCCGGTGCAGGTCAAGAGCGTGAACGTCGTGATCGACCGCCCGGACTTCATCTTCAACCCGACGAACTGCAGTCCGCAGTCGGTGGGTGGGTCGGTGACCAGCCTGCAGGGCGCGACCGCGACGCTCTCCTCGCCCTTCCAGGTGACAGGCTGTGGGGATCTGGGGTTCAAACCGCAGTTCAGCGTCTCGACATCCGGTCACACCTCGCGCGCTAACGGCGCGAGCCTCGACGCGCGGGTCAGCTTCCCGAAGGGGGCGCTGGGGACGCAGGCGAACATCGCCAAGGTCAAGGTGGACCTCCCCAAGCAGCTCCCCTCGCGGCTGACGACGCTGCAGAAGGCGTGCCCGGCCGCGACGTTCGAAAGCAACCCCGCGGGCTGCCAGTCGGCGTCGGTGATCGGCGTCGTGAAGGCGAGCACACCCGCTCTGCCGGTCGGGCTGACGGGTCCTGTCTACTTTGTGTCTCACGGCGGCGAAGCATTTCCGAGCCTGGTCATCGTGCTCCAAGGCGACGGCGTCAGGGTCGATCTGACGGCCGCGACGTTCATCTCCAAAGCCGGGATCACCAGCAGCACTTTTAAGACGGTGCCCGACGTGCCGGTCAGCTCCTTCGAGCTGTACTTGCCCGAGGGCAAGAACTCGGCGCTCGCGGCAAACGGCAACCTCTGCAAGAGCAAGCTCGCGATGCCGACGGCGTTCACCGCGCAGAACGGTGACGTGATCCACGAGTCCACGACGATCGCGGTGACGGGGTGTCCAAAGCTCAAGAAAGCAAGCAAGGCGAGTAGGGCTCGAAAGGCCAGTCACGGCAAGGGGAGGAAGTCATGATACGCGCTCACAGGACGCTTACGGCTGGTCTTACGACGCTCGGAATGCTTGCGTGCATGCTTCTGTTCGCGAGCGCCCCCGCGCTGGGACTGGAAAGGCATAATCTGCTTTCCACATTCAACGGGAGCGACGCTCCCGGGGGTCCGTTCTCCTACCTGATAAGTGTCGCGGTAGATCAGTCGAGCAACGACGTATACGTGGCTAATCTCGAACCGGCGGTGGTGGATAAGTTCTCTTCGACGGGCGTCTATATCCCCGGCTCCCAGCTGACGGGCACCCCGCCCGGATGCTCGACCGCTTGTCCCGTGACCGGGCCGAACGCCCCGTTTTCCCCGACCACTGTCGCGGTGGATCCCACCACCGGTGATGTATATGTGATCGACGGGGAACATTTGGCGATCGATCGCTACAGCTCCTCGGGCGCGTTCATCGTGCAGTTCAACGGGAGTACGATTCCGGCCGGCCTACCCGGCTCCGGCGGCTCATTCACACCAAGGTTCGGCATTGCCGTTAACCCCTCCACGCATGACGTGTACGTTGCCGATGGAGAAAACGGTGTGATCGACGAGTTCACGTCAGCCGGTTCGTACGTATCTCAATTTCCTGTGGCGGAAGTGCGGAGTATGGCGTTCGACTCCACGGGCAATCGGCTGTATGTGGTCACATCGGGCAATGTTCAGCAATTCAGCGCCGCTGGTATTCCAGAAGCGGTGATCGACGGTAGCGAAGCGGCATCGAGGGTCGCTATAGACCCCGTGACCAACGATGTCTACGTCGGCTACAAAGAAGAAACTTACGTCAATGGAGAACCTGTATACATCGCTCAGTACGATCCGGCGGGAGCAGTGATCACAAGACGGTTTGGCAGTGGCTCACTCGGTATTGCAGGAATCGCCGTAGACGGGTCGAGCGGCCACGTGTACGAGGTTGACTACAGCGCCTCAGTGGGCAATATTTTCGGGCCGACCGTGACGGTGGCGGATGTGACCACGCAAGCACCGACGCCGGTGGGCAGGACGACGGCAGTTCTGCATGGGGAGGTGAACCCGCTCGGGATCGAAGTGAGCTCGTGCGAGTTCGAATGGGGAACCGAAGCCGGGGTCTACACACAGACGGCTGCATGTGCCCCGGCGCCGGGGTCCGCCAACACCCCGGTCTCGGTCTCGGCCGCGCTCAGCGGCCTGACGCCGGGCACCACGTACCATTACCGGCTTGCCGCGGCCGACGCCAACGGCACAAACTACGGGCAAGAAGAATCGTTCACTCCTGTCGCGGTGGAAGGCCTAGTTAGCGACCCCGCCACGGAAGTCCTGATATCGAGCGCGACGTTGAACGGATCGCTCGAACCCAACGGCCTCGACACGCACTACTGGTTCGAATATGGGCTGAGCGAAGCCTACGGGTCGCCGACGCCTCACGAAGACGCCGGTAGCGCGATCGAAGTCAAGCACGTGAGCGCCCCGGTCACGAGCCTGACACCGAACTCGACCTACTATTTCCGGCTCGTCGCGGAAAATAGTGCCGGCGTCACATATGGAGCCGACAAGACATTTAAAACCGAACCGAACCTGGTGGTGTTCGGCCAGCAGCTACCGGCGTCAAGCATCACGCGTACCGCGGTAACCGTCTCGACCAAGCTCAACCCGGAGGGCAACGCCACGACCTACCGTGTCCTGTACGGCAGGACCGCCGGCTACGGCGAGCACACGATCGATATCGAAGCGGGCAGCGGCTCCACCGAAGAGGCTGTCGATGCCGGACTCACCGGGCTCGCACCCGAAACGACCTACCATTACGAGTTCGTGGCGAGCAGTGCGGAAGGCACGGTCACAGGCCCCGACGAGACATTCACGACCGCGCCCGCCACACCCCCCACCGCGACGACCGGCGGCGCGTCGAACATCACGCTGACAGGCGCGACCGTCGCCGGGACAATCGAATCGCAGGGCCTTGAAACCTCCTACGAGCTCGACCTCGGCACCGACACGACCTACGGCACCAGCATCTACGGTGAAGCCGGCTCGGGCTCGGGAAACATCGAAATCGCGGTCAACCTGCAGAACCTGGCACCCGGCGCCACCTACCACTACCGGTTCGTGGCGATCAACAGCGACGGGAAGACCTACGGTGCCGACCGCACCTTCACGACCCCCGCCTACTCCAAACCGATCGTGCTGCCCAACACCCTGCCGCTACTGCAGACGCCCCCGATCGCGTTCCCGACCGGCAGTCAGGCGAACACGGGCAAGATCGAAACAAAGAAGCTCACAAACGCCCAGAAGCTCTCCGCCGCGCTGAAAGCGTGCGCCAAGAAGCCGAAGAGCAAGCGCGCGGCGTGCCGGAAGCAGGCGCATAAGAAATATCCGCCGGCCAAGAAGAAGAAGAAATGAGATGGGTGGCAGAAGACGGGGCTCTCGTGATGAGGTAGAGCCGTCGGGACTGCCGCGCCCTGGCGACGACCCCCTTTCGGGGGCAGGCGGCATAGGAGCAGAGCACGTCGCGGAGATCCAGCGCGCGCGGATGCTCGCGGCGATCGTCGAGGTCGCATCCGAGCGGGGCGCGGCCGGCGTCACCGTTGCGGACGTGGTCGCCCGCTCCGGTGTCTCGCGCCGCACGTTCTATGAGATCTTCAGCGACCGCGAGGACTGTTTCCTCGCCGCGTTCGACGAGGCGATCGCGCGTATCGCCCGCGAGGTCGTTCCCGCGTATGAGGCTGCCGGGCCTTGGCGGGAGAAGATCCGGGCCGGGCTCCGCGCACTGCTCGAGATCCTCGACTATGAGCCCGGTATGGGCCGGCTCGTGATCGTGGAGACGCTCGGAGCGGGACCCAACGCGCTTGAGCGCCGTTCGCGCGTCCTCGCCCAAGTCATCACCGTAGTCGACGAAGGCCGGCGTGAAGCGAAGGGGAGCGACGGTCCACCACCCCTGACCGCGGAGGGCATCGTCGGCGGCGTGCTCGCCGTCCTGCACGGGCGGTTGGTCGAGAAGAACCCGGGACAGCTGATTGAGCTGGCAGGTCCGCTCATGGGAATGATCGTTCTGCCCTACCTCGGGCCGGCGGCGGCACGCAAGGAGCTTGAGCGGCCAGTCCCGAAGGCGTCCGCCCGCCCGCGCCCGGTCAACAGCGATCCGTTGCGCGATCTTGAGATGCGCCTGACCTACCGCACGGTGCGCGTCCTGATGGCTGTCGGCACCCTGGGTGGGCGGGGATCCTATCCGTCCAACAGGCGTGTCGGCGACGCCGCCGGTATCACAGACCAGGGGCAGATATCGAAGCTGCTGGCGCGGTTGCGCCGGCTCGGCTTGATCGAGAACAAGGGGGCGGGTGCGGCGCGCGGGGAGCCCAACGCCTGGATGCTCACGGCGAGGGGCAGGGAGGTGCACGGCGCCATCAGCGAGCAGAGCACGCGCTCCTGACGGGGCGTGGGTGCGGGTTGCAGTCCGTCGGGTTGAACCTTCCCACCCTCCGGGCCTCGTCGTGAGACGCCGTCGCGTCTGTCCCTCTCCCTGGCGGCGTCTCACGAGGGGGCCTTGGGCATAGGTGCTCATCGCCGCGTCTTCGCCCGCGCCGAGTGGCACCGCCGCGTCCAAAGGGCCTTCGTTTTCGCCGAAGCCTTCCTGGTTGCCAAAGTTGACCTGCGCCCGTTGCGCCGTGTTGGTGGTCAGGCTGTAGCGGACCCATGCAGGGTCGCCGTCAGGAGTCATAGCGGCTCCACGCCGCCCGGCCGCGGTAGCTCGCGACGCTCGTCAAGAGGCAACCCCTCGGGACTGCGACGGCGGCCATGCAATTCTCCCCATAGGCGGCCGTTGAATCTCCCCACTGGTGGCCGCCGGATCTCCCCATGGGCGGCTATCTGATCTCCCCACCGTTCTGTCCTGAGCGGCCTGTAGTCCCCCGCGTCTTGTCAACGAGGCGCGTCGGGAAGGCGGGCTGGATGAAGCAATCGGAGGAAGTGATGGAGATTCTTGAGGCGTATGACGTGACGGGTAGCCTGCGTGGCGCCGCGGTGTTGGCGGGCTGTGATCACAAGACGGTCGCGCACTGGGTTGGTGCGCGGGAAGAGGCTGGTGGTTGGCTGCCGGTGGCGAGTCGGGCGCGGCCGCGGGTCGATGGGTGGCGTGTAGCCGAGGCGGTCGAACGCTTATGATGCGCCCTGGTTGACCCGTGCCCGTAGCCGTGTGATCCGACCCGGAAGAGGAGCGTTGATGCTTAGTTTTCGCAAGCCGTCGATCGTCGCCTTCGCCGCTGCCGCGGGTGTCCTCCTGGCTATCAGCTGCGCCGCGACCGCGTTCGCGGCGCCGACGATCGAACTGACGCGCGGCGCCGTGGAACCCGTGGAGTCGATCACGACGCAGCTGGGTGCGGTCGTCACTAACGGCGGGAACGACTTTTTCAGGCTGCACGTCAAGCCCACAGGCGGGGAAGGCTGTGGCGCAAACGCACAGGCCGACCGCGGCGAAGGCGTGCTCGACGAAGGCGTTACCACGGAAACGAACCCGGTCCACTACTCGCGGAACTGGACGTTCCAGGCAGCCGGCACGTACAAGCTTTGCGCGTGGGTGAGCACGGGCCCGGAAGAAGTGCTGGCGTTCGCGGAAACGACGCTCACGGTCCGCGCGCCCCATCTCTCGCTCTCGATCAGCGTGCCGGCGACGGTGTTGGCGCAGCAGACTTTCCAGGTCTCGACGACGGCGCAGGCGGAGACGGAACGGGCAGTGTGGGAGTACGTGATGCCGAACACGGGCGACGGGTGCCCGGCGAACGCGGCGGCGGCTGGTCGCGCGTCAGGCTCGAACACGATTCTTGACGTCTGGAGCGTCACGGGCGGCCCGTTCACGGAAACGAAGAACGAGTCCCTGAGCTCACCCGGCGTCTACCTCTACTGCGCGTACTTCGAGTACCCGAGCTCGGAATCCCCGCCGGAGGCGAGCGCGAGCGCACAACAGAGCGTCATCCCGCCGCCACCGCCGTGCGTCGTGCCCGGGTTCCACTTGGGCGCGAGGCTCGCAAGCGTCGAGCAGAGCATCGCGGCCGCGTCCTGCTCCACTGGCGCCGTCCACTACGCGGCGAGCTCGCGTGTCGGCCGTGGCGGCGTGCTCAACCTCAGCCCGGCGATCGGCACGAAACTTGCCACGGGCGCGCCCGTGATCATCCTCGTCTCCGCAGGTCGGGAGTGCATCGTTCCTGCCATCGGATCGGGCGCTACCGTGGGCCGCGTCAAGCATCTCCTCGCCGCGGCGGATTGCGGCGCCGTCGTCGTCCACGCGCACAGCCGTCACGTGCGGCGTGGACGAGTTGTCGCCCTGGGCTCACACGCTCACTCCCACCTTTTCCCCCTTTCCAAGGTACGCATCGTGGTCTCCACCGGCCGTTAGACCTGGATTACGTGCCACCGCTTGATTGGCGACCTAGTGGCCATTGACTCCTCGAGCCTCACGGTCGGGTCGGCGATCGCCCGGAATGCGTGAGGACTCACGAGGTCGCCAAGGACGGATACGCGCCAAGTTTTTTCAGACCACCAAGCCGATCCAACAGAGGATCCGATGTGGAGGGAAGTTCGCGAGCGGGTCCTGGACGTCGGTGCGGCGTTCTTGGGCCTGCTGGATGAACCACTCGATGACCCCGAGGTCCTACGGATTATCTCCTTCGACCTCAACAACGTGGCTCCCCAACGTCTTCGCGCCCACGCGAGCGGACGGCTGTGGGATTTGCTGACGGAGTATTACCTTCAGCAGGCGCGCACAGAGGATCGACATGAGCGAAGAAGCAGCGCAATCGCCGTCGCGGCTATGGCCGTCGATGAGATCATCGCGATCGACGACATCGACCCTCGCGACTTCTATGAGGACTACGACACCTAGATTTCCTCTATGACACGTCCGCGCATGGCTCGATTCAGCGCCCTGATATGCGTGCCCTCTTGGGCGCTTCGTCTCCGATGAGCTGCTGCGCGATCCACCGCGGCGCGTGGCGCAGCTCCGGCCACCCGCACGCCGTCAGCTCGAGGTCAAGCTCGCCGCCTACTGGGGACGAGCGGCCGTCAACCCTGACGATCTGCCACTGCACGAGAGCGATGAAGCGAAGCTCGCCGCCGGCACGTGGCCGCCGAGCGTCTACGACTCAGCCTGAATCCACCGCATAGATGGGGGTCGTTCCGTCCGGTGAGGTTGCTTAAATGAGTAACCGTTCAGTCCCCGGCCACGAGGAGGGGCCGGGGCTGTGGTTGATGTCGGCGAGGGCTGCGCGGAGTGGCGTCGAACCCTTGGGGTGTGGAGCGCGCTGAGGCGGAGGCCATCTACGACGCTGGTCGTGAGGCGTGCGTCGAGTTCTTGCTCCAGCTGACGGCGCGCTATGAGCGCCAGGTGGCTCGCCTGGAGGATCGGATCGCTCGGCTGGAGGAGCGGACGCGGGCGGATTCGCGCACGAGCTCCAAGCCGCCTTCTTCCGATCCGCCCAAGACACGTCAGCAGCGTCGCGCCGAGGCCAGGGCCAAGGCGAAGGAGTTGCTGGTAAAGGGTGCTGCGCGCACGGCGGGTGGCCAGCCGGGCCATCGGGGGGCGGGACGCAAGCTGTTAGGCGAGGATCAGATGAAGGAGATCGTCAACCACTATCCCGAGGAGTGCGGTGGTTGCGGGCACGAGTTCACTGGTGGTGAGAAGGTGCCCTCGCGGCGTCCGGGGCGCCACCAGGTGGCCGAGCTGCCACCGATCGCGGTCGTCTACTTCGAGCACCGCACGCACCGGTTGCGCTGTCCTGACTGTCACAGGCGGACGAGAGCGACGTTGCCCGCTGAGGTAGCCGGGTCGGCGTTCGGCCCGTGCTTGGCGGCGGCGGTCATCAGCATGACCGCCAGGAATCGTGTTTCGCGCAGGGACATGTCAGAGCTCGCGCGCGAGCTGTTCGGGCTGGGGCTCTCGGTTGGGGCGGTCGACCAAATCTGCCAGCGTGCGGCGGTGGCGCTGGCTGGGCCCCACGAACTCCTGACCGCCTCGGTGCTCTCATCATCGGCGGTCAACCTCGATGAGACCGGCTGGAGGACCGCTGGTGAGGGCCGCACGCTATGGACCGCGACCACACCCGACGCAGCGATATTCCGGATCGCAGAGGACCGTCATCGCGACCGCCTCACCGAGCTCATCGGAGAGGACTTCCCGGGGATCGTCTGCTCGGATCGTTGGTGGGCCTATGACCATCTGGACCCCGAATGCCGTCAGGCATGCTGGTCGCACCTGCAGAGAGATTTTCGTCGCCACTCAGAGGGGCTTGCGCTGCAGAAGCAGTTCGGAGAACGGGGCCTTGCGCTCACAGGACGCCTGTTCGACGCGTGGCACGCCTTTGATGAGCACCAAGACCGTGCCCGGCTCACCTGCGAGATGGCGCCGATCCAGAGTGAGTTCCGCGTGCTGCTCGAGCAGGCCGCGCGCAAGAGCAAGCGCACCCGTCTGCACCGCCGCTTCGCCAACAACCTCCTGAAGATCTACCCGGCGCTGTGGACGTTCGTGACGGCCGAGGGGGTCGAGCCCACGAATTATGCCGATGTCCCAGTT
>PLYX01000235.1 GCA_003151895.1 Solirubrobacterales bacterium
CGCTCATCATCGACTTCGTCGAGCGTGGCACCCGCACGGACACGCGCACCCGCACACGGGTGGCATAGCGCCCCTCTCGATCGAGCTCGCCCTGTCCCCCGAGCCGCCCGGCGGGAAAATCTCGATCGGAGATTCCGGCTCGTCTTAACGCATACACTTCTGCGCAACTTCAAGCCTCGACCGTGGAGCNNTGCGAGACGCTCGTCAACACGGGCCTGATCGTCGTGTCCGGCGAGATATCCACCGACACCTACGTCGACATCCAGGAAGTCGCGCGCGAGACGGTTCGCCGGATCGGCTACGACAACGCCGCCTACGGCTTCGACTGCGACACATGCGCGGTCATCAACGCGATCGACAAGCAGTCACCGGACATCGCCCAGGGCGTCGACGCGGCGTATGAGACGCGTCACGACCCCGCCGACGAGGACGAGCTCGACATCGCCGGCGCGGGCGACCAGGGGATGATGTTCGGCTACGCCTCGAACGAGACCGAGGAGCTGATGCCGCTTCCGATCGCGCTCGCCCACAAGCTCGCCAAGCGGCTCGCCGAGGTGCGCAAGGGCGAGGTGCTCCCCTACCTGCGCCCCGACGGCAAGACGCAGGTCACCGTGCGCTACCAGGACGGACGGCCGGTGGAGATCGAAAAGATCCTGATCTCCACTCAGCACGCCGACGGCATCGATGCCGAGAGCCTCATCAAGCCGGACCTGTTCGAGCACGTGCTGCACCCGGTGCTGCCCGCCGAGCTCTACGACGAGAAGAAGCTGATGAAGAACTTCCTCGTCAACCCCACCGGTCGTTTCGTGATCGGCGGGCCCATGGGCGACTGCGGTCTCACCGGACGCAAGATCATCGTCGACACCTACGGCGGCATGGCTCGCCACGGCGGCGGCGCTTTTTCAGGTAAGGACCCCTCGAAGGTCGACCGCTCGGCCGCCTACGCCGCGCGCTGGGTCGCCAAGAACCTCGTCGCCGCCGGGTTGGCAGACCGCGTCGAGGTGCAGGTCGCCTACGCGATTGGGGTGGCGCATCCCGTATCTGTGATGGTCGAGACCTTCGGCACGGAGAAGATCGGGCGTGGCCAGATCGCGCGACTCGTCGACGAGCGCTTCGACCTGCGTCCCGGCGCTTTCCGCGAGGAGCTCAAACTGCACCGCCCGATCTACCAGAAGACAGCCGCCTACGGCCACTTCGGTCGCGACGACCACGACTTCACGTGGGAGAAGACCGACAAGGCCGAGGCGCTGCGCGCTGCCGCCGGGCTCTCGCCTGCCGGCGCGACCGCCTGACGTAGCCGCCATCCCGCCCTCCCACCACGCCGGGCCGCTCGGCGTGGTCCGGTGCCGCGTCTAGTTTGATGGGGTGCCCACCCGCCCGATGCCCGCCCCCCCGTCCGCGATCGCCCAGGTCGAGCCGATGACAACGGCCCGCGCGTTGCGCGGGCCGTTCGACTACCGCTTGCCGCAGGAGCTCGCCGGCGAGGTGACCGTCGGCTCGATGCTCGTCGTCCCGTTCGGGCGGCGCGAGATCCTCGGGGTGGTCACGGCGCTTGCCGACCACAGCGAGATCTCCGAGGAGAAGCTGCTCCCGCCGTTGCGAGCGCTCGAGCTGGGCGTCCCCATCGATCTCGTCGCGCTCGCCGAGTGGCTCGCCGAGGAGTACTGCTCCACGCTTGCCCGTGCGCTCGCGCTGGTGCTGCCGCCCGCGGCCACGCGCCGTCTGAGCGGGCGCAAACGCCGCCTCGCGCCGTCGCGCCCCGAGCACATCCAGGTTGGCACGCGCACCGCGCAGCCCCCCGCGCTCACCGTCGAGCAGACCGCCGCGCTCTCTGAGCTGACCGATGCGCTCTCGGGCAAGGTGACGCAGACGCGGCTGCTCGCCGGGATCACCGGGTCGGGCAAGACCGAGGTCTACCTGCGCATCGCCGCCGAGACGCTGAAGCGCGGTCGCGGCGCGATCGTGCTCGTCCCCGAGATCGCTCTCACGCCGCAGATTGTCGGGCGCTTCGTCGAGCGCTTCGGCGACACGGTCGCCGTCCTTCACTCGCGCCTGACGGTCGCCCAGCGTCGCGAGGAGTGGCGTCGCCTGCGCGTCGGCGAGGCGCGTGTGTGCGTCGGGCCGCGCTCGGCCGTGTTCGCCCCGATCGAGCGGCTCGGCTTGATCGTGGTAGACGAGGAGCACGACTCCTCCTACAAGCACGAGGGCGACCCGCGCTACGACGCGCGCACCGTCGCCGCCCGCCGCGCAAGCGACTGCGGCGCGCTCCTGCTGCTCGGCAGCGCCACCCCGCGCCCGGAGAGCGTCCACGACGCGACCGGCGTGCTGCGACTCTCCAAGCGGGTTGACGGCCGGCCGCTGCCGCAGGTCACGGTGCTCGACATGTGCAAGCAGACGCACGGTCTGCACCCGCTCACCGTCGAGGCGCTCGCGGACGTGCGCGCCTCGCGCGGCAAGGCGATCGTGCTGCTCAACCGCCGCGGCTGGTCGAACTTCCTCACCTGCCGTGCGTGCGGGCGCGTGTGGGGGTGTCCGCAGTGTGATGTTGCGCTCGTGCTGCACCGCGCCGGCGGCATCGTGGCCTGCCATCACTGCGGCCACCACGAGCCCGCTCCGAGCCGCTGCGCGTGCGGGTCGATGTCGGTGGCCAGGCACGGCGCCGGCACCGAGCGAATCCAGCACGATCTCAGCGCCGCGCTCGACGATGGAGAGTTCGAGGTGTTCCGACTGGACGCCGACACGGTCAGCGGCGCTTCGGGCGCGGGCGGCGGCGTCGGTCGCCTGCTCAGCCGCTTCGAGGCGGCCCCCGCGGGCGTGCTGATCGGCACGCAGATGGTCGCCAAGGGTCACGATTTCGCGGATGTAACGCTCGGTGTCGTGCTCGACGCCGACGCGACCTTGCGCTTCCCCGACTTCCGCGCCGAGGAGCGCACGTTCGCGCTCGTCACACAGCTCGCCGGACGCGTCGGACGCGGAGGAGACGGGCGCGTGCTCGTGCAGACGATCGCGCCGCAGGCCCGGTCGATCGTGCACGCCGCCGCGCACGACAGCGACGGCTTCCTCGCCGGCGAGTTGCAGCGCCGCCGGGCGCTCGGCTACCCGCCCTTCTCGAGCCTCATCCGCATCGTGTGCGCCGCAGAGGAGTCATCCCGCGCACGCGCCGCCGCCGACGCGGTGCGCGCCGGCCTCGCGGGCTTCGGGGGCAGCGTTCTCGGCCCGGCGGGTCTGTTTCGCCTGCGTGGCCGCGAGCGTCAGGTGCTGGTGGTGAAGGCGCCCCCGGAGAGCCGCTCAGCGGTCATCCGCAGCGTCGGCGCGGCGGTTCGGCACACGGCGGAGGCACGCGGGCACGCCGGCGTGAACTTCAGCGTGGACGTCGATCCGCAGTAGCCGCAAGCCGGGAACTAGACTTTGCGGCTGTGAGCGACGAAGAGGTCATGGACGCCGAGGTGGAGCCCGAGGAGGGCGCCTCGACCGTAGCCGAGCTGGACCCCGAGACGAGGGCACGCCGCGACACGGCTCTGCGCCACGTGCGCAAGTTCGGCGACCCCGTGTTGCGCACCACCGCGCTCCCGGTCGACCGCTTCGACGACGCGCTGGCCGCCGAGGTCGAGCGGATGGGGGAGCTCATGCACGACGCGCTCGGGATCGGCCTCGCCGCGACGCAGCTCGGGGTGCTGCACCGTGTGCTCGTCTACCGTGCCTACAGCGACGATCCGCTCACCGCGCTCGTCAACCCCGTGATCGAGTGGTCCGCCGAGGAGCTCGAAACCCTCGAGGAGGGCTGTCTCAGCCTGCCGGGGGTGCACGTCGACGTCGAACGGCCCTCGCAGGTGCGGGTGCGGGCATGCGACGTGGAGGGCAAGGAGATCGTCGTGGAGGCGGACGGCCTGGAGGCGCGCGTCATCCAGCACGAGATCGACCATCTCGACGGCATCCTGATCCTCGACCGGATCCCGCGCGAGCTGCGCAAGCAGGCGATGCGCGCCATGCGCGAAGCGGTCACCGCCGCAAGCGCGGCGTAGCCTGGCCCCGCGCATCGCGCCCGCGATCCGCTGCACCGGCGACACACGGGACCAGGGGGATAGGCTGCCGGGACCCGTGCGCACCGTCTTCCTCGGCACATCCGAGTTCGCCTCCGCCGTGCTCGAGCGCCTGGCGGGCGACCCCTCCAGTTCGGACCGATCGACGGCACCGCCGGCGAAGCCGGTGGTGGGCCAGCACCGCCCCTCGCTCGTCATCACGCGCCCAGACCGACCGGCCGGACGCGGCAGACGGCTGCACGCCCCGCCCGTCGCAAACACCGCTCGCACGCTCGGAATCGAGCTCGCACAGCCCGAGAGCGTCAACGAACCATCTGCCCGAGAGCGCATCGCGAGCGCCGCGCCGGACGCGGTCGTCGTGTGCGCATTCGGGGCGCTCATCTCCGAGCCGCTGCTGTCCGACCACGAGATGCTCAACGTGCACCCTTCGCTGCTCCCGCGCTGGCGCGGGGCGGCGCCGATCGAGCGCGCGATCATCGCCGGAGACGCCGAGACGGGCGTATCGATCATGCGTCTCACCGCGGGCCTCGACAGCGGGCCCGTGTGCCTCTCCGCACGCGAGCCGATCGAACCGACGGACACGTACGGGTCGCTCGCGCCCCGGCTCTCCCGTGCGGGCGGCAAGCTGCTCGTCAGTGTGCTTGGCGCGATCGAACGCGGTGAGCCGCTGGTGTTCGCCGAGCAGGACGAGCAGAACGCCACCTACGCCGAGAAGATCGGCCCGTCCGACCGTCTGCTCGATCCTGCGCGGCCCGCGGTCGAGCTGGAGCGGGTCGTGCGCGCTCTTCACCCGCACATCGGCGCGCGCGTCGCGCTGTCCGGCGGGACGCTGCTCGGGGTGCGGCGGGCGGCGCTCGCCTCGCCCGACACCCCGCCCGGCGAGGGCGTCTACGCGAGCGAGCAGCGCCTGTTGCTCGCGTGCGCTCCCGGCACGCTCGAGCTGCTTGTCGTCCAGCCTCCGGGCAAGCGGCCGATGGACGCCGCCGCATATCTGCGGGGACATGGCCTGGCCGGGGGCTGATGCGGTGGGGCGGTGACCGTGTTCCGGCCCGCGGAGTTCCATCTGGTCGAAGGGCGCCTTGCGAAGTGCTATGCTTTTCGGCATGACCGGTGGCGGCTCCAGCAATGGCGGCAACGGCGGGTAGCGACCCGTCGCTTAACCACATACGTGCCGTAGAGTTCGCCGAGTGAGCCGGCCGTTTGAAAGGGCGCTTGGCGAGGCGGTCGACCAAGCGCTTGCGAAGCCGCGGGCTACCGCGGCAATAACGCTGGTGGGTTTCCTCGGCAGTCTGTTCGCGGTAGTCGTAAACGTGATCGCCGGCGCGATTGTCTTTGCTGCGATATTCGTCGCGCTGGCGGCGGTCTTCTTGTACGCACTGCGGCAGCGCACCCTGTTCGACGGTCCCTATGCGCTTCTCGAAGATGAGACGATCTGGAATCTGAAGACCCCTCGAGCCGACACTGCGGTAGTCACAAAGCGCCAGACGGTCAGGTTTAACTACCAGACGATCGTCATCGTCGACTACGCCTGGGGCGATGGGGATCAGTTTCACGCATACGACCCGGCGTACGGCAAACACATCTTTACTGGACAGCACGGTTCTCAGAGATACGCCATCGTGGCCTTGCCGGATTACAGGCAACGAGGGGAGGAAACAACGCTCGCATCAGACCGTACCGTCACCGATGCGTTCGGTGCTGCTCACGAGTGGATAGAGTTGAAGATCGACAAGGACACCCGCCGATCCAAGGTCAAGATACGGTTTCCACTCGATCGGCCTCCGCGAAAGATTAAGTTGCATAGAGAAAGCACCGACGTAACCGAGGACTGGACCGATCGCCTCACCAAGGAAGGCGGCCGGTTCGTCTTCGATCTCGATCTGCCCAAACCGCCTCGAGGAGAGCTCTTGAGTGTGCGCTGGGACTGGTAGCTGCAGCGACGCATGTCATCAGTACCAGTAGCTGTCGCCCCCGCGCGGCGCTGCGCGTATGCCGTGCTGCGACGCGTGTTCGAGCGCGGCGCGTATGCCGATCGCGCCCTGCAGTCCGAGGCACGGGAGCTCGACGCGCGCGACCGCTCGCTGGCGATGCGCCTCACCTACGGCGCGATCCAGCGCCGCGCGACGCTCGACTACGTGGTTGAGCGTCTTGCCGAGCGGCCCGTGGCACGCCTCGACGCGCCGGTGACGGCCGCGCTGCGACTCGGCTTGTATGAGCTTCTGTACCTCAGCGGCGCACCCGATCGGGCGGTCGTCGCCGACGCGGTCGAGCTCGCCAAGGCGAGCCCCGGCGCCGGCCACGGTCTCGTGAACGCGGTTCTGCGCCGGGCGGCGCGCGAGGGAGCCGAGGCGCTGCTCGGCAACCTGGGGGAGGACACGCCCGAGCAGGCGGCCGTTGCCCACTCCCACCCGGAGTGGATCGCGCGCCTGTGGTGGGAGGAGCTCGGCGCGCAGGACGCCCGGGCGTTGATGGCCTATGACAACGAGCCGGGTGAGCTTGCGCTGCGGGTCAACACGCTGTGCGCCGATCCCGCGAGCGTCGCTCGCGAGCTCCAAGTGCCAACGCACACCGACCCCGAGCTGGGAGAGGCGCTCGTGCTCGACGGCCCGTTCGACCTGCACGGCTCGAGCGCCTGGGGCACGGGCGCCATCCTCGCCCAGTCACGCGCGGCGATGCTCGTCGCACGCGTCCTTGACCCGCAAGCGGGCGAGCGAGTGCTCGACCTGTGCGCCGCCCCCGGCGGCAAGAGCACGCACATGGCCGCGCTCATGGGCGATGAGGGCGAAGTGCTGGCGGTGGAGCGCAACCGCGCAAGGGCCGCCGAGCTGCGAGACACCGCGCGGCGCCTGCACGCCGGGAGCGTGCGCGTCGAGATCTCCGACGCCGCGCTGCCTCGGTCCGAGGGGGCCGTGTTCGACCGGGTGCTCGTCGATCCACCATGCTCGGGACTCGGCACGCTGCAGGCGCGCGCCGACCTGCGCTGGCGCGTCACACCGGAGCAGGTGTCCCAGATGGCGGAAACTCAGGCCGCGATCCTCACGGCGGGCGCCCGCGCGCTCCGTCCGGGCGGCGTGCTGGTCTATTCCACGTGCACCATCTCCCCAGCCGAGAACGAGCTCCAGGTGCAGCGGTTCCTCGATCTGAACTCCCACTTCGTGCTCGATGACCTCTGCAACGAACAGCAAATCCATACCCATCCGCGAGCGCCGAAGGTCCTCTTGACGATGCCTCACCGCGACCACACCGCCGGCTTCTTCATCGCACGGATGCGGCGAATGGGCGAGCCGTCTCCGGGTAGGCTCTGAGCGATGGAGGACGGGCATCCCACCCCGGCGAAAGACCCGGTCGATCTCGGGCCGCTGTGCCCGAACTGCGCCGAGCCCTGGTTGCGCCCCACAAACCTCCCCGGGAGATACCGCTGCGTCTACTGCCTGCACCGCTTCGAGCTCTCCTCGGTGTGCCCCAACTGTGGCGAGCACTCCACGATCGTGCGGATGTCCTCAACGGCCATTCTGAAGTGCAATAACTGCGGCGATTCCATGCTGACACCCATATGAGGGCGTCGGCTGAAAGGATCTGAGCGTGTCCAGAGGAGATCTCCTGCGCGATGTGCGTGTGGCGCCGTCGATCCTGTCGGCCGACTTTGCGCGGCTGGGCGAGCAGGTCGCCGAGGTGCTCGCCGCCGGCGCGCGCGTCATCCACGTCGATGTGATGGACGGCCATTTCGTCCCGCCCATCACGATCGGACCGCTCGTGGTCGCCGCGCTGCGCGAACAGGTCGAGCAGGTCGGGGGCCTGCTCGACGTGCACCTGATGATCGAGCGTCCCGAGCGCCACGTCGATGATTTTGTCAAGGCGGGCGCCCACTCGGTCACCTTTCACGCCGAGGCCACCCCGCATGTCGCCTACACCGCAAGCCTGGTACGCGAGAGCGGCGCGAGCGTCGGCGTCGCGATCAACCCCGCCACGCCCGTCGGCGCGCTCGCCGAGGTGGCAGGCGTGATCGACCTCGCCCTGTGCATGACCGTCAACCCCGGATGGGGAGGACAGCCGTTCATCGAGCACTCACTCGAGAAGGTCGAGCGTCTGCGGAACATCCTCGGTGATGGCGCCGCGCTGCAGGTCGACGGCGGGATCGACCCGCGCACCGCGCCCCCATGCCGAGCGGCGGGCGCCAACCTCCTCGTCGCCGGCTCGGCCGTGTTCGGGTCCCCAGACCCCGCCGGCGCCTACCGCGCGATCGCCGAGGCCGCCGGAGCGCTCTGACGCGCGGGCGTGCCGCGCCTGTAGACGACGCCGAGCATCAGCGCGAGCAGGCTCGTCGCGCCGAGGTAGCCGATCTCGGTGCGCAGCAGTTCTTCTGCGACCAGGGGCGTCAGCATCCAGGCGACGAACACGACGGCCGCGACGATCCAGCAACCGGCCGCCGTGCGGGCTTGGTTGCGGGCAAGCGCTGCCTGGTTGAGCGCCCCGGAGGTGAGGTGCATGCCCATGCCGAGCCCGATCAGCGCGAGACCCACACGGCCGTATTCGAAGGACTGGCCGAACAGCGCTTTCATGACCGGCGGTCCGATCGCCAGCAGGCCGAGCGCCACCGCTCCCGCGAACGCCGCGATCGCGAGCACCGTCACCCGGATCGCCCGTGCGAACGCCTCGTGTCCCTCGGTCGCCTCGAGGCCCGTCAGATGGGGAAGCAGCGAGGTCTGGATCGCCTGGAAGAGCTGTAGCGGCGCGCGCGCGATCAGCAGCACGTTGAAGACGATTCCCGCGAGCGCCACGTTGACGGACGTCACGTCGACGGTGAGCACGGCCGCGTTCAGCAGCGTCTGCTCTGAGAGCATCACGCCCGAGACGGCGAAGGCAAAGCCCGACCCGCGCCGCAGCGAGAGCTCATCGGCGGCGACCGCCTCCTCGACCCCCTCGGTTCCCGGTCCGGCCAGGGCCGCGTCGAGCTCCTCCATCTCCGGCGCGCCGTGCTGCTCGGGTGGGTGGGCCTCAGTCCGCGCGAACGCCGCGGGCACCACCACCAGCGAGACGAAAGGGGCCGCGGCGATACCGAGCGCCACCGCCGTCTGGCCGCTCGTTATGCCGAGCGCCACCGCCAGCGCGAAGCACAGACGCGAGAGCGACTCCATCAGCACCAGGCCGCCGAATAGCCCGAAGTACTCGTGACCGGCCAGCCAGCCGCGCGCGAAGTAGCTGGCGGCGTATGCGAGCGTGCCGACCACGAGCACGTAGTACATGGCCGAGTAGTGTCCGAACACGTTGTCGATCAGCTCTTTTGAGAGTGTCAGCGCGACGATGAGGAAGGTGAGCGCGAACCCGGCCTGAATCGCGATCGGGACGCGCACGGAATGCTGGGCGTGCCCGCGCGCACGGCGGTCGGCGATCGTGCGCGAGAGCAACTGTTCGATCGGCCGGTAGATCACCGAGATGATCACGAACATGATCGACCACAGCAGGTCCACACGCTTGGCCTGCACTTCCCCGAGCACGTGGCTTGCGATCGAGAAGTAGGCGAACGTGAGAACGCCGGTGCAGGCGATGCCGACCGAGAGCAAGCGCGCCCCGCTGCCATAGGAACGCACCGGCTTCTCGCGGGATGCCGCCGCTTCGGCGCCCGTGCTCTGGCCGGTCGCGGTCGATCGCCCGGTCACGGCAGCACTGTGCGCCGCCTCGGGCCGCTCACCCGACGCGGACAAGCAGCATCGTCCAGGGGAATGGCGAGCGTGCCTCCACGACCTCCCCATAGCGCGAGAGCAACTTCACGAACGAGCGCTTGGACCAGTGGTTGAGATGCCCCGGGGTGTTGCCCAGCGCCGACCAGTACGCGCAGCGCGCCATGTTGAGCATCCGCCACAGTGGCTCGCGCGGAACCGACACGAGCAGATGGCGCTGCCCGCAGCGCGCCATCTCCGCCAGTGTGTGCTCGGGGTCGGGGACGTGCTCGAGCACCTCGATCGCCGTTACGAGGTCGAACTCATTGTCGGCGAATGGCAGGTTCTCGGCGCGCATCACGCGGTACTCCAGGTTCGGCGCCTGGCGCTGCTCCCAGCCCGCCTGGATCGAGGGCTCCTCGAGATCGATCCCCACGACGCGGGCCTCGCCGAGCCGCTGCGCCCACTGGTGCACGAGCACGCCCTCCCCACATCCCACGTCGAGCAGCGAACGGGGGTCTGCGGCCGTGAACAACTCCTCGAGCGTCCGCTCGAAGCCGTCCATCATGCGCCGCACGAGCGGATTGGTGGAGCCGTACTTGTCGTAGGTGTTACCGGTGACGATCCCGTCGTCGGAGACTGTGACCCCGGTGCTCATACCTCGACCGTCTCCTCGACCGTCTCCTCGGTTGGGGCCCCGTCGCTCGCAAGCGGCGCCGGTCTGCTCGCCGAGGGGTCGCGCCGCGGCGCCGGGTGGGCGGGATTCGATTCATAGTGGGACGGCTCCACCCCGAGCTCAAGCTCGATCCGGCGCACCCGCTCGAACGTCTTCTGCGTCATCACGCGCTGTGCGGCGAGCAGGTCGCCGATCACCCCCAGCGCCCACAACACCACCGCCGCGATGAACAGCACGGCGCCGAGGATCAACGACTGCACGTGCCCCTTCCCGTTCCCTTCCGCGTAGGCCACCACGAAGCGGATCCACACCGCGAGCGAGACGAGGCCGATCAGCGCGGCGAGGCTCCAGAACACCCGCAGCGGCTCGTACTGCGCGTAGATGCGGAAGATCGAGATGGCATTGCGCCGCACATATGCCCCCATCGACGGGAAAAGGCGTGACTCGCGCGTCTGGGGGTTCGTGCGAATCGGGACATGATCGATCGCGACGAGTTGCTTGCCCGCCTGGATGATCGTCTCCAGGGTGTAGGTGAATTTCGAGACAACGAGCATCTGGATCGCCGCCTCGCGGTTGTAGGCGCGAAAGCCAGATGTCGTGTCGGGCACGCTCGTGGAGGACGCCTGGCGCACCACCCACGAGCCGAGGCGCTGCAGGCTCTTCTTCAGCCACGAGAAGTGCTCGATGTTGGTCACCTCGCGGTCGCCCACCACCATGTCCGCGCGACCCTCGAGGATCGGCCGCACGAGCTTGACGACGTCCTGCCCGTAGTACTGGTTGTCGGCGTCCGTGTTCACGACCACGTCGGCGCCGAGCTTCAGGCACGCGTCGAGTCCCGCCTGAAAGCCGGCCGCAAGCCCCTTGTTGTTTGTGAGCCGCACGACGTGATCGACGCCGTGCGCGCGCGCCACCGCGACCGTATCGTCGGTCGACCCGTCGTCGACGATCAACCACTCCACCGCGTCGAAGCCCTCCACCTCGCGGGGGAGGTCCGCGAGCGTCCGCGGCAACTGCTCCGCCTCGTTGAAGCAGGGGATCTGGATGATGAGCTTCACCGACGACAGCCTAGTTCGAGTTGCGGCCCCCCAAGGGGGCCCGGCACCGGGAAAGGGAAAGGCGCTTCACCGACGACAGCCTATCTCTCTAGGCTCTACGGCCGATGGCAAACGCAACGTTGATTAGGCCCCACCCGCCCGAGTCGGGGGGTATTCAGCTACGGAGATTGCGTGCGATACCTGCCTCGCGGTGGGCGAAGCTCGCGTTCGCGGCGATGTGCGTGCTGGCGCTCGTCGGCTACTTCGCGTTCCCCACCTATCCCACCTATGACTCCTTCTACGCGCTGCTGTGGGGACGCGACCTGCTCCACCTGCACATGCCCGACTTCCGCGTCTATCGCGGTCCGACCGAGCATCCGCTCGCGATCGCCTTCGGGGCGCTCTGCTCGATCGTCGGGCAGGGGGGCGCCCGCCTGATGGTGCTCGGGTCGATCGCCTCGTTCGTGGCGCTCGTGGCGGGCGTCTACCGGCTTGGGCGGCTGTGCTTCGGCCCGGTCGTCGGCGCGGTCGCCGGGCTGCTCGTCTTGAGCCGCTTCTTCGTTGAGAACCTAGCCGCGCAGGGCTACCTCGACATCTCCTACGTCGCGCTCGTCGTGTGGGCCACAGCGCTTGAGATCGAGCGCCCGCGGCGTGGGCCGGTCGTGTTCGCGCTGCTCGCGGCGGCCGGCCTGCTGCGCCCCGACGCGTGGGTCCTGAGCGGCATCTACTGGCTGTGGTGTGTAGGAATACCCACCCACCCGGCCGACAACCGCACCCGCCTGCGCTACCTCGGCCTTGCTGCGATCGCGCCCGTGCTGTGGATCGGCGTTGACGCGGTGGTGACCGGCAACCCGCTCTACTCGCTGCACTCGACCTCTGGTCTGGCCGCCGAACTCGGGCGCACGCAGGGGTTCTCGGAAGTGCTCTCCTCGACCTGGTCCTATGCGGTGCGGATCGACAAGCTCCCTGTGGTGCTCGGCAGCATCGGCGGAGCGCTGATCGCGATATGGCTCACACCGCGACGCGTGCTTGTGCCGCTCGTGGTGCTCGCGAGCCTCGTGTTCGTGTTCGTAGCCGAGGGCGCCGCGGGGGCGTCTGTGGTCGATCGCTACATGATCGGTGCCGCCGTCGTGATGCTCGTGTTCTGCGCGGTGGCGGTCGGCGGCTGGTCGATGCTTCGGCGCGGGACCGCCCTGCGGCGCGTGTGGATGGCGGGCGCCGCGCTGCTTGTGCTCTACGGTGGGGCGTCCGCGGCCACCACGCTCAGCCTCACGAGCCTGCGTACCACGCTCGCCTACCACGAGGACTTCCACGAGGGGCTTGCGGCTGCGCTTCACAGCCCAGCGGTGAAAGCGCAGCTGAAGCGCTGCCCGCTGCTGTCACTGCCGAACAACAAGCTCATCCCCGACGCCCGCTGGATCCTCGACAGCATCGGCCAGCGCGACATCGTGGCTCGCAGCCAGGCGAGCGCCGACATCCTCAAGCGCGCCCCGCAGCTGCGGGACCGGATACGCAGTGGAAGCGTCGCCGTCTATCCGCTCGGCGAAGCGGTGTTCGTCGAGGCGATCGTCGACGTCGGCGACGACCCGCGCGACCAGGTGCCGCTGGCAGGCTTCAAACGCGTCTACACCAGCCGCTACTACGCGGTGTATGCCAGCTGCTGAGCACCGCGACGGCTCGGTCACCTCGGGCTCCGCGCGATGGCCGTGGCGCGGCGTGCGCGCGATCCCGAACGTAAGCGTCGGGGACGACTCCTCGCAACTGTCGCGACGCTTGGCCTGGTGTGTTCTCGCGGTCGTACTCGCGACCGCGTTTGGCCTGCGCCTGTGGGGTGTGAAGCAGGGCCTGCCCTACATCTACAACATCGACGAGGCCGGCCATTTCGTCCCCAAGGCGGTCGAAATGTTCTCGCACGGCCTGAACCCGCACTACTTCGTCAACCCACCCGCACTCACCTACGTTCTGCACCTCGTGTTCGCCGTGTGGTTCGGGGGCGGCCGCGGCGTGACGCGCGAATATGCGCTGCACCCCGATCGCGTCTACCTGGTGGCGCGCGTAACGGTCGCGCTGTTGGGCACGGCAGCCGTGTGGATGCTCTACCTGCTCGGCGCCCGCCTGTTCGATCGACGTGTGGGGCTCCTCGCCGCAACGCTCGAGGCGGTCGCGTTCCTGCCCGTGTTCTACGGGCACTTCGCGCTCAACGACGCCGCCACGCTGCTGCCGCTCACGCTCTCGCTGCTCGGGAGCGCCGGCGTCATGCGGCACGGGCGCAACCGCGACTACGCGCTTGCCGGGATCGGGCTCGGCCTCGCCTGTGCGAGCAAGTACACCGCCGGAATCGCGCTCGTGCCGCTCGCGGCGGCGGTTGCGGCGCACTACCTCGCTTTGATTGGGATGCCCACCCACCCGATGTCCACCCACCCGATGCCCACCCACCCCGGCGGGCGCCGCGTGCTGGTTGGCGTGGCGATCGCGGGCGGCTGCGCACTCGGCGGGTTCCTGGCCGCCAATCCCTACGCGCTGCTTGACTTCCAGCGCTTTCACACCGAACTCGTGCACCAGTCGAGCCTCTCCGAGGAAGCGCAGGGCAAGCTCGGCGCGCCCAAGCAGGGTGGGCTCGTGTACTACCTGTGGTCGTTCACGTGGGGGCTCGGGTGGGCGCCTGCGCTCGCCGCCCTCGGCGGGGCGATCGCCATCTGGCGTCGCGACGCCCGCATCGGCTGGCTGCTCGTGCCGGCGCCGATCCTGTTCCTGGGGTTCATGGGCTTGCAGGATCGCTACTTCGGCCGCTGGCTCCTGCCGATCTTCCCGATCGCGTGCCTGCTCGCGGCGTACTTCGCGTATGTGCTCGTCGGTGCTGTGACTGAAAGGGCGCAGCGACGCGGGCAGCTGGGAGCAGACGGGACCAAGGGTCCCGCAGCGCTCAACGACGGTTCGCGCTCTCATCGGGCGGCGGTCATCGGGGTTCTCGCGAGCTTCGCCGTGGCGCTCGTGCTGGTCGCTCAGGGACTCGTGTACAGCGTGCACAACGACCTGGTGCTCGCACGCGCGGACACACGCAACCTGATCCGCGCCTGGATGGTGACGCACGTGCCCCACGGCGCTCGGATCGTGCTCGAGCCGGTCGTCTTGAAGTCGTGGATCGAAGAAGGCGAGGGCACCTCGCGTACGGAGCGGTGGGTGAAGTACCCGGCCACACGGTCGGTGATCGCGCCCGACGGGCGCCTCGCCCCACAAACGAGCCACAACGTTGCCCTGGAGGACTACGAGACGACGCTCAGCCCGGCCTTGATCGGGTGGTATGAGCGGCAGGGCTACTGTTGGGTGGTGAGCGGCTCGACCGAGTCGGGCCGGGCGTTTGCGGAGCCCCGCGCGGCGCCGCTCGCCGTCGCCTACTACCGTGCGCTCGCCGCGCAGGCCGAAGTGGCCTACCACGTCTCGCCGTATGCGCCGGGCGCCACACCGCCGGCGTTTAACTTCGACTGGACGTTCGACTACTACCCGCTCTCCTATGAGCGGCCCGGCCCCGAGATGACCGTATACCGGCTACGCAACGGACGCTGCGCTCGTGGCCTTTGAGGCATGAGCGCCTATCCTGGATGAGCGCATGACGATCACCACCGACACCGACCGGGCACATCTCGCGCGAGTTATCGAGCTCGCCCACCAGGGGGCCGGCGAGGTGAAGCCCAACCCGCTCGTGGGAGCTCTTGTCGCGCGCCACGGTGAGATCGTCGGCGAGGGCTGGCACGAGCGCTACGGCGGGCCGCACGCCGAGGTCAACGCGATCGAGGCATGCGGCACGGCGGACCTGACCGGCGCCACGCTGTACGTGTCACTCGAGCCCTGCTGCCATGAAGGCAACACGCCACCGTGCACGGACGCGATCATGCAGGCCGGCATCGGACGTGTGGTGGTGGCGTCTGACGATCCCACGGAGAAGGCCTCCGGACGCGGCCTGGGGATCCTGCGCGACGAAGGAGTGGAGGTGCTCGTCGCCGACGGCGAGCTCGCCGCTCGCGCCCGGCTGCTCAACCAGCCGTTTCGCAAGCACGCGCGCGTCGGGCGCCCATGGGTGCTCTTCAAGTCGGCCATGACGCTCGACGGCAAGGTCGCCACGAGAGCCGGCGATTCTCAATGGATCAGTGGCGAGGAAAGTCGTCTGCTCGCGCACACCTGGCGCGCATCGGTGGACGCGGTGGTCGTCGGGATCGGCACGGCCCTCGCGGATGACCCGCAGCTGACCGCGCGCCCCGACGGGATCCTCGCGGAGCTTCCACGCCAGCCGCGCCGCGTGGTGTTCGACTCGCTCGCGCGTCTGCCGATCTTCTCGCAGCTCGTGAGCGCCGCCGACCGGGTTCCGCTGACGGTGTGCGTGTCGCGTGCAGCCGCACGTTTGGACACCGATGCGCTGGAGGCCGCCGGCGCCCAGGTGCTCGTCGCCACCGGGGAGAACGAGCCCGCGCGCGTGCGCTCGGCGCTCGACCAGCTCGGCGCGAGTGGGATCGCCTCGGTGCTGCTGGAGGGCGGGCCGCATCTGGCGGGAGCGTTCCTCGACGCTGGAGAGATCGACGAGATCCGCCTGTTCCTCGCGCCGATCCTGCTCGGCGGGCGTACCGCGCGCGATCCGCTTGAGGGCGAAGGCGTCGAGCGCATCTCCGAGGCGCTGCGGGCGCTCACGTTCGACTGCGACCGCGTCGGCGAGGATCTGCTGATCTCGGCGCGTCTGCGCGAGTGGTAGCCGGCCCGACCGTACAACACCAAGTCAACGACCAGATCGCACAACACCACGATGAGGACCGTCCGATGTTCACCGGCTTGATAGCCGACCTCGGGAGCGTGAGAAGCATCGACCGTGATGCGGACGGCGCCACGCTGGAGATCTCCACGCGACTCGCCGGTGAGCTCGTCGAGGGCGATTCGGTGGCGGTCAACGGCGTGTGCCTGACTGCCACCGCCGTGCACGAAGGGGGCTTTTGCGCGCAGGCGATGGCGGAGACACTGAGGCGGTCCTCGCTTGAGCGGCTGCAGGCCGGCTCGCCCGTCAACCTGGAGCTCGCACTGCGAGCCGACGGGCGACTTGGCGGGCACATCGTGCAGGGACACGTCGACGGGACCGGGACGATCGAGGACGTGCGCGAGGAGGGCTTCGCGCGGATCGTCTCGATTGACGCCCCACACGAGTTGACTAACTATCTAGTCAAGAAGGGTTCGGTCGCCGTGGATGGTGTGAGTCTCACCGTGAGCGAGGTTCACGACGGCGGCTTCTCCGTTTCGCTGATCCCGGAGACGCTGAGGCGTACGAACCTCGGGGAGATGGGGATCGGGGATAGGGTCAATCTCGAGGTGGACATCCTCGCCAAGCACGTAGAGCGACTCTTGAAGGCGGAGGCCCGTATATGAGCCAGTCCAACACAACGACCCCATTCGCCACCGTGGAGGAGGCGATCGAGGAGATCAGGCAGGGCAAGATCGTGGTCGTCTGCGACGACGAGGATCGCGAGAACGAGGGCGACGTGGTGATGGCCGCCCAGTTCGTGACGCCCGAGGCGATCAACTTCATGGCCAAGGAGGCGCGCGGGTGGATCTGCCTCGCGCTCACCCCGGAACGCTGTGACGAGCTCGAGCTGGAGCTCATGACCGCCAAGAACGAGTCGGCGCTGCAAACCCCGTTCACGGTCACCATCGAGGCGCGCGAGGGGGTCACGACCGGTGTGTCCGCGCATGACCGGGCCCGCACGATGCAGGTCGCGATCGATCCGGCGAGCCGACCGGGGGATCTCGTGCAGCCCGGCCACGTGAGCCCGCTGAAGGCGAAGGCCGGTGGGGTGCTCGAGCGCACCGGGCACACCGAGGCGAGCGTCGATCTGGCGCGGCTTGCCGGACTGATCCCGGCCGGGGTGATCTGCGAGGTGATGAACGAGGACGGCTCAATGGCGCGCGTGAGCGACCTCACTCGCTACTGCGAGCGCCACGACCTGAAGATGATCACGATCGCCGACCTGATCGCCTACCGCAGGCGCAACGACCGGCTTGTCGAGCGAGTCGTCTCCACGCGCCTGCCGACGGCTTTCGGCGACTTCGAGGCGGTCGGCTACCGCTCGTTGGTGGACGACAAGCACCATGTGGCGCTCGTCAAGGGGGATGTCGCAGGCCGCGACGACGTGCTCGTGCGCGTGCACTCGGAGTGCCTCACAGGCGACGTGTTCCATTCGCTGCGCTGTGACTGTGGAGAGCAGCTCGCCTCGGCGCTGTCGATGATCGAGCGCGAGGGGGAGGGGGTGCTGCTGTATCTCTCCCAGGAGGGCAGGGGCATCGGCCTGCTCAACAAGCTGCGCGCCTACCGCCTGCAGGAGGACGGCCTGGACACCGTCGAAGCCAACGAGCGCCTGGGTCTGCCGGCGGACCTGCGCGACTACGGGATCGGGGCGCAGATCCTCGTGGATCTCGGCCTCAGCTCGATCCGGATACTCACCAACAACCCGAAGAAGATCAAGGGACTGGAGGGCTACGGGCTGTCGGTCAGCGCACAGATCCCCATCGAGCACGCGCCCAACGAGCACAACGAGGCCTATCTGCGCACCAAGGCGCAGCGGATGGGCCACATCCTGCACCATCAGGGACTCAACCTCGACGCCGAGCTGCTGCATGCCGAGCGCAGCCGCGACGTTGCCCCCGGGCGCGGCGGCGACATCGCCTCTAAACACAGCGACAAGACGACATCTGAGCGGGAGAAGCGATGAGCGAGCGCTACGCGATCGTTATCGGGCGCTTCTACGAAAATCTCGCGGAACGCCTGGAGCGGGGCGCTCGCGAAGCGTTCGCGCAGGCCGGCGCCGACATCGAGGTGTTCGACGTGCCCGGAGCGTTCGAGCTGCCGCTGGCGGCCGGCTACGCGGCGAAGTCGGGCCGTTTCGCGGGTGTGGCGTGCTTGGGAGCGGTCATCCGCGGCGAGACCGACCACTACGACTTCGTCTGCGCCGAGGCGGCGCGCGGTATCCAGCAGGTGGCGCTCAGCACGGGCGTGCCGTGTGCGTTCGGCGTGCTCACATGCGAGACGATGGAGCAGGCGCTTGCGCGCTCAGGTGGCGGAAAGCGTGACCAGGGCCGTCATGCGGCCGAGGCGGTACTCAGGATGGCCGCGTTGCGCGCCGAGCTCGGGAGCATCACGACATCGGACGCCCTCGTCGCGGAGTCTCGCGGAGCGTGAGCGAAACCCCCAATCGCACGGGCCATGCGGTCGAGGAGGCTGTCTCGTTGGCGACACCGCGCGAGAGCGGCTAGACTGCCCACCCTCATGGCCAAGGTATGTCATAGCTGCGGGAAGGGTCCCGCGTTCGGTAACAGCCGCAGTCACTCGATGGTCGCAACCAAGCGGCGCTTCGATCCCAACCTGCAGAAGGTCAAGATTCGTGTTGGGAAGGCGCCGCGTCGCGTGTACGTGTGCACCCGTTGCCTGAAGGCCGGCAAGGTCACGAAGGCCCTGTAGGGCCGATAGGCGGCGTCATGCTGCGTCCTCGGTCACTCGTGTGCGGAGCACACTTCGCTCCCTGCGTCCTTGCCTGACTTGCCTCTCGGCCCTACAGGCGCTTGATGCGTTGCGACCGGACGTTGTGATGGTATATGGCTTGCCGGCAAGAGGTTGCGGGCACAGTAGTTGGATCAAGAAGGTCTTTCGAGCCGTTGACTGACACCAACCTGATCCGCTTCAGAGCCGCCGTAGCCGGTGCCCTGGCACACCTGGAGTCCCGTCGCGAGGAGGTCAACGACCTGAACGTGTTCCCGGTCGCCGACGGCGACACGGGCGACAACATGGTGCTGACGCTCAGGGCGGTGCTGGAGGAGCTCGACCGGCTGCAGGGCAGCGATTCCTCAAGGACCATCGACGAGATCGGACGTGAGGAGATCGTGCAGTCGGTGGCGCGCGCCGCGCTGCTCGGGGCGAGAGGCAACTCGGGGGTGATCCTCTCCCAGCTGATCAGGGGCGCGGCCGAGGAGCTCGTCAGCCGGCCAGGCCAGCTGATCGACGCGACACTGATCGGCGCGGCGCTCGCAAATGCCGCGGACCGCGCTTACGCGTCTGTGCGCGAACCGTCCGAGGGCACGATCCTGACCGTGGCGCGCGAGATGGCCCACGGGATCATGGCCGATGTGGCGCACAGTCAAGACGCCGGCAGGCTCGGGCCCGCGACCGAGCCGCGCGAGCAGGATCTCGCGATCGCAAAGACGCTCGAGTGCGCGGTGGCGGCCGGCACGGACTCGGTCAAGCGCGGGCCGGAAATGCTGGCGGCATTGCGCGATGCGGGCGTCGTGGATGCGGGCGGGCACGCCCTGACTGTGATCTTCGCCGGAGTGGTGGCGGCGCTGCGCGATGAGGCGCCACCCGAGCTCGAGCACTATGCGCCCGCCAAGATCACCCATCCCGAGCACAGCTCCAGCACGTACCGCTACTGCACCAACTTCGCTGTCACCGGCCACGATCTGGCTCCGTCGCGCTTCAGCGAGGCGCTCGAGGCGTTCGGCGACTCGGTGCTCGTGGTGGGCGATCCCACGACGCTCAAGGTGCACCTTCACACTGATGAGCCCGAGCGCGCCGCCGCCCTGTTCGCCGGCGCGGGGGAGGTGTCGCGCCTGGATGTGGCGGACATGCGCGTGCAGATAGCCGAGCGCGAGGAGCGCCTTCAGGGGGCCGGACTGGCGAATGGCGCCGGGCCGAGCGCCGCCGGCGATGCAGGTGCGCCGCCGCGCGTGCGCTGCGGGGCGCTCGCGGTGGTCAACGGCGCCGGGCTCACGCAGATGTACCGTGAGCTCGGCGTGCACACGATCGACGGCGGCCCGACGCTGAACCCTTCGACATATGAGCTGCTCGCCGGCATCCACGAGGTGCCGGCTGAGGAGGTTGTCGTGCTGCCGGGCAGCGCGAACGTGGTGATGGCGGCCGAGCGCGCCGCAGAGCTGTCGGACAAGCAGGTGTTGGTCGTGCCTGCCACAAGCCAGCAGGCATGCCTCGCGGTGGCAGTTGCGCTGCAGAGCGATCGCGGCGTGCGCGAGAATGCGCGCGCGATGCACGAAGCGCTCGGCGCGCTGCGCACCGGCGCGGTGGCGCAGGCGGCGCGCAGGGATGCGCAGGGCCGCTTTGGAGAGGGCGAGGCGGTGGGGTTCGTGGAGGAGCAGGTGGTCGCCTGGGGTGAGCCGCGCGAGACGCTGCTCGCGGTGCTGCGGGCGCTTGCGGCAGGCGCGGAGCTGATCAGCGTGCTCGCGGGCGCGGGCGCGCCGCTGGAGCTGGAGCAGGTCGGCGCGCTGATGGACGGCCAGGTCGAATTGGAGTTGCGAGAGGGCGGACAGCCCGCCTACTGGTGGCTGCTGGCTGCCGAGTAGCGCACAGTCAGGACATTTCTCGATAGGGACGCGTGGGCCTGCCGCGTTCATCCTAGAGACGTCGGTTGAGACATCAACTTTGCGGAAACCACTATCGGCTATACAAAACGTAAATATGATAGTGAATTTCATAAAGAGGGCACATAACTCCGTGCCCTCGAAGGCGACCGGCCGGCAGGTCATCATCCCGCACGGGAGATGCCACACGCAACCGTAACCGCCGCGCAGGACCGTGCCTGCGGTAACGACCCCACCGATGGTCCCCTCGCTTTTGCCGGAGCGCGGCGGCTCGGCTGGCGGGAGATGCTGGCCGCACCCGTGCGCTGGCCGAGGCCCTCGCGCCTGCGCGAGCCGCTGAAGCTTCCGGCCGGCAAGACGGCCGACGGGATGGCGACGCTCGGCCTGAGCACGGTCGGGGAGCTGCTCGAGCACATGCCGCGCGACCATCGCGAGGCGCGTACGGTGGCGGAGTTGCGAGCGGGCGAGCAGGCGACCGTGGCGGTGCAGGTGCGCTCGATCGTCAGCCGGCCGGTGCGCCGGCGCGGGATGCGCGGTCTGGTGGAGGCGATCGTTTTCGACGAGACGGGGTCGATGAGGGCGACGTTCTTCAACCAGCCATGGCTCGTGGGCCGCTATCCGCCGGGCGCCCGTCTGGTGCTGCACGGCAAGGCCGACGGCGGCGGGCGCTTCCGCGTGTCCCATCACGCCGTCGGCTCAGACATCGGCTCGGGGCAGGCGCAGTCGGTGGCCCATTATCCGGCGGCTGAGGGTGTGAGCTCCACCCAGATCCTCACGCTCGTGCACGAGTGCCGAGGAGGGCTCGGTGACGTCGTGGAGCCACTCGCGGCGAGCATCCGGGTGGCTGAGCGGCTGCCCGAGCGCAGGGCGGCGCTCGCCGCTATGCACTTCGGCGGCACCGGTAGCGCGCAGCTTGAGGGACGTGAGCGGCTGGCGTTCGAGGAGCTGCTGTTGACCCAGCTGGTGTTCCTCACGCGCCGCGGGAGGCGTGCGGAGCATGCGCACGCACGCACTCTCAAGGACCCGCCGAGCTTGAGCGAGCGCTGGCTCGAGCAGGGCTTGCCGTTCAAGTTGACAGGTGACCAGCGCAAGGCGATCGCGACGATCGGGCGGGACCTCGAACAGGCACGTCCGATGCAGCGGCTGCTGATGGGGGAGGTCGGGAGCGGCAAGACGGTGGTGGCGCTGCACGCGATGCTGCGAGCCGTCGAGCACGGCGCGCAGGCGGCATTGATGGCGCCGACGGAGACGCTTGCCGAGCAGCATTTCGCGACCGTGCAGCGGCTGCTCGGTTCAGAGTCGGTGACGGTGGCGCTGCTGAGCGGGTCGACCGCCGCGAGCCGGCGAGCCGACACGCTCGGCAAGCTCTCAAGCGGCGAGCTGTCGCTTGTGGTCGGGACGCATGCGCTGATCGAGCCGGATGTGCGCTTCCGCGAACTTGCGGTGGCTGTGGTCGACGAGCAGCACCGCTTCGGCGTGCGCCAGCGTGCGGCCCTCGAAAATCAGGAGCCCGCCCACCCGCCCCACACGCTGCACATGACGGCGACCCCGATCCCAAGGACGCTGGCGCTCGCGCGCCACGGCGATCTCGATCGCAGCGTGCTGCGCGAGCTGCCGCGCGAGCGCAAGGCGATCGACACGCGCATCGTGACGGGCGAGAGCGGGCGAGCCGACGCCTACCGCTTGCTGCGCGAGCAGCTGGATGCCGGTCGCCAGGGCTATGTGGTGTGTCCGCTCGTCGAGGAAGGCGAGGACGGCGGCGCCGTGCCGGCGCAGAGTGTGGGAGAGCTGCGTGCTGCGACCGCCGAGTTCGAGCGCTTGCGCCGCGGGGAGCTCGCCGGCCGGAGCCTCGCGCTACTTCACGGTCAGATGCGCCCGCGCGAGAAGCAGCAGGCGATGCAGGCGTTCGCCTCCGGGCGGGCGCACGTGCTCGTGGCGACCACCGTGATCGAGGTGGGCGTGGATGTCCCGAATGCGACCGTGATGCTCGTGGAGAACGCCGAGCGGTTCGGGATCTCCCAGCTGCACCAGCTGCGTGGACGGGTGGGGCGCGGTGAGCACCGCTCGGCATGTCTGCTCGTCGGGCCGGCGGGCTCCGCGCGCCTGCGTGCGCTCGTGGAGCACTCCGATGGGTTCAGGCTCGCCGAGATCGACCTGCGGTTGCGCAAGGAGGGCGAGCTCGTGGGGACGAGGCAGTCGGGACTCGGCCAGTTCAAGTTCGCGAGTCTGCCCGAGGACGCCGAGCTGCTCGAGCGCGCACGCGCGTGTGCGCAGGACATCCTCGCGGAGGACCCACGGCTGCACGGCTCGCTGCACGTGCTGCTGGGGAGGACGCTGGAGGGCGTGTTCGGCGCGGAGGCGCTGCAGCCGATCCCGGCATGAGGGTGATCGCGGGACGTCTGGGCGGGCGGCGGCTGAAGGCGCCGCGAGGACGCCTGACGACACGCCCGACCTCGGATCGGGTGCGCGAGGCTCTGTTCTCGATGCTCGGCGAGCTCGACGGAACAGTGGCGCTGGACCTGTTCGCCGGGACGGGAGCGCTCGGGATAGAGGCGCTCTCAAGGGGCGCTGAGCGGGTCGTTTTCGTCGAGCGCGACGCCGCGGCGATACAGGCGTTGCGGGCGAATCTCGGACAGCTCGGGCTCGTGGCGCCCGAGGTGGAGATCAGGGTGGGGGATGCGCTCGCGGCGCTGCGCGCCGCACGCAGAGCCGGCGAAACGTACGATCTGGTGTTCGTCGATCCTCCATACAGACAGGCACGCGAGTTGGGAGGCGAGCTGTCGGCACTGCTGCCGGCGCTGCTGGCACCCGGTGCGCGCGTCGTGGTCGAGAGCGATCGGCGCTCGCCGGCCGAGCTGCCCCTGGAGGTGGCGCAGCAGAAGCGCTACGGCGACACCACGATCACAATCCACCGTCACGTCACAGAGGACAATGATGAGCATTCATAAGTCGATAGCCGTGTGCCCGGGCTCCTATGACCCGATAACCAACGGCCACCTGGATGTGATCCGCCGCGCCGCGGAGCTGTACGACGAGGTGGTGGTGGCGGTCGTGAACCGGTCGGTGCGCAAGGATGACACGCTGTTCGACATCGAGGAGCGGATGGCTTTCATCGAAGAGGCGCTCAGCGGCCTGGAGGGCGTGCGGGCCGAGCCGTTCAACACGCTCGTGGTGGACTTCGCCAGGCGCGTCGGAGCAAAGACGATCGTCAAGGGTTTGCGGGCGATCTCGGACTTCGAGTACGAGCTCGAGATGAACCAGCTCAACCGCAGACAGGATCCCGAGATAGAGTCGGTGTATCTGATGGCGAGCCCGCAATACAGTTTCCTGTCCTCGAGCGGAGTAAAGGAGCTCGCCACGTTTGGCGGGCGAATCGACGATCTCGTGCCACAACGGGTGGCGGAGCGCTTGCAGGAAGAGTTGCGGCGCTGACGAACTTTGGTTGACGTGAGACCACCCAACTCTGCTCATATGTCGTGGTGCCAGACGCTCCACGGAGGTGACCGCTGATGGACGTGCTGGTGCTGATCGACAAGCTCGACGACTTGGTGCACAACGCCAAGCCAGTGCCCCTGACCGACCAGGTGAGGGTCGACAAGGAGGAGATCTACGACATCCTCGACCAGATGCGGGCGACGATCCCCGAGGAGATCAAGCAGGCGCGCTGGATCGTGAAGGAGCGCCAGGAGATGCTCGCGGAGGCCAAGAAGGAGGCCGAGCGGATCGTCAAGGATGCGCGCGAGCGCCAGGAGCAGCTGGTGGGCGAGGAGGAGGTCACCAAGCAGGCCGAGCGCGCCGCCGAGGACATCGTCGAGGACGCCAGGGCTCGCGAGCGCGAGATCAGGTTGGGGGCCGAGGATTACGCTGATGAGATCCTCAACACGCTCGAGGTCAACCTGTCGAAGTTCATCGCCGCGGTGCAGCGTGGCCGCGAGCGCCTTCAGGGGAAGGACGAACCGGCCGAAGTGTCGTAACCGCCGCCTGTCGCGACGTCGCCAGTGTCGTGTCGGGGCGACGTTTTGAGTAGGGTCCGCGCGTGAGCTCGCCCTTGAGGAATCGTCTGGAGGTCGCGAAGGTTCTGCTCGGCACCGGCATGATCACGCCGGTGAGGCCCGACAGGGCGGTGAGAGCGGTTGTGGCGCTCAAGCGCTGGGGCCCGACACCGGCGGCGGCGTACACCGGCTCCGCGGCGCGCTTCCCAGACCGCGCGGCGATCGTGGACGAGCGCGGGACGCTCACGTTCGAAGAGGTGCACCGGCGCACCAACGCGCTCGCGAACGAAATGCGGGCGGCGGGGATCAAAGAAGGCGACGGGGTGGCGATCATGTGTCGCAACCACCGCGGTTTCATCGAGGCCACGGTGGCGTGCTCCAAGCTCGGGGCGAGCGCGCTGTATTTGAACACGGCGTTCGCGGGGCCGCAGATCACCGATGTGATGCGACGCGAGGACCCGGCGGGGCTCGTGTACGACGAGGACTTCGCGAACCTCGTGAGCGACGGTGGCGAGGGGCGCAAGCGTTTCGTGGGGTGGAGCGAGCCGGGCGCCACGCCGCAGGACCCGCTGCTCGACGATCTGATCGCAAAAGGGAGCACGAAGGATTGCGAGCCGCCCGCGGAGAGCGGCAAGGTCGTGATCCTCACCTCCGGTACAACGGGCGCTCCGAAGGGGGCGGCGCGCAAACAGCCCGACTCGCTCGAACCGGCGGCGGCGCTGTTCTCGAAGATCCCGCTGAAAGCGCGTGAGACGACGATGATCGCCGCCCCGATGTTCCACTCATGGGGCTTTGCGCACTTCACGCTCGCGCTGCCGCTCTCCTCGACGCTCGTGCTGCGCAGGCGCTTTGATCCGCAGGACACCCTGAAGGCGGTGGCCGAGCACCGGGCGAGCACGCTCGCGGTGGTGCCGGTGATGCTGCAACGGATCCTGGAGCTGCCGATCGACACGATCAAGAGCTACGACACGCACGCCTTGAGGATCGTCGCGGCGAGCGGCTCGGCCCTGCCGGGGGAGCTCGCGACGCGTGTGATGGATGTGTTCGGTGACGTGCTCTACAACCTTTACGGGTCGACCGAGGTGGCGTGGGCGACGATCGCCACGCCCGCCGACCTGCGCGCGGCGCCGGGCACGGCCGGAAAGCCTCCGATGGGAACTGTGGTGAAGCTGCTCGACGGCGAGGGACGCGAGGTCGCCCAGGGGGAGAACGGGCGCATCTTCGTCGCGAACGAGATGGTGTTCGATGGATATACCGGCGGTGGGGGCAAGGAGATCGTCAAAGGTCTGATGAGCACCGGCGACGTGGGGCGCATGGACAAGGGCGGTCGGCTGTTCGTGGACGGGCGCGACGACGAGATGATCGTGTCGGGGGGGGAGAACGTGTTCCCACGCG
>PLYX01000273.1 GCA_003151895.1 Solirubrobacterales bacterium
CGTTGCGCAACCCCATCCGCTGCGCGAGCGCCTGCCCGCCGACCACGCCGCCGACCGGGCCGGAGACGAGCGTTCGTCCCAGCTCCTTCGCCTCGATCGAGATCGTGCCGCCGTGCGCGGCCATGACCCGCAGCTCGAACGGTGCGCCGTGCGCCTTGGTTACGTCGCGCACCGCCTTCAGGGTGGCGCGCGAGGGCTCCGCGGCGTACGCCTCGATCACGGTCGAGTTCAGTCGCGGCAGGTCGCGGCGCATCGGGTAGAGCTCGGAGGAGAGGAAGATCGGGACCGCGCCGTCGATGCCGCGCTTGGCCCTCTCGTGCTCGACGATCTCGGCGACGCGCTGCTCATGCGCGGGGTTGCGGTAGGAGAACAGAAGCGAGACGACGATGCCTTCCACGCCGTCGTCGAGCAGCTCGATCGCGGCCTCGCACGCATCCTGCTCGCGCAGCGGCAGGACCTCGTCGCCGAACACGTCGATGCGGCCACGCACACCCTTCATCTGCGCGCGGGCGACCAGCGGCTCGTTGTGGAAGTGCGTCGCCAGGTGGAGGCGGTCGGCGTAGGAGAAGCCGAGGTGTGTCTGAACGCCGCGCTCGAGCCGCAGATAGTCCTCGTGGCCGGCGTTTACGATGCAGCCGACCCGCAGCCCCTGACGCTGCAGCAGACGGTTGAGCATCGCCGTTCCCGAGTAGATGCCCGACACGATCGCTCCGAACCCCTCCTCGGGCGTGGAGTCCCACTGGCCGAGCGCGTCGCGCGCCGACGCCATGAAGCCGATCGACTCGTCCTCGGGAGTCGTCTGCGCCTTGCCGACGACGAACGAGCCGCGCTCATCCACGATGAACGTGTCGGTCATCGTGCCACCCGCGTCGATCGCAAGGACACGGGGAACTCGCGCACCGTTCTCAGACATTTGACCTCCTCATCTCATGCCGCTCGAGTGAAGCTATCACCGGGCGCGCTCTGGGCGCATCAGCTCGTCGTGCGCCACCCAGTTGCACTCGGGGAACAGCTGGCAGTACTTGGCGTCGCGCATCAGCTTCTCGATACCGGTCTCGACCATGTAGCCGGTGCCGCCGAACACCTGCACGGCGTCGGTCGTGCTCGCCACGGCGGCGTCGGTGGCGGCTATGTTCACCGCAAGGGACCGCGCCCCATCGACGGCGAGCCCGGTGGGGTCGGTGGCAATCTGGGGCCAGCATGCCAATCTCACCGCCATCGCGGCGAGCATGTCGCTGACGGCGTCGTGCTCGATGATCGTGACCCCTCCCTGACGGCGGGCGTGGGCGTACTCGAGCGCCATCTCATAAGCGCGCCGGGCGATCCCATGAGCGATCGCCGCGGTGCCGGCTCGCAGCAGCGCCCGCGCGCTCGCGGCGCTCATCGCCGTGGTGGGGCCGTCTGACCCGTCGGCGCCGCGCGTGCACCCTGAAGGGCACAGACAGGCGACGCCCGTCAGCTCTATAGATGCCGCGGGCGCGCCGCGCAAACCCATCTGCGCGAGATCGCGCTCGAGCTTCAAGCCGGCCGCGCTCCCATCGACCGCCCACGTCAGGGGCGCAGGTCCGTCGAGGAGGAAGAGGAGTCCGTGAGCGTCGTGAGCGCCGAGAGCGCACGCGAGGCGACCGTCGAGCGCTCCACCCGACACGGTCAGCTCCACCTCAGGCGCGGCCGGCACGAGCGCCCAGCGGGCGCCCCAGGGGACTTCCGCGAGTTGCTCATCGGCGAGCGTCGCCAGAGCGGCGTTGCAGAGCAGCACGCACATCGCGATCCCGCCGTCGCCGACGGCCAGCTCCTCGATCGTGGCCAGCAGATCGAGCACGCTCAGCTCGACACCCCCGTTCTGCTCGCTCAGAAGCGCGCGATCGAGACCAGCCTCGACGAGGCGGCCCCAGCACTCGGACAGGACGTCCTTGCCGCCGGCGTCAAGCGCCGCGGCCCGCGGCGTGAGCTCGCGGCGCGCCAGCTCGCGTGCCATCGCTCGCATCTCGGCGCGCTCGGCCGTGGTGATCGGGCTCATGACTCACCTCCATCCCCGTTGACGCTTATGTGTGCCCGCGCGTCCGTCTGCGCTCCCGCGGCTCCGTTGAGCTGGATGCGGCGCAGCGGCGGCAGGGAGGAGATGGTCTCGCGGTGGCACAGCCCGCGGTAGACCTCGAGCCGGTTGAGCTGGTTGGTGCCCTCGTATATCTGGCACAGCTTGGCGTCGCGCCACAGCTTCTCGAGCTCCGCCCTCACCGGACCTGAGCGCAGGCCGACGAGCTCCAGCGCCGCGCCGGTGACCCGCATCGCCACGTCGCCGCCGCGAGCCTTCGCCATCGAGGAGAGAGCGAGCGAGCGCGTCACGGCACGCTCGCTGGTGGTGCGGTGAAGCAGTGCGACGGTCGCGTCGCGAGCCCGCTCTGAGGCCAACCAACCACGGACGGGCGCCCGCTTGCGGACGCTGGCAGGCACATGTCCGAGAGCACGAACGGAAGGGTGGGACATGACGCCCCCGAGCGCCCTGTGGTCGAGCTCGGTGGCGGCGTCCATGTAGAGCTGGCGCGCGAGATGGATCTCCTCCTCCATGCCCGCCAAGGCGAGCTGCACGTGCTGGCGCTCGAGCAGACCCCTGGCGGCATGGTCCTCCTCCAGCCAGCTCAGCACACGCTCATAGGCTCCCCGTGCGATCCCGGTCGCGATCGCTCCGACCGGCGGACGCGAGCACGCAAGCACGATCGTCGTCTCAGGCGCACCGTCTCCCTCCCTGCCCACGATCCGCTCGTCGGGGACGAACACCTCGTCGAAGCTCAATTCGGCGGCCGGACAGGCGCGCTGGCCCATCTTGTGCTCGACACGGCTGACCGAGAACCCCTCGCTGCGAGCGTCCACCAAAAAACAGGTCCAGGTCTCCGCTGGGCGTCTGGGATCGGTCGGCATCAGGATCGTGATCCAGCGCGCGACGCTGCCGTTGGAGATGAACCGCTTGNNTGCCGCTCAGGCGAAAGCCGCCCGGCACACGACGAGCGTGGCTTGTGATGCGTGCGCGGCGCAAGAGGTCGGGGTCCTCCACGTCCGTGCCGGCTTCGGGCTCGGTGATCGCGCATGCCATCAGCAGCGGCTCGCTGGTGCGCTCGGATCGCACCAGCTCCGCCAGCACCCCATCCCACTGCGAGGGGCCACCCAGCAACAGTGGGGAGATCCCGAGCGCGTGGGCGCCGAAGATCAGCGCGAT
>PLYX01000245.1 GCA_003151895.1 Solirubrobacterales bacterium
AGCTCCTCCTCGTACTCGCCCACATATGTCTTGACGGGCCGGCGCCCCTCTGGGGGCGTCTCGATCACGGAGATCTCGCGCAGCCCGGCGAGTGACATCTGCAGGGTGCGCGGGATTGGGGTGGCGGACATCGAGATCACGTCCACCTTCAGCTTGAGCTGGCGCAACAGCTCCTTCTGCTTGACCCCGAAGCGCTGCTCCTCATCCACGATCAAGAGGCCGAGGTCCTTGGCGCGCACGTCGCGCGAGAGCACGCGGTGGGTGCCGATCAGGATGTCCACGCGACCCTGGGCGAACCCTTGCAGCGCGGCCTTCTGCTCCGCGGCGCTGCGAAAGCGCGAGACGTGCTCGACCGTGAGCGGGTAGTCGGCGAGGCGCTCGGAGAAGGTGCCGTAGTGCTGCTGGGCGAGGATCGTGGTGGGCACCAGCATCAGCACCTGCTTGCTCTGGCTGGCGGACTTGAAGGCGGCGCGCAGCGCCACCTCGGTCTTGCCGTAGCCCACGTCGCCGCACACGAGCCGGTCCATCGGGCGGGGCGCTTCCATGTCGGCCTTGACGAGCTCGATCGCTTCGAGCTGGTCGGCGGTCTCGGTGTAGGGGAAGCGCTCCTCGAACTCGCGCTGCCAGTCGGAGTCGGGCTCGAACGCGTGGCCGGGGCGGCGGCGGCGCTCGGCGTAGAGACTGAGCAACTCGCCCGCCAGCTCCTGCGCGGCGCGACGGGCCCTGGCCTTCATCGCCTCCCAGCGCGTGCCCCCGAGCTTTGAGAGCGGCGGAGCTCCGTCCGCCCCCCCGGCGCCCACGTAGCGTGAGATCTTGGCGAGCTGGTCGGTGGGGACGAACACCCGGTCGTCACCCTGGTATTCGAGGTAGAGATAGTCGCGGGTGATTTCTGCCACGGTGCGCGTCTGGAAGCCCGCGAAGCGCGCGATCCCGTGGTCCTCGTGCACGACGATGTCGCCGGTGCGAAGCTCGGTGAACGAACGCAGCGCGCCACGCCGGGCGGGACCGGAGATGCCTTCGGGAGCCCCCGCGCCGCCGCGCCCGGCGCGCCGGCGACGCAGGAGACGGTGCTCGGGGAACACGGCGAGCTTCAACGACGGCGCTACGAAGCCTTCGCGCAACGAGGCGGCGGCGAAGCGCAGCGACGGCTCGAGCGGGGCGCGGGCGACATCGACGTCACCGTCGAGCCAGTCGGCTTGCAGGCGCCCGAGGTTGTAGGCGGCGCGCTCGCCTTCGCCGCGCCGAGGAAACGCCACGACGGTGCGGTAGCCCGAGCGCACGAGCTTCTCGAGCTCGGGCTCTGCCTCGGCGAGCGAGCGAGCGGCGGTGTCGGCAGTCGAGGCACGCAACTCGATCTCCTGACCACTGGACATCGAGGACAGCCAGATCCGGGTGCGTGCGGCCACACTGGACTGCACCTCGTCGGGGCTCACATAGAGGTGGTGGGCGTCCTCGTCCGCAAACGCGGCGCACACGTCGCTCCAATGGTCGCCGAGCGCCGGCGCCAGCTCCTCCTCGGCGGCGACGATCAGCTCTGTGCTCGGGCCGATCAGATCGAGCAGCGCGCCGAAGCGCTCGACCGGAAGCAGCTCGGCGATGTCCGGCCGTCCGTCCGTGCCGTCGCTCTCAGCCGCCGTGAAGGCGCCGGTGGCGGCGGCGATCTCGGCGAGCTCGCGGTGCTCGGGGGCGAGCTCGGCGGCGGGTGCGATCTCGACCTCCCGCACGTCGCCGAGCGAGCGCTGGGTGAACGTCGAGAACCAGCGCAGCGATTCGATCTCGATGTCGAACATGTCCACGCGCACGGCGTGCTCCTCGGTGGCGGGGAACACGTCGAGCAGGCCCCCGCGCAATGCGAACTGGCCACGCTCCTGCACCTGGTCGACGCGCTCATAGCCGGCCCCCACGAGCTCGCCGGCGCACTCGTCGAGGTCGAGCAGCTCGCCGACGCGCAACGTGAATGAGCGCGGGCGCAGCTGCGGGTCCGGCACCTTCTCCGAGAGGGCCACAGCTGAGACGACGACGACCGGCGCCTCGACGTCGGCCTGCGATCCGTCCGCGCCCTTCGCCGCCCGCTCCCCGCCCATGCTCCTGGCGGCCTGTCCCCCACCCGTGACGTCGCCGCCCGCCGGCGCGAGCAGCGCATCGAGCGCGGCGACCCGCAGTCCCACCAGGTGCGGGGGCGGGGTGAGGTGCGACTCGTAGGCCACCCCGCGCGAGGGGTAGTAGCGCACGCGTCGCGGAGCAAGCCATGCGCGCAGGTCGCCGGCCAGGTCGCGCGCGGCACGGTCGTCGCCCACGACCACGAGCGTGGGGCGCTCGGCGCCACGGTCGGCGAGCGCCGCGATCGTGAAGGGGCGCAGCGAAGCAGACACGAACGCGTGGCCCCCCTCGCGCGCGAGCCTGGAGGCGCCGGCGTCCTGGTCGATCGCGCCGAGCAGTGAGCGTAGGGCCATCGCCTCAGCCCTCTGCTCGCGGCAACCGACGCCGGAGCACGCCGGCTATCGAGTGGGTGGTGCGCATGGGCTACTCCCCTTCACCTTCACCTAGCACGACGCGCTCGACAGCCTCGCAAGCGCGGTCGATCAGATCGCTGACCTCGGTGGAGGACTCGCGGAAGCGTCCGAGCACGTAGGAGGAGACGATCTCCGGGTCGGTGGAGGCCGGCCGGCCGACGCCGACCCGCACGCGCATGAAGTCGGCGCTGCCGAGCTCGCGCTTGATCGACTTCAGGCCGTTGTGACCGGCGAGACCGCCTCCCAGGCGCGTGCGAACGTCACCGAACGGCAGGTCGATCTCGTCGTGCACGACGAGCACGCGCTCCAGCGGGAGCTTGAAGGAGCCGCGGGCGGGACCCACCGAGCGTCCCGCGTCGTTCATGTAGGTTTGCGGCCACAGCACCGCCACGCGCTGCCCCACGCGCATGCGTGAGGCAGGCTTATCCTCGGATATGCCACCGTCGGACGGCCCCGTGGACATACCACCGGCGAGCATGCCCCCGGAGACGCGGTCCTCGGCCGTCGCTGGTATCCGACCCTCGGCGATGCGTCCGCGGAAGCGGTCCTTGGCGCGCGAAAGCTCCCAACGTGAGGCGAGCTCGTCGGCGACCATGAAGCCGACGTTGTGGCGGGTGGATGCGTGCTCGCGGCCGGGGTTGCCCAGCCCGACGATCAGCCAGTCGCTCCGAGCGCCGCCGCCAAAGGGGCGCAGGAGCTACTCCTCGGGGGAGGCGGCGCCATCGTCTGCGGGCGCCTCGCCGGCGCCGGCCTCGCCGACGAGCTCGGTCTCGGACTCGATCTCGGCCTCCTCCTCGGTCTGCAGGCGAGGCGCTGAGAGCGAGGCGACGGTGGTGGCGGGATCGTCGAGCAGCGTGACGCCGTCGGGTGCTGCGATCGCCTCCAGGATGAGCGTGTCGCCGATCTGCATCTCGCCGACCCCATGGACGATCGACTCCGGGATGGCGGTCGGGAGCGCCTCTACGTTCAGCTCGCGCGTGAGCTGCTCGAGGATCCCGCCTTCCTTGACCCCGGTGGTGTCGTCGACGCCGGTGAGCTCGAGCGCCACCACCGCGTGAATCGGCTTGTCCAGGCGCACCCGCAACAGGTCCACGTGGGTGGTGTCGCCCCGCACCGGATCGCGCTGGGCTTCCTTGAGCACCACCGGTGTGGGCTTGGAGCCGTCGATGCTGAGGTCGACCACGGCGCCCGAGCCGGCGAGCGCGACGCGCAGTTCGCGCGCGTCGACGCTGAAGCTGACGGACTCGGCGTCGCCCCCGTAGAGCACTCCCGGGATGCGTCCGGTGCGGCGTAGGCGGCGCGCGGAGCGCGACCCATCCGGGTCGCGGCTTGCAACGTCGAGCTTGGTGGTGGCGGTGGCCATGAGAAGGCCGGGGACTTTAGCAATCCCCTTCGTTTGGGATCGGCGCGCTCAGCGAGAGCAGGGCGACCGAAACGCCCGCGAAGAGGTTTCCGGTGCGCTTCACCTTGACACATTGGACGGTGGGCAGGTGCCCGATTACGGTCCATGCCACGCGCGTAGGGCCGGTGGCGCCGGTGAGCGAATAGGCGGTGTGAGAGGTGAGCGAGAGGATCTTGACTGACCCGGAGCGGCGCACGGCGGCGGCGTTGGTCTTGACGCTCGCCACGCACGCGGGGCTCAAACGGCAGCCTGAGAGCTGCGAGAGCATCCCCTCCTCGTTGCCGGACGCCTCGGCTTGCAGCAGGGCGAGCAGGTCGTCGCGTTCGACGTTCTCGGTCGAGAGGAAGCGCGCCAGCAGACCGCTGATCGCCAGGAACAGCACGAGGCCGATCGCTATCAGCACAAGACGCTTACCACGCGGAACGCGCGCCCTGCCCGTGGAGGCCGCCGCGGGCACTCAGAACAGCTGGTTCTCGCCGCCGAACACTTCGCTGACCGAGTCGTCGGTGAAGATGCGGCGGATCGAGTCGGTGAGCAGCTCGGCGCACGGGAGCACACGTATGTTCTTGGGGAGGCTTGGACGCGCGGGGATGGTGTCGGTGACGACGATCTCCTTGAGTCCAGAGGCGGCGAGGTTCTCGAAGGCGGCGCCGGAGAAGACGGCGTGGGTTGCCGCGGCATAGACGCTCTCGGCGCCCGCGTCGAGCACGGTGCGGGCGGCGGCCCTGAGCGTGCCGGCGGTGTCGATCATGTCGTCGACGATCACCGCCGTCTTGCCCTTCACGTCGCCGATGACGTAGACGATCTCGGCGACCTGCTGGGCGGGGCGCTCCTTGTCGAGGATCGCGAGCTCGGCTCCGATCTTGGAGGCGAACTTCTTGTTGAGCTTGACGCGGCCGGCGTCGGGGGCGACCACGACGAGGTCGGAGAGCCCGAGGTCGCCGAAGTACTGGGTGAGCATGAACAGCGCGGTCATGTGATCGACGGGCTTCTGGAAGAAGCCCTGGATCTGACCGGCGTGAAGGTCCATCGTGAGCACCCGGTCGGCGCCGGCGGCCTCGATCATGCGAGCCACCAGGCGCGCTGAGATCGGCTCGCGGGGCGCGGACTTCTTGTCCTGGCGGGAATAACCGAACCAGGGCGT
>PLYX01000230.1 GCA_003151895.1 Solirubrobacterales bacterium
CGCGGTCGCGCAGCTCGCCGAGGAACTGGGCGACGAGGTTGCGTCGGTGCGTCAGGATCAGCACGCCGCCGGTGCGCGACGCCTCGACGAAGCCGAGTGCGGCGACCGTCTTGCCGGCGCCGGGCGCGTGCTCGAACCAGAAGCGCTTGGCGGCGTTGGGGTCCTCGGGCTGCTCGGCCAGCGCCTCCTCGTCTTCGTCCTCTTCCACCCAGTCGCGCGGCTCCTCCTCGGACTCCTCCTCTATCTCCTCCTCGGGCTCGGGCTCGGCGAGGTCGAGCTCGTCCTCGAAGTCGTCCTCCTCGTCGTCGTCCTCGTCGGGCGCGGCGCGCTGGACGGGGCCGAGATCCTCGTCGTCGTCGTCGTCGTCCTCGACGTCGTCCTCGTCCTCGGCGTCCTCGGCGTCGGGTTCGGGCTCCTCGGCGGTCTCGGCCGCGTCGAATCCGTCGCCGGCGAGCTCGGGCTGCTCGCCGTCGTCGGGGCCGAGGATCGCGGCTGACGCGAGCAGCTCGGGCGAGGCCGCTGCGGCGGCTCGACCGTTGCCGTTGGCGGCCGAGCGCTGCGCCTCGGCGAGCAGCGCGGTGAGCGTGCCGGACAGGGCATCGACTTGGTGGGCGGAGAGAACGGTGCCGTCGACGAGCTTCGGCTCGTCCTCGGAGAGCACCCGCTCGAGGCCCAGCAGCAGCGAGAACTCACGCCGCCAGGCTGTGGATGGATGCTTGGCGCCTTCCTTCAGCTCGACGAGCGCCTGGTCGAGCGCGCGCCGGCGGGGAGAGCCCGGCGCCAGCGCGACGGCGGCGTCCTCGCCCTCGTGCAGGAAACGCTCGCGCACAAGCTTCTCCGCGCGAGCGATCTCGGCGGAGCTCGGAATGGACGCGGCCGCGAGGGCCACTGGAGTGGACTCGGCCATGAAGGCTCTGGGCTTCGAGATGGAGCCGCCGCGGAAAGGAGTTCCGCGTGACTCGCAAAACCGGCGCTTGTGCCGGTGAGACTCGTGAAAGGTCGAGGAGGGTTGGGGGGTGGGGGTGGGTGGGTCCCTACTCTCCCGTTCTCTTCCCGTTCGCTTCAGGATACAGCACAACCCGGGGGAACTGAAGGCGCGCGCCATCTGGCACCCTTGTCGGGCATGAGAAGGACTCGCCGGTTGGCACGACCCCTCATCGCATGAGCACACATCGCATGACTCCCCACCACGTGACTTCTCGCCGCGCGATCGTGACGCTCGCATGTCTGACGGTGGCCGGGCTGATCGCCGTGGGGGTGGCCGAGCTGCCTGGGGGCGGCTCGACGAGCGGGCCCACTTCGGCGCGGCCGACGCCGGCGCAGACGAGTGTGCTGCTCGCGGGCTCGCCGCCGGCGCTGGCGGCTCTGCACGCGCAGGGCGGCGCGCTGCTGGGAGGCGGGGCGGGGGCGCTGCACGCGCGCCTTGCCGGCTTGAAGGGCTATCCGGTGGTGATCAACAAGTGGGCGTCCTGGTGTGTGCCCTGCAAGGCCGAGTTCGGAGCGTTTCAGCGCGCGTCCGCCGAATACGGACGACGTGTGGCGTTCGTGGGCATCGACTCGGGCGACTCAGGCCGAGCGGACGCCATGGCTTTCCTGAAGTCCTTCCCGGTGAGCTACCCGAGCTACTACGACAAGAGCGGTCAGCTGGGAGAGCAGATCACCGACTCGTCGTTCACGCCCGTCACGGTGTTCATCGCGCGCGACGGGCGCCGGTTCATCCACCAGGGGCAGTACCCGAGTGTGGGGAAGTTGGAGCTGGACGTCGAACGGTACGCATTGGATGCCTGAGATCAGAGTGGACCCGCTGAGCGGGCACAAGACGATCGTCGCGGGCGAGCGCTCGGCGCGCCCGGGCGGTGAGCCGCGCTGCCCGGCGCCCGTGCCGATCGACGCTGAGAAGGACCCGTTCGCCGAGGGCCACGAGGACCGCACGCCGCCGGAGCTCTATGCGGTGCGTCCCGGCGGGGGCGAGGCGAACTCGCCGGGGTGGACGGCACGGGTCGTGCCGAACCTCTATCCGGCGCTCACGCTCGACAGCCCGCAGCCGCCGCCCGACGCGCAGCCCGATCTGTTCCGCGCCACCCCGGCAAGCGGGGCGCACGAGGTGATCGTGAACGCCCCCGAGTCGGTCCTGTCGCTGGCCGATCTTCCGCCCGAGCGCTTGGCGGGCGCGATGGAGGTGTGGCGCCAGCGGATGAGAGCGCATGCGGACAGCGCGTATGTGCAGCTGATCGTCAACGAGCGGCGCGAGGCGGGCGCGTCGCTCGAGCACACCCACTCGCAGCTCTACGCGCTCGACTTCGTGCCCGCGGAGGTGGCGCGCGAGCGCGAGCGCTGCGGAGCGTATGCGACGCGCACGATGGGCAGGGGCTTGCTCGAGGACCTCGTCGCCGAAGAGGTGCGCCGGGGGGAACGCATCGTGTCGGTCGACGAGGAGGCGGTGCTGATGGCGCCCTACGGGTCGAGGATGCCCTTCCAGCTGATGCTCGCCCCGCGCGTGCCGCGGATGCGCTTCGAGGACGACGGCCCGCTGGGGGCTTCCCTCCTGCACGACGGGTTGAGCCGGCTGAAGCGCCACTTCGGGTGCAGCCCCCCGTTGAACATGTGGGTGAGAACCGCGCCACGCGGCGCCGAGCACTTCTGCTGGAGGATCGACGTGGCGCCGCGGTTGACGCATCTGGCGGGGCTCGAGCTGTCAACTGGCGTGAACCTCAACATCGTGGCGCCCGAGCACGCGGCGGCGGTGCTGCGCGAGGCGTGAGCCGGCCAAGCTTGTTGAAGGGCCCAACGGGCCGGTTGTGGCAGCGACGGGTACTCCTGTCCCCGCCGCCTGGTGAGCGCCGACGCAGCCGCAATCAGCGCTGGGTGCGCTGGAGCCAGCGCTCGAACAGCGGATCGACGGTTGTGAAGCGTCCGTCGACGCGCACGACATCGCCGGCGTATGCAAGCGCCCGCGCGGCCTGCTGGACGGTGCTCTTGTCCAGGTCGAATGCGAGCAGCGTCGCCTTGCTGTAGAGGCTATGGGGGCTGTTCGCCAGAGCAGCCAGCACGCGACGCTGCGCGGGCGCCGATCCCAGGTCCAGCCAGGTGCGCTCGAACCGCTCGCGGGTCTCGCGGTCCACCGCGTCGAGCGCCGACTGATAGGTCTCCTCATCGGCAACCTGCCCGCGGGGAGTGTGCTCCCAGAGATGGTGAGCCAGCAGCATCGCCCGCTGCGGATGGCCGCGAGCGAGGTCGAGCAGCAGCTCCAGCGCGACTCCAGGGTCGCGATCGGCGCCGTCAAAGCGGGCTCCTATGTACTCGGCGAGATCACTGTCGTCGAGCGGCCCCACCGGTATCGGCCGCGCCTGGTCGAACAGGGGTCTGCCCCTGCCGTTGAACAACTCGTCCAGCATCCCGGGCTCGGAGCCCGCGAACACGTAACTGGCCTCCTCGCGGTGCAACTGGATCTTGCTGCGCAGCAAACCGTCCAGCCCGGCGCCGATGCGCAGGAAGTCCTGAAACTCGTCGAAGGCCACGAGCGTGCGGATCGCCGACTTCGCGAAGATGCGCTTGGGCAGGTCGAGCAGGTCGGCGAGACGCTGGTTGTCAAGCTCCCGCACGCGCTCAGCCTGGACGCCAACGCCGCCCGCGCCGACGTTCAGCCGCGTGTGCCACGAGCGTGTGAGCGCCGACACGGTGCGACGCAGAGGACCCGCGAGTCGCGCCAGATAGGCCTCCTCGATCCGTCGAGCTGCCTCGGCGCGTGTCACGCATCGATAGAAGTCGACGTGCACGGTGTGCAGCCCGGCCCGGTCGGCCTCGGCGAGCAGCCGCAGGATGATCGAGGTCTTGCCGTAGCGTCGTGGCGCCGACAGCCGCGTGTTGTGCCCACCTTCGGCGAGCGCCAGCAGCAACCGCGTCTGCTCGTCACGATCGATCAACTCGTCCGGTGCAAGCGGATCGTCGTAGATGAAGGGATTGAGCTCCTCGACCATGGGTATATCGACCACTATACCACTTGGTACATAGTACGCTGTACCAAATGGTATAACAAGAACTATACCGCTAGAAAGATTGCCTGCCGCGTCCCGCTCCGGCCTTCTTATCTCCAGCCAGACCTGCTCGCCGAGCGGACGACTCTCGCAGGCGTCGAGGGCAATTCATGGATCGCCCACTGTGTGGTCATATAATGGCCGTGCAGCGGACGACTGATCATGAAGACAATCCCGCGCGCCATCACTCCCCGCCTCCTGGCGGCCCTCGGCGATACGCCCGCCGTGATGCTGGTCGGTCCCCGGCAGGCTGGGAAGAGCACCCTTGTGCAGGGTCTCGCCGGCGGTCCACACCCGGCCCGCTACCTCACCCTCGACGATCTGCGCACCCTCGATGCCGCCCACAGCGACCCGGTCGGCTTTGTCGAGAACGCCGACTGTCCACTGGTCATCGACGAGATCCAGCGGGCGCCCGAGCTGCTGCTCGCCATCAAGGCCGCGATCGACCGCGATCGCGCCCCCGGGCGCTTCATCCTCACAGGGTCCGCGCAGGTGATGCTACTGCCGAAGGTCTCAGAGTCGCTCGCCGGGCGTATCGAGGTTCATACGTTGTGGCCGTTCTCACAGGCCGAGATCGAGGGCGTCCCCGGCCGGATCGTCGAGCTGCTGCTCGACGGGACCACACGAACGGCGCCGGCGCCGGCGAGCGTTCGCGGAGATCTCATCGACCGCATCGTGCGCGGCGGCTTCCCGGAGGCGATCGCCCGCGAGGCCGATCGCCGCGAGGAGTGGCTTGCCTCCTACCTCACCGTGATCGTGCAGCGCGACCTGCGCGACCTCGCGAACATCGAGCGCCTCGCGGAGGTCCCGGCGGTGCTCGCCTCGCTTGCCTCGCGCGTCCGCGCGCCGCTGAACAAGACGGATGTGAGCAGCTCGGTGGGGATTCCGCGGACCTCGCTCGATCGGTACCTCACCCTGCTCGAGCATGTCTTCCTCCTCTGCCGCCTGCCGGCGTGGCACACGAATCGCATCAAGCAGATCACCAAGGCGCCGAAGCTCCTGCTCTCCGACTCCGCCCTTCTGGCGCATCTGCTGCGAACCGACCGGGGGCGCCTCGCCGAAGACGACTCGCTGCTCGGCGCAGTCCTTGAGTGCTTCGTCGGAATGGAGCTGGTCAAGCAGCTGTCCGCCGCACGGACGCGAGCGTCGCTGCTTCATATGCGCACCGCGACGGGGACCGAGGTCGACTTCGTCCTCGAAGGGGCCGATGGCCGCCTGGCCGGCATCGAGGTGAAGGCATCGGCGACCGTACGCGGCGAGGACTTCAAGCACCTGGCAACGCTGCGGGAGCGGATCGGCGACGAGCGCTTCGTCCGTGGCGTGGTGCTCTACACGGGCGGCGAGCGTCTCCCGTTCGGCGAGCGTCTGGAAGCCTGGCCGCTCGCCACCCTGTGGACGGACAACCCCCCCAACCCCCCCGTGAGCGCCGCCAGAGAGAGGGATTGACGGCGCTCACGGGGAGGTCCGCGGAGCGGTGGGGCGGGTTGGCAGGGGGAGAGGCGCCGCGTGTCCCGCTTGGGCGCCGCGGTCGGATGAGAGGGCTATGCGGGATAACCCCGACACGTCCCCGACGCCCGCCGTTGGCGAGCTGCTTCCGCGCGGGACGGAGGCGTTCGGCGTGCGCTACAAGCTCGAGATGTACTCGCTGGACGTCGCCCACGAAAAAGGCGGTCCCAAGGCCCGGGGCTTCAAGCTCATCCTTGGCATCACGATCGAGGCGATCGACTACCTCGAAGCCCAGATCCTGGCCCGCGTGCTCGACACGCCCGTCAGTACCATCGAGGACAACCCGCCCTATGGCATCAACTGCGTCGTCGACATGCCCATCGGCGGAATCGGCGCAAAGGCCGACCGCGTCGCCAACGTGAGGACCGTCTGGGCATTCGACCGCCCGGGCGCTCCGCCGCGACTCCTATCCGCCTACCCGAAGCCTTAGAATGGAGGCACCATGGCCACCGTCAAGCACGCAATCGGCGAAATCGACGTCGTCGCCTTTACGCAACCGGTCGACAAGAACGAGACCCTGACCCAACCCCCCAGCAGCCAGAGAGGGGTCGGCAAGTGGCCGGCCGGAACTACCGGCACCGTCGTCAGCGACTACGGGGACCACAAGATGGTCGAGATCTCCGACGACCGCGGCGTCGCGCTGGACTTCGTCACGGTCCCGGTCGAGCAGCTCAAGCTCGTCGAGAAGCACTCTCTCCACTGAGGGCGAGCTTTGCGCTCAACGCCTCATTGATCGCCCGATCACGCAGCGATCCACGCCCCATGAGGAGCCTGCGCCTGGAAGCTTCCAGGTCGTGAGCACCCGCCCACAGGTATCCCACGAGCACGCGATCGGCCTGCTCGAGGGCTGGCTGGCCTGGGCAAGGCGATGTCGCCTACAACCGTTCGTGAAGCTCGCCAAGAGGATCACCGAACAGCGTGCGAGGGTCGAAGCCGCGGTCGCTCACAAACTCTCAAACGCCCGGGTAGAGCAGGCAAACACACAGATCAGGCTCATCATGCGCCGCGGCTTCGGGTTTCGCTCACCAGACGCCGTCATCGCGCTCGCGATGCTCTCACTCGGCGGACTCTGCCCACCCCTACCAGGACGATTCACATGACCCACGGAAGCGTCAGTAGATCCTCAAAAACCGTGCGTCGGAAGGGATGCCCATCATCGCCTGGGCGATACACAACGTGATGAGCTCCGGATCGGTGATCCTCCGGCGAGCGTTCCCCCGCCTTTCAGGCAGGAAATCGTCCACGGCGCAGTAAACAGTTATGAGCAGCAGGTCGAAGTCGGCGTCCATCGAGGCCCCCTTGGGTCGGCGGTGACATTCAGCACCGCCGACTTCGACCTGCCCGCCTATCTCCCCTTCCCCCAACCCACGAGCCCCCACGCCGTGGCACTACTCATCTAGCCGGCGGATGCTGAAACGCCTCGATGAAGAAGAGACAGCTGAGCACGGCGAGACGATTGCCGACACCTTTGCTCGCGCTGAACGCGAGAATCCAAAGTGAGACGCGGTGAGGTCGCCACGCGGCTGGAGCGGACGAGCTGAGTTCGCCGATGACCTCCGATCAGGCGCGGGATCTGAGGCCGAGCTGTGGTGTATATGCAACAATGCCTCAGTACATGAAGCTCCCTCTTGTGAGGATCCGCGACGGCGAGCGCATTCCCCCCGTTGGCGGCGACGCGATGCGCACGGGGACCGTGAGCTTCTGGCACTCGCACCGCGGCTACGGGTTCGTTCAGCCCGACGAGCAACGCGAGCCACCGGTGTGGGTGTCCTATACGGCCCTCGGCGACGGCTTCACCGAACCCGTCCCGTACCTCCTCAAGGGCGAGCGAGTGCTGTATGAGGCCGTCCCCAGCGCGGCCTCCCAAACGGATCCTCGCCAGGAAGCCGTCCGCGTCGAACCGGCGCGGCGGATTCACGGGGTGGTGAGGCACTACTCCTTCCAGCTCGGCCACGGATCGATCGCGTCCGATGACGGGACGCGCTGGTTTCTGCACCACGCCAACCTGCTCGAAGAGGGCTACGTCGATTTGAGCGAGGGAACGGTCGTCCACTTCATCGCGTCCGAGGACGAGGCGCACGCTTGGTGGTGGCAGGGCTTCTTCTGCGAGGACGACCGTGCGATCCTGGACGTCGCCTCCCTGCCGGCGCCGGCCGACTACCTCGATGACCCCTCGGCCCTGCTGATCACGCCCGAGGAGGTGCGAAGCATGCGGGTTGACAGCCAGCACATTCTCGTCGACCACGCCGAGCGCTTGCCGGCTCGTCTGCGAGCCGATCCGGCCATGGCGCGCAAGCTCCTCGAAGGCGACCTGCACCAGCTCGCCGATCGCGTGCGGCGCAACTACAGGCTCGCGGTGGCTCAGTACTACCGGGGAGCCGTCCAACTCCTGCTGCCGCTCGATCTCGACGAGATCCCCGGTGAGCGACAGCTCGCGCTCGTGGTCGAACGCACCGAGTCCGGGGCTCGCCGTGCGAGCACGATGCTCGGCGTCGACCTCGCCTACAGACAGGCGCGCGTCGTCGCGCGCGCGGATGGCGCGTGGCTCGGTCGCGCCTGGCTGGCGCCGGATCAGCCACTCGGCGGTGCAGGACGGAGTGCCGCAGACATTCTTGTGAGCGCCGCCGGCAGAGGAGGTGACGCTACGGTCGATCGACGTGCGTGCGCCGCAGGAACTCGTCGAACAGCGGGACCGTGAAGGCGGTGTCGCCATGTGCGGGACTGAACACCATCCCCTTCTGGATCAACGCTGAACGGCGGAGCGCCACGCTCTCGACCTTGACTCCGAGTCGTGCGGCGATGTCACCGGACCGGTGCGGTCCCTCACCCAGTTCGGCCATGGCTGTGAGATAGCGCTTCTCCGCCGGCGTCAACCGGTCCATACGAACGAGGAAGAAGTTCTCATCCAGCTGACGCTGGACGTCGGGGGCGGCGAGGCGCACATCCGTGCGAGTGATCGGAGACTTCGGAGCGACATTCCAAACGTGATATCCCCACTCTTGGAGGAAGTAGGGATAGCCCTGCGTGCGGTCGAGCAGCTCATCGAGCGCTCCGTCGGTGAAAGCGACGCCTTGGGCCTGCGCCGGCAGCTCGAGGGCAGCTTGGGCATCCGCGCGAGCGAGCGGTCCGGTGTGCCTATCCTTGACGGCTTCTCCTTACCAGATCTTATCGAGCTTACCATCCGCGTCGATAAGATCAGTTGATCTGCGCCGGCCACCGTTGGCCGCCCCAGACCCCCTCGTGAGCGCCTCGACGCGGACGCCTATGCCTCAGCCCCCGGCCGGCTGGCCGCGGCCTGGATCAGCGGCGGCGCCACCTACGACGGCCTGATCGCGCTGACGGCGCTCGAGCGCGACCTGGAGCTGATCTCGCGAGACCGTCGTGCGGCGCGCACCTACCGTGCGCTCGGCGCACGCTTCCAGCTGCTCGCGTAGGTGGAGCCTGCGTGGATCGCGCGACGCGGTAAACTAACGATATGGACACCTACACGGCGGCGGATGTCGCCCGCTACCTCCAGACAAGCACTCCCCGTGTCGTGCGAGCGGCGAAGCGCCTCGGCTTCGATGCGCAGGCGAACGGGCGCCTGGCGCTGACGGGCCGCATGGTCGATCGCCTGCGCGAGGAGCTCGGGCGCACACCGCGCGTCTCGGGTCTTGACGCGACAGAGGTGAAGGTGTTGGCTGCGCTGGCCCGCTCGCCCTTCGGTCTTTCCTCCGCACGAGTCGTGGCCGGGCAGGCGGGCGTTTCCCCCACTGCCGCTTCCAGGGCGCTGAAGACTCTTGAGCGCAAGGATCTTGTGCGTAGGGAAGACGCCGTCATCCCCGCCGGCCGTGCACGCGCGGTGCAGCTTCTGCACGCCAATCGTCGCGCGGAGCGCTGGCTCGAGCTCGCTCCCATCCTGGCCCGGACGCTACCCGCGAGGCTGCCTCACGAAACGCCGCAAGAAGTGCCCCCGCGGCTGCGCCACCTGTTCTGGAACACCGCGCCTACGCAGCTGAATGTGAGTCGCGGCGGGCCGTATATCGCTCGCCGCCTGCTGAGCACCATGGACTTCGACGGACTGGCATGGGGAGCGGCCAACCTGCGCCCAGCCGACTGGGAGCGGGCCGCCCAGGCTCGCGGACTGGACGACAGCGTGCGAGCGCTCGCCCACAACCTCGCCCGCGGCGGGGAGTCCGATGGAGCCTGGACGGAGCGGTGAGATGAGCGGTGAGCCGAACATTGAGCCGACCGGCGCCGGCGTGACGCTGCCAGGCGACCTGTTGACGGTCTTGCCACCCGCAACCGCGCGAGCGTGGAGGGCGCTGGCGCCGGCGTTGCCAAACGAGCTGTATCTGGGCGGAGGGACAGCGGTGGCTGTGCACTTGCGCCACCGTGAGAGTCGCGACCTCGACTTCTTCTTCCACGAAGGCTCAGTGGATCTCCAGGACCTCGGCCGGGATCTGGGCAAGGCGGGCACGTTCGCCGTGACACACGAGAGCGCCGGCACGCTGAGAGGCGTCTTCGGCGATGGGAAGGTCGAGTTCTTCCATGCCGACGAGGTGCGCCCTCAACACCTCCTGGAAGAGCCAAAGACCGTTGCGGGCCTGCGCATCGCCGGGTTGAAGGACCTGATGGCGATGAAGCTGAAGGTCGTGGGCGACCGCGGCGAGATGCGCGACTACTACGACATCAAGGCGATCGAGGAGCGGGCGGGCCTCACCGTGGAGGACGGCATCGCCCTCTTCATCGAACGCTACGGCGTGGACAGCCGCAGCGACACACTCCAACACATCGTCAGCGCGCTGGGCTATCTCGACGACCTGGAGGACGACGCCGCGCTACCGATTGGCAAGGATGAGCTGGCCGACTGGTGGAAGAAGAGGCAGGCTCGCCTCGTGAGACACCTCTCGCGCAGTCCGCTTTGACCCATGAATCGCTGTTGCCGCTACCCCCAGGCCCCCTCGTGAGCGCCGCCAGAGAGAGGGATTGACGGCGCTCACGAGGGGGTCCGCATAGTGGGGTGGCGTGAGGACCCGACCGGCTGCGACCCCACCACCCTTACCTCTGCCCGACGGCCTGCGACAACCCCTCTCCGCGCTCGGTGAGCGACCACGCGTTGGGCGCGCCCTTCGCCCCGTCGCCCGTATTCTCGATCAGCCCGAGTCGCGCGAGGCGCGCGAGCAGCTTCGAGATCTGGCCCTGATCCTCGATCCCGGCGGCATGCCCGACCGCTCGGTTTGACGCGCCGGGCTGCTCGCCGACCGCGTACAGGACGCGCATCGTCCTGTAGGTGACGCGCATCCCGAGCTCGGCCAGGGGATCTGCGCGAGCCGGCGCCGGCGTTGGGCGCTCCGAACGCTTCGGCAGCGGCCGATCGAGCTCGCCGCGCGCCGCGGCGGCTCCGAGATACGGCAGCACGATCATGCTAGTCAACGGGTTGACGAGCATGACGAGCGGACGGCGGTCGCCCTCGACCATCCGCGTATGGATCACGGAGAAGACCGCTCCGGCGATCCCTTCGGCGGTCAGGGGTGGTGGACCGTCGCCCCTCTTGCCTTCACGTCGGCCTTCGTCCACGACGGTGACGACTTGGGCGAGCGAGCGCGCGCGGCGCTCAAGCGCCAGGGGTCCCGCTCCGAGCGTCTCCACGACCACGAGGCGGCCCATGCCGGGCTCATAGTCGAGGACCTGGAGCAGCGCGCAGAGCGCGGCCCGGATCTTCTCCCGCCAAGTCCCGGCGCCCTCATACGCGGGGACGACCTCGCGCGCGACGCGCGCGATGCCATCGTCGAACGCGGCCAGGAAGCACTCCTCGCGATCGCTGAACAGTTCGTAGAACGTGCGGCGGGAGACCCCCGAGCGAGCCACGACACGGGCGACGGTCGCACCGGCGAACCCGCGCTCGGCGGCGAGCGCCACCATCGCCGCGAGGATCCGCGCGCGCTGGATGTCGATTATGCGCGGATGGGGGAAGCCCCCACGCGCCTCTGTCGGCCTCTTGGACGCCTCCATGTCCGTGTGCGGGGACCGCCGCGTTCTCCTCAGCCCATCAGCACTGTCACAGAGCTCGAGAGCCTGCTGCCGTGCTTGGGAGTGAAGAGCAGTTTCACGCTGAGCTTCAGCTTGCGCCCGGGGTGCTGGGCGAGCAGGAGCCGGTCCTGCTTTGAGAGCGTGAGCGCGAGTGTGACGGTTGCTGCTTTGCCGGTGCTCTTAGCGGCCCCGGAGAGCCCGTTGCCGCTCGCAACCAGCTTGCCCGCCGAGGGCACCCCGACCGTGACCGTCGCTGTGTTGCCACTGACGCTGTGGCGCACGATCGTGAGCGTCGGTTTGCAGCCCGTGACGCCGATCGGCGTGCTCTGCTTGATGACGGCGCCGTTCTGCGCGACGAACGCCGTGGGCATCGCGAGCTTTGACTTGCACAGGTTCCCGTTCGCCGCCAGCGCTGAGAACTTGCCCTCAGGCAAGGTCAGTTCGAAGCTGCCGATCGGCTGGTCGGGGACCGTCTTGAACGTGCTCGACGTGATCCCGGCTTTGCTGATGAACGTCGTCCCGACGAGGTCGATCGTCACTCCGTAGCCCTGCAGCACGACGATCAGGCTCGGGAATGCTTCCCCGCCGTGGCTGACGAAGTAGGCCGGCCCCACCAGCGGGACGGGGATGAGCGGGGTGATCGCGGTGGCGTGCCCGACGACCGACGCCGCGGGGCAGCCCGCGGGGTTCGTGTTGAACTGCGCGGCGGTGCACGCTTTCTGCAACGTCGTGAGGCGGGAGGGGAGCTGCTTTGGGAGATCGACCTTGACCGAGCGGATGTTCGCCTGGGTGCCCACTGGCGCGTTGGGGTAGGTGAGCTTCGCGGTCAGGCTCGCCCCGTTCGCCCGGCTGGTCTTGCCCGAGGTCGAGACCTTGAAGATGGGTTTGAACGCGAGGTTGGCGCAGTTTGCGGCCTGGAAGCGGTTGGCGACGGTCACCGGGTCCGCGTCGGCGGGGTCGGCGAAGTTCGCGCCGCCGCCGATCACGGTCGCACTGAGCGTCTGTGCGGCGCAGTTGGTCGGGTTGAGTATGAAGTCGGTTCGGTTGACATAGACGCGGATGTCGCGCACGTGGATCACGATCCCCTCGATGATGTGCGGGATCTGGTCGGCCGGGCCGGAGGGGATCGATACTGCCGCTGTCACGGGGTTGATGTCGAGCGGCAGGTGTACTACGACCGTCCCGAGGTCGAACGGGCCGACCTTCGCGGAGGTGACCGACACGACCGAGAACGGCGCACCTTCGAACGGCCCACCCAAATACAGCTTCCCCGGTGTCTGCGCGAGCACGCTCCCGATGCCCGCTTCGGCGATCGTGTGGCCGATTTCACTGCCGGCCGGGCACGCGGGGTTTGCTTCCGCTTCAGTGCCCGACTGTTCGCGGGCGTGCTGGACGTCCGCTTCGGGGCACTGCTGTACGCCCGTGAGATCGCCCGTCAAGCCGGGCGGCAGCTGCGTTGAGAAGCCCGTTATCTCCTGTTCGCCGTCTTTGCGTTCGATCCGCAGATAGAACGGGCTGTATGAGCCGGCGGCGTTGTTGTTCGTGCCGGCGACCACGGTCGGTTTGAATGGCGGTGTGCCGCCACTCGGGCAGGCGCCGCCGCCGATGCCGTGTTCGATCGCGAACGAGCTCGTGCGTGTGGTGATTTCGCTCGGAGCGGGGCTGGTGAGGCTTTCTGCCGACCACGGCAGGAACTTGGCGAGGGTGGTGTAGGTGCCGCACGCCGCCGGGGTGACCAGCGGCGCCCTGGCACCTTCACGGAACTCGAGTTTGAAGACCGAGAACGGCACCTGCGGCACGTTGTCGAAGGTGGTGACCAGGCGGCCGGTCACCGGGTCGGGCTTAATTTCCCCGGCCTGCTTTACGAGGATGCCACGATCCGGGATGCGAGCAACCAGGTAGACGGCGAGCAGGCTGTCGAACGGGTTTTCGTGCGGCGCGGCGAGATACAGGGCGCCGGTGGCCTTCTCGGTGAGCAGCGGCGTTTCGACTTCCACGTTGCCGATCTTCGAAGCTTCCGGGCAGCCTTCGCCAGGCTTGGATTCGAGCGTCTCATGCTTGTAGTCAGCCTGCGTGCAGACGGCGATGCCCGCCGCCGCGGAGGGGTTCACCGTCATGCCTTCCGGCAGGGTCACTTCGACCTTCTTCGGCTGGGATTCGGCGATCGCCTGTTCGCTCGCGTTTTCGAGCCCCGCGTTCGGCATGCTCAACGTGAAGCCAAGGCCGGTCGGACTTTCGGCGAGCTTGCTGGTCGGCGCCGACGCGATATGTGGGTCGAACGGGACGCGGTTGCAACCAAGCAACGTTTGGTTTTCGAGCCCTTCTTCGAACACGTCCGAGCCGAGCGGCACGTTCCACGGTTCGGCCTTGGCCAGGAAGCCGAGCGGTTCCGAGCATGAGTCCGGCACGCGCATGTACGCGGTGTCCCTGAGCCCCGGCGGCCTCGTGCAGGCTTCTTCGGCGAGCACGCACTTGCCACGCGATTCGTCATGGCTTGGATCGCCGGGGTCGCCCCAGATCACCACGGTGACCGAGTGCACCTCGTCGAGCTCGGTGGTGTTGCGACTGGTGGCGACGATCCGGTAGCCGTGTTCGGTTTCCACCGAGGTGTTGATGAAGATCGGGACAGTCGCGGCGAAGAAGCCGAACCGGGCCGGTTCGCCGTAGCCTGGGGTGAGGTTGTCGATGGGCAGGGTCGCCCTCGTCTCGGTCCCTGTGTCCCCCATGCGGTAGTCGATGATCGCAACGCCGACGGCCGCGGCGGGATGACAGCTTTCGCCTTTTTCGGCTTGACCCAGGAACTGCGCCAGGGAGCACTGTTCGACGGCCGTCGTGTTTGCGACGAGGCCTGGGGGCAGTTCGAAGCTCGCGTTGCGAAGCAGGTGCGGCGCCGACTCGATGAGTTCACCATTCGGGCGACGGATGAACGGACCTCGGTTGACTTCGAAGCTGGTCGTGAACTGGAACGGGTGCGCGCCGGCCTGGCGCACGGGGCCGCCGCCTTCGGCTTCCAGCTCCGTGCTCACACTCTGAAAGCCGAACGGGGCTTCTGCCTGGCTGATTTTCACCTGCTGCTGCGTGGAGGCGCCCGGCGCGCCGCCGCCGGAGACCGCGAAGCGGCCGGGCGCGCCGGGCGTCGTCGAGCTGACGTTGGCGAACACCTGCACTTCGATCGCGTGGTAGGCAGGCAGCGTGCCGGAGAATTCGCAGCTGACCGACCTCGGCGATTCGAGCTTGCAGGGGATCGGCGTGAGGAAGAAGCCTTCGAGGTTCGCGTACCCCTGGACGGCATACGCTTCGATCCCGCCGGGCAGGCTGTCGCTGAACACGACCGGGTTGCTGCGCGAGGCAGTGACGGAAGCATCGCCGAGGTTGACAGCGGTGAGGACGAGACGGCCGCTGCCGAGGCTCGCTATTTCGCTGGAGGCGGAGCCGATCGGCTCCCCGGCGACAACTTCCGCAACTTTGACGGTCAGGGTGGGCACGCCCCATTCCGTGCTGACACGCAACGGCTTTGCTGCTTCGCCGGCCGGGCCGCCGCTGACCTGCACCTTGCCGGCACCGTAGACGGTTTCAAGCAGCGCTTCGAGCTGCTGGGCCGTTTCGGTGCCGGGCAGGCCGGTCACGTATTCGCAGTAGAAGCCCGCAGTACCTGGGGAGGAGCTGCCGCCGAGGCAGCCGACCACCTTGCCTTCGACTTCGATCGTCGCGAGCATCACGCCCAGTGCAGCGTCCGAGGAGGTGATCTGCTGCACCTCCTGCTTTTCCTGCGGCAGCCACATGTTGGTCGGCTGCGCGCCGGCGGTGAGATGCCACCACGGCGAAGGCGAGGCCGCGGCAGCGGCCGGCAGGGCCGCGAGCAGCGCGACGGTCACGACGAGCGGGATGGCGATGGTTGCGAGGCGCTTTGACATTCTGTTCGTCTCCTTGCCCGGATCTGAAGCGGTGCGGTGGTTCACGTCGGCCGTCATCGGTGTGTCCTCAGGTCGTTGCCGGCTCTTTTAGCTGAGGACTTTTTCGCCTTCTTTGTCTTCTTGCGTACGCACTTGTTCTTTTTGTTCTTGACGTCCCCCTTTTTGCACTTGACGGTCTTCTTGACGACCTTCTTGACGACCTTCTTGACGACTGGAGTGAGGTTGCCCGATCCTGAGAAGGTCAGGCTGGCGGGGGTCTGGTCGATCGGCGCTTCGACCGCCGGCTGGCAGGCTTCGCCCAGGCATTCGGTCGTCGTGTGGGCCGTGGCCGCCACCCCGCCCACGCGGGCGTCGTAGATGTCGAGTTCGCCGTCTTCGTCAAGCACCGAGAGCGGGCCCGCGGTGAGAAAGAAGACGTCGTTGCCGCTCGCGCTCGCATCCAGCATCGTCGCCCCTTCGGTCGCCACACCGGAGGAGAGCAGCGCCACACAGCCGCCGGACCTGCGGGCGACGGTGGCGCTGCCGGAGGCGGCGGTGCAGCCGCCGACGCCGGTCGGCTCGTACTCGTAGACGTCCCAGTTGCCGTTGGAATCGGCCGGGACGAGCGAGTCGACCGCCTCGAAGAGCACGCGGCCGCTGTCGAACACGTACCGCGGCTGGGAGATCGACGTGCCAACTCCGATATCACGGCGAGCATCCGGCGTGATTGCGGCCACCCATTTTGTCCAAGCTTCCACAGGGTCTGCGTGAAGTTCGACTCCACCCAAGCCGTTGCCCGACTGCCTGCCGTCCGGGACAGCCCCGGTGGGGTTGCAGGAGGCACAGACAAGTTCTCCCTGCCCGCCGCGCCCTTCGGCGTCGTAGCGGTAGACCTCCTCGTCGGGCTTGCCCGATCCGAGGTTGCGATTGTCGTAGCCGGTTAGGCTCTGGTCCGACGTGAACGCGAGGTAGCGGCCGCTCGGCGAGCTCTCGGCGCTCAGCTTGATCGCGGTTCCATAGGATCGTGATCGCCCCCAGTCGTTGGCGTCTTCGGGTGAGAGAACCGCGATCAGCCTGGGGGCTTCCCATTCACGGCGGGCACCGTCGTAGCGGCGCACGTAGAGGTTCGGCGCTCCCGCCCGCGCCTCTTCCCCGCCGGGGCCTGCTTCTTTCCCGGTCAGCACGCCGTCCGCGACGAAGTAGACGAGCGAGCCGTTTTCTGCGAAGCCGGGAAGAATGCCCTGCACGTCGACGGATTCTCCCCCGGTTTCCGGCGTGAGGTCGGTCAGCGCGCATTCCAGCTTGCCGGCTTCGTTGGTCAGGATTTCACACACGTACAGGTCGGCGCCGCTGCCGCTCGCACCGGGAGTGAGCTGCTGGGTGTCGGTGAAGAAGGCGCGGCCGCCTTCGGCGCTCGCGCCCAGGAAGACCGGTTCGCTCGAGCCCGAGCCGGTCGCGCCGGGCTGCACTTCGTCGAGGCGCACGCTTTCTTTGCTGACCATGTCGCGCATATAGAGACCGGCATTCACGCCGCCGGCCGCCCAGAAGACCCGTGAGCCGTCGTTGGAGACGACATTGCGACGCCCGGTTTCTTCGCCTGCCACGCCCGCACTCACTTCTTCGCCGTCCGGCAACACGCCGACCGGTTTCAGCCGCCCGGCCGACCACTCGTAAAGGTTGGGCTTGCCATGTTCGGTGAGCGAGATCGGCGAGGAGAGCAGGACGTGGCTCATGTCCGGGGTGGATGCCACATATGCGATCCGTGTGAGGGGATTGAGTTCTTCGCCCACCACCCCGACCAGGTTCCCGCCGCCGAATTCGGTGCCGGGCGGCACGTCGGCGTGTTCTGCGATCTGCGCAGGGCACGGTTCGCCTGCCGCCGGGCATCCGACCACGAGAGGCAGATAGGTGGCCGGTTCGGTGAGGTTTTCGCGCACGTAGGGAGTGCGTTCGGAGGTGTATTCGGAGAGGGGCGTCTGGTCGGGCGGTTCGAGCGCCGCACGGGAGAGGTCGGAGCTGAAAGCCCGGTATTCGAGGGCCGAGCCGATCTTGAGCCCGGTGCCGCGGCTGTGGCGCGGCGCGATCGTCTGCGACTGCCAGACCCCGCCGGCACTGCGCTGGGCCAGATTCTGCGTCTCTTCGGAGGTCCGGCTGCCTTCCACACCCGGGGCGACCGCATTGATGCTGTCGTAGGTGAAGCCGTTGCCGTCCGCGGCAGCTTGAAAGACGCCTTCGACCGGCCAGTAGATCAGGCCGCCCTGCTTGTGCAGCGGAGTCACCTGCTCCCAGGCGCGTTCGTCGGCCAGCGCAAAGCCAAGCCCGCCGGCCTGCGTGGTGAAGGTGCGTTCTTCGCCGGTGACGGCGCCACCATGTTCGTTTTCGACGCGGATGCGGAAGTGGTAAGCGGTTTCCGGTTGCAGGCCTTCCAACGCGGCGGTCACCAGATGCACTTCGAAGTCGGGGCTGGCGCTGCCGTCGGGGACCGGCGCGCTCAGCGTGTATGGAGCTCCTTTGCAGGCTTCCACGTTGGGGCAGGACCCGTATTCGAAGCGGTATGAGGTCGGTTCTTCGGTGGGTTCGCTGCGCGGGTTCACGCTCGCCTGGACGATCGCCGAGGTGGCTGCGACGCTCTTGGGAAATGTTTCGGAAACGGTCGGCGAGTTGGGGGGTTCGGGGGCGAAGATCGCAAGCGTGTCGGCGCTGGAGTCGGCGACATAGACGGTGTCCTTGGCGGCCGGGTTGACAGCTATGCCGGCGGTTTCGGTGAGATGGCCTTCGCCGAATTGCTCGACGGACAGATTTGCGGCGGTGACGTGTGCTACCGATGTGCCGAAGCCCACGTAGACATCGCCGTTGGACGGATCGGTGGCGACGGCGGTGGCACCGTCTTTGCCACCCACTTCACTTCGGGTTTCAAAGAGCCACATGAGGCCGGGAATGTAAGAGAATTCGAATTCTTCGGCGTAGTCGTACTCCGAGACTGAGGCTCCTGAGCCCACAACGCTTTCTGTCACCACGAAGAGGTCGTCGGGAGCGGCGAAGCCAAGGCCCCTCGCGTAGAGGCCTGACAGTTCAGACCCAGGTTTTCCAGTGAGACGCTTGCTGCCGACGAAGCCGTTTACGAGAGCGTTGTCGAAGTTGGCGACTCCGTATCCGCCGTCGATGCCATACGAGACGACCCAGACGCCGCCAGAGGGGTCGACGGCGAGGCCATCGCCCCCTCCTCCGGGCAACTGCTCACCTTTGGCCATTTCGGTGATCGGGCTGCCGATTTCGGCGCCGGCCGCACTGAACTTCTGAATCCCCGCCCGGGCATTCGACGCCACATAGAGATCGCCGTACGATGGGCTGGAGGGATCGTTGTCGATCGCGATGAAGTACGGCCTATCCAGCTGGCCCGCTCCGGTTCCGGCAATCCCGGCCTGGCAGGTGGTGGTGCAGACCTGGGGTTCGGAGGCGCCGTTGAGCACACCCCAGCCGAAGGCTTGGATAAAGGAGCCGGAGGAGGTGAGCTCGTCGATACGGTTGTTCGACGTGTCGGCGACGTAAACATCACCGGTTTCTTCGTTGACGGCGACGCCGTGAGGTTCGTCGAATTCGCCGGCCCCGGGGCCGAGCTTGCCGACGGTCTTTTCGAAGACATGGCCGCGGGCGGCCATGGCGGGGGCGCTCGACACGAGCAGCGCTCCGGTCACGGCGCAGAGCGCGGCCAAGGTCGCCAAGGTCAGCCTACGAGCGTTCATGAAACCCATCCCCTCCTAGAGAGCGATCCACACGAGACCCGCGGGAGCGCGGGCATGACGAAGCCGCCGTTGACCGATCGGCCACGGCGGCGGAAGAACTTGAATAAGCAAGGACAACTGCCCGCCGCGACAGACCGCTCCGGGCACGGTGCGGTGTGCAGGTGGACGCAACCCTGGAAACCCTCGCTCTCATCCCCACCAGCTCTCCTCTCGTGACCATTCCCCGCCGATTCCGTCCATTGAGACGGTAGCGGCAGCGGCAAGCGCCCTCGCGGCATCTGCTCGTGGTAGCGATCATGCACGGATCGGCGCTTGCGAACAAGCCATCACCTAGAAGCTTCTAGGTTGTGAATAGCCACCAAAGTCGTCTCTGTCTGCGCTCGTCCGCCCCCCACGGGGGCGCGGGTTGGCAGGGGAGAGGGGGCGGCGTGTCCCGCTTGGCTGCCGCGGTCGGATGAGAGGGACATGGGCCCCACGACCATCTCCGCCGTCGTCGCCGGCGCATGACCTCCAGCATCCTTGCGCAGCTGAGCTACGACGCCGCACTGCGCGCCCTTGATCTGCAGGAGCGCACAGTCGAGCAGTTGCGAGCGCGTACCGGCATCCTGCTCGCCGCCTCTTCGCTGACCACCTCTTTCCTCGGCGCCCAGACGATCCAGCACGCTCATGGCATCGGCGCACTCGCGCTCGCCTCGCTCTGCGGGTCGATCGGGCTGTCCTTGTATGTCCTGATCCCGAAGCGAGGGCTCACGTTCGGGCTCGGAGGCCGAGAGACGTACGAGAGCCTCATAGAGGTCGCCGACGAGGAAGAGGTGCACAGACGGCTCGCCTACTGGCTTACCGCGCTACGGACCGAGAACCAGGCTGAGATTGACGGCCTCGACCGGCTCTATATCGGCGCCGCGCTCGCGCTGATGCTGCAACTCGTGCTTTGGTCGATCGCGCTCATCGGTACACTTGGCTGAGGACATACATGACAGAGACAGAGCCAAACCCCAGGCGCCTCCTGCCGCCCCCGCCGCCGCTACCGCCGGGGATAGCCCTGCCCGAGACATTTGGCGGGCTCGGCTTCCTCAACGGCAAACCGCCCCGCGTGCCGGCGTCTGCCCCGCCCCGGATCCAGCAGCGCCCTGAACGCCACCGGTTCATGCGCTGGCTCGGCCGGCGGACTCGCGACTGCTGAAAAGTCCGCGCACCCCGCTCAGACGCGGGGCAGGGACGCCCCGCGCCCACCGGCGTTGGGCCTGCTCGGGCTGCGCGGATGCGCCCCAAAAACACACCTTGGTCCGCCCCCCAAAAGAGCAAGGATCGCCACGGCCAGAGGCGCCGCGTGTCCCGTCTGGCTGCCGCGGTCGGATGAGGGAGCATGGGGCCCACCGATCACCCGTCCTACGAGATCGAGTTTTACGTCGACGAGTCGGGCGACATGCCTGCCCTGCGATGGATCAAGGAGGATCTGAGCCCGACCAAGCGCCGCGCGCTCGGTCTGGCCATGCACGAGGTTCTTCAACTCCACGGCGTCCAGATCGTGGGGGAGAAGTCGTGGGGTCGCCAGCTGGGTGAGGGGCTGTTCGAGTTCCGGGTGGATCGCACCGTCAAGCCGGACGATGAGATCGCGGAGAAGATCGCTCTGCGGGTCTTCTGCCACGCCCACGGTGATCGCAAGATCCTGGTCCTACACGGCTACGACAAGGGCAAGAGTTCGTCATCTAGCCGCCAACGGCGAGAGATCGAGACCGCCCAGTCGCGACTGGCGTCGTGGCGTGCGGCACGAGCCGAGCAACGCAAGACGCCGCACCAGCGTAGGAGAGGCGCCACCAAGTCTCGGGCGCGGCGGAAGCGGTGACAGCGATGTTGACGCGCGATGTGGTATAACCCATCAACTATGTCCACCGACTTCAGCCGGCTGATCGCGGATATCGAGCATGAGGCTCGGGAAGAAGGTCCGCGGGCCATCCGCGAGCTGGAGCAGTTCCGCGAGGAGTTCAGTCTGGCCAGCCAGATGATCCAGAGCCGTAGAGACGGCCAGCTCTCGCAGCGGGAGCTGGCCAAGCTCTCAGGTGTCCCTCAGAGCGAGATATCGCGCATCGAGACCGGCGCGAGCAACCCCACCTACGCCACGATCACGGCGTTGCTGCGGCCCCTTGGAAAGCGCATTCAACTTGTCGACGATGGCGTGATCGTCGCGAGACCGGTTAATGGACGTGTCCGCTCTGCCAGGACCGCCGGGACGCCCCGCGCCCACCGGTCATAGGGCCTGCTCGGGCTGCGCGGATGCGCCCCAAAAACACACCTTGGTCCGCCGCGAGCACACGTGGGCACCCTAAAGGGCACAAGCGGGCGGGCACACGCGACCCCGAAGACCCTCGCTCTCATCCCCACCAGCTCCCCTGTCGTGAGCTTTCCCTGCCGATCCGTCCATTGAGACGGTAGCGGCAGGGACCAGCGCCCTCTCGACACCTGCTCGTGACAGCGATCGTCCACGGATCGGCGCTCGCGGAGGAGCCTGCGTCCGGGAGCTTTCAGGTTGTGAATAGCCGGCACAGCCGTCCCCGTCTGCGTTGGTCCGTCCCCCACGGGGGCGCTGGTTGACACGGGGCGAGGGGGCGGCGTGTCCCGCTTGGGCGCCGCGGTCGGATGAGAGAGCAGGAACCTATGCGCACGCTTGAGGACATCACCTATGACGCCGGCCAGAAGGCCCTCGCGGAACAGGAGGCCTTGGTGGCCGGCATCCGCCAGCGGACCGGCACGCTGCTTGCTGCCCACGCGCTCGTCGCGTCGTTTTTGGGTGGGACGACGCTGCGAGATCAGGGTCTGTCGGCGCCGGCCTGGATCGCCCTGGCCGCGCTCATGGTGGCACAAACGCTCGCTTGGCTGACAGCCCTGGTGGTACATTGATCCCATGTCCCACCGGTACCCCCCACTGGACGAGATCAAGCGACTGCCGGCAAACATCGGCATCAACCAGTTTGAGGGTCAAGCCGCCTGGCGGGAAGACGAACGCCGCGAGGCCAAGTGGCGCCCCTGGACGCAGAGCCCGAGCCGCATCCGCAGGCTCATCGGCAGGATCGCGATCTCGCGCCGCCTGGGGTAGGGCTCACTGAGCGGAGCGCCGGCCGGCCGCGGTCTGAGAGGCGGGCGCCGGGGCACACTGGGCGATCGGTGCGCTGCTGTTCGCGCACCCCGCTCAGACGCGGGGCAGGGACGCCCCGCGCCCACCGGTGTTGGGCCTGCTCGGGCTGCGCGGATGCGCCCCAAAAACACACCATTGTCCGCCGCGAGCACACGCAGGCGGGCAGGTGGACGCAACCACGAAGACCCTCGCTCTCATCCCCACCAGCTCCCCTCTCGTGAGCTTTCCCTGCCGATCCGTCCATTGAGACGGTAGCGGCAGGGACCAGCGCCCTCTCGACGTCTGCTCGTAACGACGATCATGCACGGATCGGCGCTCGCGGAGGAACCTGCGCCTGGGAGCTTTCAGGTTGTGAATAGCCGGCATGGCCGTCTTTGTTTGGGGAAGTCTGCCCCCACTGGAGCGCGGGTTGGCAGGGGGCGAGGGGGCGGCCATCCAGCGAACGCGTCCTCCGTGGTACTACAGGCATGGGGGCGAAGAGCGATAACAGGCCAACTTTGCGACGCGAAGCCTGGAAAGACGGGCGATCGAACGATGGCGCGAGAGTTGCATCCCAAGAGCTGCGTAGATTGGCTCACCGGTGGTTCAGACCCACCAGGCCATGCTCTTGACAACATATGCGCTGGAAGGTATGATTCAAATGTGGGACGTCGAGGTCACAGACCAGTTCGTACAGTGGTGGGACACCCTGAGCGTCGAGGAGCAAGAATCGATCAAGGCCGTGGTCGACATGCTCGAGCAGCGTGGCCCGGGCCTCGGCCGGCCGCTCGTCGACACCATCAAGGGCTCCCGGCACGCCAACTTGAAGGAGCTGCGGACAACCATGATCCGCGTGCTGTTCGCGTTCGATCCCACGCGCACCGCGATCCTCCTGATCGGCGGCGACAAGCGCGGCCGCTTCAAGGAGTTCTATGCGCAAATGATCCCGCTCGCCGACGACCTCCTCGACGAGCACCTCAAAGAGCTTGAAAGCGAAGGAGCACCCTAGATGCCCATCAAAACCACAAGCTTCAACAAGCTGACCGAGCGGGCTCACCAGCGCAACCCTAACTGGGGCGCCAACGTCGCCGAGTACCGGCGCGCGATGGAAGACGCGCTCGCGCTCGCCGAGCTGCGCAACTCGCGCAACGTCACCCAGATCGAGCTCGCCGCCCAGCTCGGGATCACCCAGGGCAACGTCTCCCGGCTGGAGGCGCGCAGCGAGATCTACCTCTCCACCCTGCGCTCCTATATCGAGGCGCTCGGCGGTCATCTGGAGATCACCGCCGTCTTCGATGACGACCGCCGTCCCATAGCCGTCGGCCCAAGCGAGGGCTGAACGATGAGCAAACGCACCAACAGCAACGGTTCGACCAGCAACGGTTCGCAGACCGTCTACGCCGTGATCGACGGCAAACGCGTCCCGCTCACCTACGACGTCGCGCGCCGCATCGCTCAGCAAGCGCACCTGCTGGCTCTCGGCGACCCCGAGTACGCAGCGGAAATGACCGCCGCGGCCGGGCGGGCGGAGCACCGACCAGCCGCGGCCTGAGAGCCGGGCGGCGGCATACGCGGCGCGATCGGCTCGCCCCCGTTCGCTCACCCCGCTCAGACGCGGGGCAGGGACGCCCCGCGCCCACCGGCCTTTGCGCCTGCTCGGGCTGCGCGGATGCGGCCCAAATGCACACCCCTCATCCGCCGCGGGCTTGTCCTTTCGGTCGTAGGCCCATCCCATCGTGGCTCTGCTCATCCAGCCAGCAGCGCCGCGTGAGGAGCCCGCGCCTGGAAGCACCAGGTCGTGAGTACCCGCCCGGGCCGGGCTGCGAACCGGGCGGCGCGTGTCCAGCTTGGCCGCCGCGGTCGGATGGGAGAGCAGGAACCTATGCGCACGCTTGAGGACGGCCCCCAACCGATGAATGACCTTTCCGAGGCGCTGCTTTCTGTTGGCGAGACAAAGCTCGGAATCCAAGCCGCGATGTCTATCGGCTACGACACGCAGGCACTGGGCTTGATGGCCGTGGCGGTTGCGCTCGCCGGCCTGAACGTCGCGCTTATGAGCGAGCTGGGCGTCCTGTGGTGGCTGCCGCTTACCGGACTGACGATGTCCCTGGCGATCGGCGTCGTGGCGATCTCGCAGCCGGAGATCGAGACCGGCCAGAACTTGTCCTTGGCCATCGCCATGAACGGCGATGTCGAGGCGAGGCGTCGGTTGCTGCTCAGGAGCGTCGCCTATGCCATCGACGCGAACATCGAATCGCTGGCCGGCAAGCTGGTGTTGGTGACTCGGGCGACGGCCCTGATCGGGCTCGCGTTCGTGCTGCTTGGCATAGCCCAGCTTGCTCCCGTTGTCTACGATCTGGCCACAAGGATGTCCACGTAGCCCGCTAGGATTAGAGTCAATGGCCCGCAGAACCAGACACCTGAGTACTCCGCATCCAGCCGGCGAGCACGTCGGTGAGGACAGCCGTGCCGAGCGGGCGCTGCCCGAGCAGGGCGAGTTGAGGATCACTCAAGATGTCGGCCCGTCGGGACTCGGTCTCATCCCTCGCCAGATGGCGCGGCGTATCGCTGAAGCGGTTTCGCGCGGCCGATCCAGCCACGCCTGAGCTTCCCACCCCGGCAGGGCTGGGCCGGGCCGAGTCCATCACCCCGCTCAGACGCGGGGCATGGACGCCCCGCGCGTTGGCGAGCTGCTTCCGCGCGGGGCGGAGGCGTTCGGCGTGCGCCGGAAGCTCGCCACCTACTCGCTGGACGTCGCCCACGAAAAAGGCGGTCCCAAGGCCCGGGGCTTCAAGCTCATCCTCGGCATCACGATCGACGCGATCGACTACCTCGAAGCTCAGATCCAGGCCGGTATCCTGCTCATCCCGATCACCGAAGTGCTCGAGAACCCGCCCTGGGGGATCAAGTGCGTCGTGATCGTGCCAGTCCGCGGGCTGGGCGAGAAGAGCGGCCGCGTCGTGGACATCACCACCGTCTGGCAGTTCGACGAACCCCATGCCCCGCCGCGCCTTGTTACCGTCTACATCGACGGCTAGACTGGAGGAATCATGGCCACACGCGTCAAGCAGGCAATCGGCGAAATCGACGTCGTCGCCTTTACCACGGCGATCGACAAGGTCCAGGGAACCGGCAAGTGGCCCGCCGGGACAGAGGGCACCGTCGTCAGCGACTACGGCGACCACAAGGAAGTCGAGATCTCCGACAATCGCGGCGTCGCGCTGGACTTCCCCGTCGTCCCCGTCGAGCAGCTCAAGCTCGTCGAGAAGCACTCTCTCCACTGAGGGCGAGCTTTGCCCTCAACGCCTCATTGATCGCCCGATCACGCAGCGATCCGCAACCCAAGAGGAGCCTGCGCCTGTGAGCTTCCAGGTTGTGAATAGCCGGCACAGCCGTCCCCGTCTGCGTTGGTCTGGCCCCCGGCGGGGGCGCGCTCCGGCAAAAAGTCTCCGCAGCCCGCCGTATGGTCGTGCGGTGACCCCCAGCTATGGCGAGCCGTTCCGCGGCTTCCGCGACCATGCCGAGTCTCCGTTCTTCCGCGCGCCGGGCCATAGCCCGGAGGAAACCTGGGAGCTCAGCGTTGACCAGCTCGCCCACCTCCTCGTAAACCTCGGCCCACTCGCGGCGGCCGGCCCAATCGAGATGTCCAGCGCGCTGCTGTGCTCCTGGCACCGCGAGATCTTTGGTGCCCTCTTCCCCGAGCACGCCGGACGCCTGCGCAGCTTCCGACACGGAGAGTGGGAGCACGTCTACTTCGGCGGGCACGTCGGCACACGCCAACCCCGAGACATCCGGGTCTACCGCGGAACCAGCCCCCGCGAACTCCCCGGCCGGCTGCGCAAGATATGCACCGAGTTCAACACCGCCGCCGCGGCTATCCGCGCGTCCCCAACCGCCGACAGCTTCGACGCCGTTCATGCCGCCACACGCCTCTACGCCAAGGTCCTCCGTGCACACCCGTTCCTCGACGGCAACCTCCGCGCCACCACGATCACGCTCAACGCGGCACTGCTCACGCTTGGCCTTCCCCGCGTCCGGTTCAACGACATCGACCTGCATGACGATCTGCTCGGTATCGCGTTCGTCGGCAAACACGACCCCTACCGCCCACTCGCGGAAGAGATAACCAAAATCTTCCAAAACACCGATCCCGCTTGACGATTGTCCTATCCTTAAACGATGATCAAGTACACCGACTATCACGGTCCCCAAGGCGACTACGCTGTCGTCGACGGCAAGATCGTGCCGTTCACCCCGGAGATCGCACGCGACATGGCCCAGCAGGCGCACCTGCTGGCCCTCGGCGACCCCGAGTACGCAGCGGAAATGACCGCCGCCGCCGAGCGCGCGGAGCGCCGGCCCGCCGCGGCCTGAGAGCCGGGCACCGGCGTCCACGGCACGCGGCGCGATCGGTGCGCTGCTGTTCGCGCACCCCGCTCAGACGCGGGGCAGGGACGCCCCGCGCCCACCGGCCGT
>PLYX01000074.1 GCA_003151895.1 Solirubrobacterales bacterium
CCGCCGAGGTTGTCGATCATGTGGACGAGCGTGGCCTCGCGCGTGGCCGGCATCACGGGGCTGCCGTGCTCGAGTGAGCCGTGGTGGGCGAGGATGATGTGGAGCACCGCCCATGCGAGCTCCTGCGGGAAGCCGTCGATGTCCTCGATGGTGCGGCGGATGCGGTAGTAGCCGAGCGGGATCTCGCCGTGCAGGCGCCCGAGATCGGTGAGGTCGATGATCCGGTCCCGCCCGCCCTCGTCGGTGTAGGCGTCGAGCTTGCCGATGTCGTGCAGCAGCGCGCCCGTCACCGCGACGTCGCGGTCGATGCCGGGGAAGGTGGCCGAGATGGCGCTCACGCCCTGGGCAACCCCGAGGCAGTGCTCGAGCAGTCCGTGGCGGTAGGCCTGGTGGTAGTACTTGGCGGCCGGAGCCACCTCGTAGCGCGCCCACAGTGGCGAGTCCTCGCCGAACACGAGCTCGAGCAGGGCGCCGAGGTGGGGGTTGCGCACCGTGGCGATCAGCTCGCGCAGGTCCGCCTCCATCTGCTCGGGGGCGCGCGCCGGACCGTCCAGCAAGTCCTCCAGTGAGAAGCTCCCCGGCTCGGCGGGGGTGAGCGAGCGAAGGTTTATCTGTGGGCCGAACCGCGGGTGCACGGTGTAGCGGCCGCTCACGTGCACCGGGGCGCCGGGGGTCGCGAGGCGCTCCATCTCGACGAGCTCCTCCCACACCATCGACACCACAGCGCCGGTGCGGTCGCCGAGTTGCAGGCGTAGGTAATCGGCGCCGTCGCGGCGCGAGCGGCGCTCGATCGCGCGCACCAGCAGGACCTGGTCGATCTCTATGCCATCTGAGAGCTCGTTGACGAGCATGGTTTGGAAGGTAGCCCGGCCAGCGGACGGTACGCGTCCCAGCGCCGGACAGACGTGCACCCAAATGTCTAATGGAGGCCCGCCGGTTTGGCCACTTGACCACTAGACGTTTCCATCTGACTCACCTAAAGTGTCGGGTTATGTAGGACACAGTTTCCGCTTTTGTGTAGAGACTGTTTTCCACGGAGGGATCGCCTCCACGACAGAGGATCGGGACATGCGGATCGAGGAACGGACACCACGACATGAAGATCGGGACACCGCGATCTGGGCATGGACACGACGACACGGGACCACAACAGGGGGAGCGGGACGATGACCACATACGACGAGAGAAGGCTCAGGATCGTCAGCTGGAACGTCAACGGAATCCGTGCGCGCATGCCGCGCATCGCGGAGATGCTGCGCAGGGAGCGCCCGGACATGGTGTGCCTGCAGGAGACGCGCTGCCCGTTCCGCCACTTCCCCCACAAGCGCTTGGGGGAGCTCGGCTACCGCGCGCAGCACAGCCCCGGTCGGCGCAACGGCGGCGTGGCGATCCTCGTGCGCTCCGACCACCGCATCACCAGCCGCTGCCTCTCACTCGACAACCAGCACGACCTGGCGGCGGGACGCTGGTTGGAGACCACCTGCGCGGGGCTGACGCTCGGCTCGGTGTACGTGCCGGCGGGGCCCACGCGCCAGGAACTGGACGACTCGGGCAAGCTCGCGTTCCTCGAGGCGGTCGCCAACCAGGCCTGCCACGACCACTACCACCCGATGCTGATCGCCGGGGACTTCAACGTGGCGCCGTCCGATCGCGACGTGTACGAGCCCACATGGCTCGAGGGCTCCTATGCCACTGCCGCCGCCGAGCGTGAGGATCTGCGCCACATCCTGAACGACGGCGAGCTGGTGGACGTCTACCGCCATCTGCACCCCGACGACCACGGCTACACCTGCTGGGACCAGCGCGGGGGCCACTACGCGCGTGACTACGGCCTGCGCATCGACCTCGCCTTGGCGAGCAGCCGCCTTGCCGAGCACATCACCCGCTGCGAAGTCAAGCATGCCTACCGGCAGGGACGCCGGCCCTCCAACCACGCGCCGCTTGAAATCGAACTCGAGGGGATCCGCGACTGCGCGGAGCGCGCGATCGCCGCGTAAGACCTACGGCTCCAGGCGGTTGGGCCCTCGATACAGGAACGTGACCTCGCGCACGGTGTCCTGGCCGAGCATTTGCATCAACAGGCGCGTCAGCCCGAAGCCGAAGCCGCCGTGCGGGGGCGCGCCGTAGCGGAAGAAGTCGAGGTAGTACTGGACCTGATCGACCTCGACGTTCTTCGCGCGCGCCTGGGCCAGCAGCTGCTCGTAGCGGTGCTCGCGCTGGGCGCCGGTGGTGAGCTCGATGCCCCGCCAGAGCAGGTCGAAGCTCCTTGTGAGCGTCGGCTGATCGGGGTGGCGCATGTGGTAGAAGGGCCGCACAGAGGTTGGGTAGTCGCAGACGAACACGAACTCGCTGCCGGTCTGCTCGGCGACGATCGCCGACAGCGCTCGCTCGCTGGGCGGGTCGAGGTCGTGGTCTGGATCGAGACCCCCCCCACCCGCCTCGTGGCCGCCCGCCTCGAGGAGATCCTTGGCGGCGGCGAGCGTAATGCGCGGGAAGGGGAGCTTCGGGGCGCCCACCTCGACGCCGAACGTGCTCGAGATCTGCTCGCCGTGGCGCTCGGCCACCACGGTGAGCACGTGCGCCAGCCAACGCTCCTCGAAGGCCATCACGTCCTCGTGGGAGTCGATCCACGAGATCTCGACGTCTACGCTCGTGAACTCGGTGTCGTGCCTGGAGGTGAACGACGGATTGGCGCGGAACACGGGGCCGATCTCGAACACCTTGCCGAAGCCGCCCGCCATCGCCATTTGCTTGTAGAACTGGGGCGACTGGGCCAGGTAGGCGGTGCGCTCGAAATAGTCGACCTTGAACAGCTCCGCGCCCGACTCCGAGGCGGAGCCCATCAGCTTGGGAGTGTGGATCTCGATGAACCCCTGCTCGCGCCAGTGCTCGCGCATGGCGTGCTCCACCGTGGACTGCACTTCGAAGATCAGGCGCCTGTCCGGCCGGCGCAAATCGAGGTAGCGCCAGTCGATGCGCTTGTCCAGGGCTGAGTCGGGCGTGATTGGCAGTTCGGGCTCGGCGGGCGAGTCGACCGACAGCGAGGCCAGTTGGACCTCGAGGCCCCCGAGCTTCACGCGCTCGTCGGCCACAACCAGGCCGGCCACCGTAACGGCCGACTCGGGGGTCAGCGCGGAGATCGTCTCGTTGAGCTCGCTCGGCTGCTCCTGCTTGCCGAGTATCAGCTGCGCGAGGCCCGTTTCGTCGCGCAGAACCACGAACTGCATGCGCTTCTGGTCGCGCACGGCGTGCACCCACCCACGGAGCTCTACCGTCTCCTCGAGATGGGACTTGAGATCGGCTACAGCAACGCGCGCCACGGGGACGGGCAATGCTATTGCAGCGCGATCCCCATCGACCGGCCGGCCGGCCGGTCCTCCACCTGCACGTCGCGCAAGTCGCGCTCCGAGCAGTGGGTGGGACAGTAGACGCCGCGCACGCCTCCGCCCTGCACGCCGAAGGCGACCCATACGCCGTGGCGCCACGTGAAGTTGAAGAACCCCTCAACGGTTCCTTTGAGCTGCATCTCGCGCTGCCATGCCTTGACAACCACGCTCGCCGGGATGCGCGAGCGGCAGTCGCGATCGTAGTTGGGGTAGCCGCTCCACACGCACTTCATCGGCTCCTCCGCCACGTCGGACGGCCTGACCTCCGTCAGGCGGATCGGCCGTCGCCGCTGATGGTGTGGCTCGCTGTGGTGTCGCTCTGGCTTCATCTGCCCGCCTCGGACAACGCGCTGTGGTCCGTATCTTCCTACGAGGTCTATACGAGGTCTACGGCAAACCGCCAAAGTAGCGAGCATCCACATGTCCACACTGGACGATCGTTCTAGACACATTCGGAGCGGCACGCGAAGCGTCCAGCATCGGATCCGGCCCTGGCTCCAGGCTTCGACGGGACGGGGCGAGTTAGGCTTAGCTCGCTTTGGGCACAACGAGTACTCCCCTGAACGCAGACGAGCTGCGCGCGAGCTTCCTCGACTTCTTCGTGGCGCGCGATCACCGGTTGACGGCGTCCTCGAGCCTCGTGCCAGAGCACCCGGCTGCGCCGCTGTTCACGAACGCCGGAATGGTGCAGTTCCTGCCGGTGTTCTTCGGCGAAGAGCCGGCGGCATATCCGCGGGCGACCTCGGCACAGAAGTGCTTGCGTGTGCGCGGCAAGCACGACGACATCGAGATCGTCGGGCGGAGCACCCGCCACCTCACGTTTTTCGAGATGCTGGGCAACTTCAGCTTNNTCAGCTTCGGCGACTACTTCAAGGCGCGGGCGATCGAATACGCGTGGGAGTTCCTCACCGAGACGCTGGGCCTCGACGGCGAGCGCATGTGGGCAACCGTGCACGACACAGACGACGAGGGAGCAGAGTTCTGGCACGAGCTGGTGGGCCTGCCGGTGGAGCGCATCCAGCGGATGGGGGGGGATAACTTCTGGGAGATGGGAGCGACCGGCCCGTGCGGACCGTCGTCGGAGATCTTCTACGACAAGGGGCCGGAGCACGGCGGCGAGGGCGGTCCGGCCGAGGGCGGCGAGGAACGGTACGTCGAGATCTGGAACCTCGTGTTCATGGAATCCAACCGCCTAAAGGACGGCGGCCTGATCCCACTGCCTAGACGCAACATCGACACCGGCGCAGGGCTGGAGCGAATCCTGCCGATCGTGCAGGGCAAGTCCTCGGTGTTCGACACCGACGTGCTGCGGCGGCTGATCGGGGCGGCGGAGGAGCTAACGAGCCGCGCCTATGAACGCGACGAAGAGGACGACGTGAGCCTGCGCATCGTCGCCGACCACGCACGCGCGGTGACGTTCATGCTCGCCGACGGCGTCGTGCCCTCCAACCTGGAGCGCGGATACGTACTGCGCCGGATCATCCGCCGCGCGATCCGCCACGGCCAGCGGGTCGGTGCGCGCGAGGGCCTGATGGCGGCGATGGCCGCGGCCGTCGCCGAGGTCATGGGCGGCGCCTACCCCG
>PLYX01000268.1:0-163 GCA_003151895.1 Solirubrobacterales bacterium
ACCTGATGCGCGCCGGGCTGATCGGCGAGGCGACGTGTACCGACATCTCGCCCGGAATGCTCTCGGCCCTCAGCGCGAACGCCGAGCGGCTCGGCCTCGAGGTGACGACGGTTCCAACCGAGGCGGAGAGTCTGCCCTTCGGAGACGCGAGCTTCGACCTCGT
>PLYX01000268.1:211-6729 GCA_003151895.1 Solirubrobacterales bacterium
GCGCGCCGCGACCGCGGTGGCGCCGTTGTGGCGCCGGGCGATCCGCGCCCGCCCAGCCCCGCCCGCGGACGGCGGCGCCCCTGAGGCATCGCTGGAGGGCTTCGTAGACGTGCACGCCTTCTCGCCGAGAGAGCTGTCGTCGTTTGCACGCGAAGCGGGCTTCACCGACGTGCGCGTCACCGGCGAGGANNAGGCCACCGCCCACCCCGAAGACGTGCCCTGGGGCTGGCGCAACTACGCGTATCGCGGCTACCTGGCACTACAGGGCCTGGACCGCCGCCTGCTGGAGCAACGGCTCCCAGCGGCGATCTTCTACAACCTAATCGTCACGGCGCGGCGGCCATAACCTGCGCCCCCGGTGTCCCGCCCTGTCGATCCCGGTCGGATAGGGAGATATGGCCACCACAATCACCACAATCAGAGATATATTGCATGGTGTACCAGTAATGCGGTACTCTGCGTATATGCCGTCCACGAAGCCACGCATACAGGTCACCCTCGATACCGAGCTGGCCGCTGCGGTGGCGGAGTTCGGTGGCACGGAGCCGCGCTCGCGCGCCGTTCGCGAGTTGGCGCTGCGTGGCGCGGAGGCGTTCCGCGCCGAGCAAAATGCACGGCGCGAGGCCCACGAGCACCTGCGGCGGATCGCCACCGGCGAGGACGATGGCTACGACTTCGCCATCTCCGAGCAGTTGCATGCCTCCCGCTGAGCCCTACGGCTCGGGCGAACCGCTCGTATTCGACACCTCGGCCTGGAACCGCCAGAGCAACCCAAGCGTGCTCGCTCGCTGGCTGGCCACCGAGGAGGCTGACCTGCTTGCCGTGTGCCCCGTCGTCGCGCTCGAGCTGCTCGCGGGCGCCCGTAACGAGGAGAAGTTCGTCAACCTCGATCGAACCCTCGCCGCCCTGCCGGCGGCCCACATCACGCGCAGCGCCGGAACAGCCGCCATCGGCGCCTCACGTGAGCTGCGCGGTGAGCGGCGTCTCCCCGCAGCCGACTACCTGATCGCCGCCGCGGCCGCCGAGCGCGGCGCCGGGGTATTGCACTACGACCGCCACTTCGACATCCTCTGTAGAGCACTCGGGATCGAAAGCGTGTGGATCGCAGAGCCCGGTTCAATCGATTGATCCAGTGGACCGTGCCACCGGCTCGCATGCCGCTATTTCGCCGTAGCCGCCCGCTCAAGCGCTGGCACTATGTGGGCGTGTTCGGCGAGCAGTGCATGATCTGTGCGGAAGCCGCGCAAGAGTCCTCGCGACACCGCCCTGCGCAGCGTGCGGTCACTGACATTCAGCGCGTCAGCAAGCTGAATCGTCACGCTCATATGTCCAAACATTAGTGGCTCGTGCGTCCAAAAGCAAGTCGCCCGATCCCTGGCTCAGGCGGCGGGAGCGCGCGCGACCTCCAAGCCCCCGCAGACGGTCTCGACGACCATCTGCTTAGCGCGCTCGAAGGCCTCATCTCCCTGCGGCAACAGACCGAAGATCCAGCCGGTCAACACTTGCTCGATCGCTCCGTAGAAGGTCATCGCGGCGAACTCCGCGTCGATGTCCGGCTTGAAGACGCCTTCCCGCTGGGCCTTGGTGACGATCGTGCCGATCATGCGGTAGGCCTCCCTGATCTGGCCCAGATGGGTCTGGCCGAACGAGTTGGCCGCGCGCGTGACCTCGACGATGATCACCTTCATCATGTCGGGGTCGTGACGGTAGCTGTCGATGATGAACGACGCGATCGCGCCGAGCTTCTCGCGCACGGGGATCTGCTCGGCGTCGACCTCGCGGATCATCTGCAGCATCACGCCCCAGCGCTCCAGGAAGAGCGTGTTCAGGACCTCCTCCTTGGAGGGGAAGTAGTGGTAGAGCAGGCCGTAGGCCACGCCCGCCTCGTCAGCGATGTCCGAGACGCGGCAGGCATGGAAGCCCTGGCGGGCGAACACGCGCACGGCCGCATCGAGGATCGCGCGGCGGCGGTCCGGCACGGCCTTGGCCCCGGTCGAGCTCACGCGTCCGTCCCCTCGGGCCGGGCGTGCGCAGCCGGACGCTCGTCCGGCGTGGGGATGGGCGGAGCGGGCGGCCAGACGTAGACGTTGGGGCGACGGTGTTCGAGCAGGGGCACGCGCTTCCTGATGTCGTCCTGGTGGCCGAAGTCAAGCTCAGCGACCACATGCCCGGGAGCGTCCCCCGCGCGGGCGAGCACCGTGCCCCATGAGTCCACGATCAAGGAGCGTCCGCCCGAGTGGTGGCCGCCGGGGTGCTTGCCTACCTGGTTGGCCGCCACGACGAATACCTGGTTCTCGATCGCCCTGGCACGCACGAGCACCTCCCAGTGGTCGCGCGTCGTCGGCAGCGTGAAGGCGGCGGGAAGCGCGACGACGCGCGCGCGGCGCAGGGCGAGGACGCGGAACAGCTCCGGGAAGCGCAGGTCGTAGCAGATCGCCATGCCCACCTTCGTGCCATCCCCCAGCTCGCTCACGACGATCTCCTCCCCCGGCTCGTCGGTATCGGACTCGCGGTACTGTTTCCCCTCGATCTCGACGTCGAACATGTGCAGCTTGCGGTACACGGCCCGAATCTCGCCGTCTGGGCCGACGTGCACGGAGGCGTTCGAGAGCTTCTCGCGCCCCTCGACGCGCTCGGCGATCGAGCCGGCCACGAGATCGATCCCCAGCTCACGAGCGGTCGCCCGCGCCCAGGCGATCGCGCTCCCCTCAAGCGTCTGGGCCCCAGCACGCAGGTCGGCCGGGCTGCCCATAACCGTCCACTTCTCCGGCAGCACGATCAGCGTCGCACCATCGGCCGCGGCGGCCCGCACATGCCGGTCGGCGGCAGCGATGTTCGCCTCCACATCCGCGCCGGAATTGAGCTGAACAGCGGCAGCCTTCATAGGACCTCCGAAGTCCCGCGCATCCTCATACGGCACCAGAGCATCGCCACGCCGTTTCCCGGCATCCCCATACGTGGATAGATTGACTGGTCAGTCAATGCGTCCAAGAATAGCGCCGGGCGGGCGACCGCAACGCGTCGATCAGCGTCCCCGCTCGCGCTGAGACGCGAGCTCCGCCAGCAAGAGCTTCGAGTGGATCGCCCCGATCAGCTCGCGCAGCGGGTCGGCGCCGGCGGCGATGATCTCAACGGCGCGCTCGACCTCGACCTCGCCTACGAGCCGGTCGAGCAGCGCGCGCACCTCCTCCTCCACGAGCGGGCCGAGCGCCTCGCGGTAGCGCAGCGTGTCGTACACGGTGAAGCCGAGCGCCTCCTCGTAGCCGCCGGCACGGAAGCGCGAGATCGCCTCAATGATCTTGACGTCGTCCTGGTCGTAGCCGCCACGCCCGGGTGTGAGCACGCCGATCTTCTTCAAGCGCTCCAGCACGTTCGCTGGGATCTCGTAGCGCTCGCGCACCTCCTTGGCGGAGACCTTGCGCTGCTCGGCGCTCGCGAGCGCGCGCTCGAGGATGCTGTCCTCCAGCTCGAGCAGCGCGTTGACGCGCTCTGGGTTGTCCTCGAGCACCTCCTTGATCACGCGCAACGGCATGAAGCGCTCTTCCTGCAGGCGCTTGATGAGCTGAATGCGCTCCACGAGCTCTCGCGGGTAGTAGGCCATGTTGCGGCTCGTGCGGCGTATGTCCTCGCCGTCGCCGAGCAGCCCCTCGCGGATGTAGTGGCGGATCGTGGGCGCGCTTACACCGGAGCGCTCCGCGAGTTCAGCCATCTTGAGGAGGGACTCGGGCGCGGCGTCCGCTTGAGCCTTCATGCCAGAAACGAGTCCTGCCTGCCGTGCGCCCTTTGGGTGTCCCCTTTGGGGGGCCTGCCCCCCTCGGAGGGCTTCGCTGCCTCGGACTGGCCGGCGACCGCTCCCTGCTCCAGCAGCTCCGCCACCTGCTTGTCGGAGTAGCCGGCGGCGCGCAGCACCTCCTCTGTGTGCTCACCGAGCCCGGGACCGGGCAGACGGTTGTGCTCGCCGGGGGTGCGGTCGAGCTTGACGGGCACACCGAGTTGGCGCACCCCGCCCTCGACGCCCGGCTGGTCGAGCGTGACGACCATCTCGCGCTCGCGCACGAGCTCGGAGTCGAGCGCCTCATCCAGATCCAGGACGGGCTCCAGGCAGCAGTCGTGTTCGGTGGCGAACTGGGCCCACTCGGCGCGGGTCCGGGACCTGAAGATGTCGCACACCTGCTCGTGAGCTTTCGAGCCGGGACGCTCGAACTGCTTCTCGATCAACTGCTCGTGTCCGGTGCCGCGGCACCACGCCTGCCAGAACTTCGGCTCCAGCGCGCCGAGCGTGACCCAACCGTCGGAGCACTCGTACGGCCGGTAGCAGATCACCGAGCCCGCGAGCATCTGCTCACCCCGATGGGGGACGACGCCGTCGGCGAAGTAGCTCCCGGCGACCATCGCGAGCCAGGAGAGCGCCCCGTCGGCCATCGAGACGTCGACAAACTGGCCTTCGCCGGAACCTGTTCGCTCCGCGGGCTCGCCCCGCGCAAGCGCGGGGCGACTGGAGGAGGATTGGGACGGCCGCGCAAGCGCGGGATGGGTGGATGAGGATGATTGGAAGCCTGGCCGCACCGGCGCTCCGTCGCGCTCGCGCAGCGCGGCCATGATCCCGAACGCCGCCATCAGCGCGCCGCCGCCGAGGTCGGCGATCTGGCCCGCGGATTGGATGGGATGCCCGCCCACCCCATGCCCGCCCACCCCGTCGCGCTCGCCCGTGAGGCCGAGCAGCCCGATCAGGCCGAGGTAGTTCATGTCGTGGCCGGAGGCGTCGCGCTTAGGCCCGCTCTGGCCGTAGCCGGAGATGGCGCAGTAGACGATTCCCGGGTTCTGCTCGCGCATGCGCTCGTAGCCGACGCCCAGTCGGTCGAGCACGCCGGGGCGGAACGACTCGAGCACGACGTCGTGGTCGCGCACGAGTCGCAGCAGCACCTCGCGCCCCGCCTCGCTCTTGAGGTCGATCCGGATCGAGCGCTTGTTGCGGTTCAGCGACAGGAACATCGCCGACTTGGCGCTGTCGTCGGCGCCCTCGTAATAAGGGGGCGCCCAGCGGATGTAGTCGCCGGCGCCGGTGTCCTCCACCTTCAGGACCTCTGCGCCGAAGTCGGCCAGCAGCAGCGAGCAGAAGCCGCCCGGCAGCAGGCGCGACAGGTCGAGAACCCTTATCCCGGAAAGCGGAAGGCTCATCGCGTCTTCCGCGACACAATTGGGAGAGGCGGGAGGCCCATCAGGCGATGCCCAGCAGGCCGCGGGCCTCGGCTACGGTGGCGGCGCGCCGGCCGACGTCTTCGGTCATACGCCGCGCCTGGGCGATCAGGTCGCCGTTGGAGCGCGCCATCTCGCCGTTCGGGAGGTACAGGTTGTCCTCGACGCCCGCCCGGACCGAGCCGCCGAGCGTGAGCGCCGTGGCGATCAGCATCCACTGGTCGCGCGAGATGCCAATCACCCCCCAGTGGTGTTTCACATCGCCCCCCGCTCCGGGGGCTCCAACCGCGGAGGCGTTGGTGGGGATATCGAGGATGTTGTCCACCATCGCCGCCAGGTTGCGCGGCTTGGCCGGGATCCCGCCGATTACGCCCATCACGCAATCGACGTGCAGCGGCGCCTTGAGGATGCCCATGTCCACGAGCGGCTCGAGGCTGCCGACGTGGCCGAGGTCGAAGCACTCGTGCTCGGGCTTTATGCCCAGCTCGTTCATCGCCTCAAGCAGCTCGATGATCTCCTCGAACGGGTTGGAGAAGACCATCTTGAAGACGAAGTCTTTGCGCGAGCGCGAGTACTTCGCGTAGTTCATCGAGCCCATGTTCAGGGCGGCCACTTCGGGACGGCAGGCGCGCAGGTATTCGATGCGCTTTGCCACGGGCACGCCGATCGTGCCGGTGGAGTAGTTGATGATCACGTCGTCCACGGCGCCCCTGATCGCCTCGGTGATCGCGCTGAAGTCCTCGATCTGGAAGCTCGGCGTACCGTCGGGCTTGCGCGCGTGGATGTGGATCATCGAGGCGCCCTCCTCGACCGCGCGACGCGCCTCGGCGCCGTACTCCTCGGGCGTGTAGGGGATCGCGGGGCACTGCTCGCGGTTGGCGATCACGCCCGAGATCGAGCAGGTTATGACGACGGGATCATCCAAGCTCATACCGCTCTCCCGGGTTGCATTTCGGTGGGGTTCATACCGGCACCACGCCGTGCTTCTTATAGGGACGCTCGACCTGCTTGCTCTGCGCCATCTCCAGCCCGCGACAGATCGTGGCGCGCGTCTCGCGGGGGTCGATCACGTCATCGATCAGGTCGTTCCCCGCGGCGATGTACACGTCGAACATCTTTTTGAAGTTCTCGATCAGCTCGGCCTTCTTGGCGGCCGGGTCATCGGCGGCATCGACCGCCTTGCGGAAGGCGATCTCCACGACGCCCTCCGCCCCCATCACGCTGATCTCTGCGTTCGGCCAGGCCACGATCAGGTCGGGCTCGTAGGCGCGCCCACACATCACGTAGTAGCCGGCGCCGTAGGCCTTGCGCGTGATCACCGT
>PLYX01000261.1 GCA_003151895.1 Solirubrobacterales bacterium
CCTGCTTGGCCATCCTGCCGGTCTCGAAGGAGATCTCGCTGACCCCGCCAACCTGGCGGTGTGCCCCGATCTCCACGGAAACCCGCGTAACGGCATCATTGCTACTCATAATTTGCTCACTGCCTTCCTGTGTTCCGCCCGTCGGTCGGCGGTCCGTTTCTTTTTCTCGTTTCCGAACGGAAGGAGCTTAGCGGACGGAAGGTTGGCCCTCGTGCTCCAGAGGGTCTATGCGTTCTTTAGACCGCCAAGGATCATGTGGACCGGGGGCAGGTCTGCCGGCGAGGGCGTCTCATAGCTCCAGCGCACAACGCCGTCGCCGCCGACGATCACGAGCGCGCGCTGGGGGAAGCCGCCGGGATGGAGCACGCCGAACGCGGCGCACGCGGCGCCCTTGGGCTCGAAGTCCGACAGCTGCGGGATGCTCACACCCAGCTTCTCGCGAAACGCTTTTTGCGCCCACGTGGAGTCGCACGAGACGCCGTAGATATCCGCGCCTTGCGCGGTTATCTCCGCGAGCGACTGCTCATACACCTGCAGCTGCTCGGTGCACACCGGGCTGAACGCGAACGGGTAGAACACCAGCACCGTCGTCTTGCCCTGCAGGTCCGCCTCGGTGAAGCTCCCGCCGTTTTCGGTGCCGAGCTTGAAGGCGGGAACCTTGGCTCCCGGCGCCAAGACTGTGGAGGTCACGCCGGTGGCGCTCATCGTCGCACCACCAGGTCTACTTGCGGAGACCGAGATCCTTTATGAGCGCTCGGTAGCCCTCGAGGTCTTTGCGCTGCAGGTAGTCGAGGAAGCGGCGGCGACGACCCACGAGCATCAACAGGCCGCGGCGCGAATGGTGGTCCATGCTCTGCTCGCGCAGGTGCCCTGTCAGGTGGTTGATGCGCTCCGTGAGCAAGGCCACCTGGACCTTCGTATTGCCGGTATCCTGCTCGCCGGAGCCGAACTTTGCGGCGATCTCTCGCTTGCGCTCTGTCGTGATGGTCATAGCGGCCGCACAGGCTAGCAGCCTCGGGAAGCGTGGGACGCCGCGCCACGGCCGTGCCCGGCCGCCTGATTCCCAGCGGGGCGCTCAGGAGGTGTACGCCGTGGTGATCTCTCGGGCCCGCTCCACGTCACGACGCATCTGCTCGACAAGCTCCTCGGCCGACTGGAAGCGCCGCTCGCCGCGCAAACGCGAGAGGAAGTCCAGGCGCAGTTGCCTGCCATAGAGATCGCCGTCGAAGTCCAGTATGTGAGCCTCGACGAGCTCTCCCCGGCCGGTGTCGAATGTCGGGCGCACACCGATGTTCACGGCGGCGGGGAGCCCATCGGCCAAGCACGCATAGACGCCGTGACCGGGACACACGAGCGCGTCGTCGGGGATCAGGTTGGCGGTCGGAAAGCCCAGCTCGCGGCCGCGCTCGTCGCCATGGAGGACCTCGCCTCGCATCTGAAACGGCGCGCCGAGGAAGCGGGCGGCCTGCTCCACCTCGCCGGCGAGCACCAGGCCCCTGATGTGGCTGGAGGAGACGATCTCCCCTTCGACCTCCAGCAGCGTCGCCACGCGGGTGGAGAAACGCTCGTCTTCGGCGAGCATCCGCGGATCGCCCTTGGCGCGGTTGCCGAAGCGGAAGTTCTCGCCGACCGACACATGTGTCGCTCCGAGCGAGCCCACGAGCACGTCGTCCATGAACTCCTGGGCGCTGCGCTTGGCGAAATCCGCGTCGAATCCGATCACGATCAGCTCCTTGACGCCGAGCGCCTCCACCAGCTCCGCCTTGACGTCAAGGGCGGTGAGCAGCTTTGGCGTGTGCTGGGGCGCTACGACCGTCGAGGGGTGCGGGTCGAACGTCAGCACGCTGTCCGACCCACGGATCACCTCGCGATGGCCGAGATGAACGCCGTCGAAGAAGCCCACCGCCACGCGCCGCGCTCTGCTCTGCACGTCTCCCAGCCGAGTGATCTTCACGGTCGGGAAGCCTATGGGAGAAGGGCCAGCGCCTGCTCGACGCTCAGCAGCGGCGGATCCTCCCAGGTGACCCCACGCGGCGGCAGCTGGGCGGCATCGCCCACCAGGAAGGGCCCTATCGCGGTGCGCCTGAGCTCTTCGCAGTAGGCATCGTCGAGGTTCGAGATCAATGAGCGCACGTACGTTCCCGAGGAGCACTCGATCAGATAACCCGCGCGGTCGTCCTTACGCCATGTCTGCTCGAAGCGGCTCACGGTCACGATTCGCTCGGGCATCTCAAAGCTCTCGCCGCGACGAGCCTTTCGGTAGGCCCGCTCGCCTTTGATCTTGATCGCCGAATAGACCGGTGGCCGCTGGCGGATCTCGCCGATCGGGAGCACGGGAGGATCGGGTGGCAACCGCCCGGTCTCGGTGATCTCGCCCTCGGGGTCGCCGGTGCTCGAGATCGCCCCAAGGCGCGCGACGGTCTCGTAGCTCTTTGGCAGCTCCATCAGTTGCCGTTGTATGCGCGTCGCGCGTCGTCCTACGAGCACAAGCAGGAGCCCGCTCGCGAATGGGTCGAGCGTTCCGGCGTGGCCGGTCTTTGCGCCTCCAAGCGAGCGTCGTACGGCCGCGACCACGTCGTGGGAGGTGATCCCGACCGGCTTGTCGATCAGCAGGATGCCGTCTGTCAAGCGAGCGTGGGAACCGCCGGCCCGCTCGGCGCCGGGTGCAGTTGCGCGGCTATCTCATGGCGCAGCAACGCGATCAGCTGCCGCACCTCGAGCGTCGTCGAGAAGCCGGCTGCCCGACGGTGGCCGCCGCCGCCCTGTGTGCGGGCGATAGCCGACACATCGACGTCGTCGCCCGTCGCGCGCAGCGACACCTTGCGCTTGCCCCGGCTTTCGGGCGCCGTGAGCTCGCGGATCAGCACGGCCACCTTTGTGCCGGCGACCGAGCGGAGGTGGTCGACGATCCCCTCGGAGAAGCTCTCCTCTGCGCTGAGACGCTCGAAGTCCTCGGCGTCCAGTGCCACGAGCGTCAGCGCGCCCGTGTCGAAGCGTTGGATGCGCTCGAGCGCCACCCCGAGCAGGGTGAGCTTGGCGAGCGGTATCTCCTCGTACAGCCGCCTGTAGATCGCCGGTGCGTTCACACCGGTTGCGACCAGCTCAGCCGCCATCCTGTGGGCGCGCGGACCGGTGTTCTCGTACATGAAGCGCCCGGTGTCGGTCACCAGACCGATGTACAGCGCCTCAGCGATCGCGGCTGTCGGCGCCACGTCGAGGCCGTGCATCAGGTCCCACACGATCTCCGCGGTGCACGACGCCGAGGGGTCCACGAGGTTGAGCGTCCCGAACATCGTGTTGTCGTGATGATGATCGATGTTCAACAGGTGCGCTCCGTGTTTGAGCACGGCGGCGGGGTTGCGGTCGATGTTGCCGCAGTCGAGCATCACCACAGTGCGCCGACCGATATCCGCGGGGGCGGCCTGGATTGCGTGTTCGAGCGCCGCGCAGCGATACTCGCGCGGAAGCGGCAGGTCGGTCGGGGCGATGAACATCTCGGAGTCCTTGCCGAGCGCCGTGAGCAGGCCGTGCATCCCGATCAGCGAGCCGAGCGCATCTCCGTCGGGGTTCTCGTGGGTTGCGATTACGAAGCTCGCGTCCCTGCGGACGCGCTCCAGCACGAGATCGCGCGTCTGCGCGAGGGTTGGCTCGTCGCTCATGCCTGCATCGACTCCTCGCCCTGGTCATCTCCCGGTGTGCGCCGGTCGTCTTGCGCGCTCAGATCGTGCCCTGTTTCGACCTCCGCGTCGATCAATGCGTCGACACGCATCGCGCGGTCGGTCGTGTCGTCGTAGGAGAACTCGAGCGTCGGGGTGCGCTTCAGGTGCAGCTCGCCGGAGATCCGGCGTTGAAGGTAGCCATGAGCGCTGCGCAGCCCATCCATCGTCTCGGCGCGCGTTTCGGGCTCGCCGAGCACGCTCACGTATACGCGGGCATGGCTCAAGTCGGCGCTGGTCCTGACGTCTGTCACGGTCACGAATCCCACCCTTGGGTCCTTCAAGTCTGAAGCCACCGCGTCTCCGATCACCTGCCTGATCGCCTCGTTGACGCGGCGCATGCGGTCGGAAGTCATCCTACCTGTCCGTGTCCCTCGAAGTATCCGAGTCCCACCATCACTTGCATGAGCAACCCCTCACACAGCGAGACGGACGAGGGGCAAGCGAGACAAAGACGCAGCGAGCGCAGTGTGCTCTGCACATAAGCGAGCGAGGACGCAGACCGATCGAAGATCGTCCAGCGCCGCCCATCGCCCGTCTCAGGCGAGCTGGCGCTCCTGGAAGCGCGTCTCATACGTCTCCAGGATGTCGCCCGCGCGCAGGTCTTGGAAGTTGGTGAGCACGATTCCGCACTCGTAGCCGGCGCTCACCTCACGTGCATCCTCGTTGAAGCGGCGCAGACTGCCGATCGTGGTGTCGTAGATGACGGTGCCCTCGCGTACCACCCTCACGCGCGCTCCCCGCGTGACCTTGCCCTCGCTGACGTGCGAGCCGGCAATCACTCCGATGCGCGATGCCCTGAAGAGCTGGCGCACCTCCGCCTGGCCGAGCGAGGTCTCGACCTCGGTGGGCTCGAGCATTCCCTGCATCGCCGCGCGGAGCTCTTCGATCGCCCGGTAGATCACCGAGTAGGAGCGGATCTCAACGCCCTCGCGGTCGGCCAGGAGGCGCGCGTCGCCGACGGGGCGCACGTTGAAGGCGAGGATCAGACCGGAGGAGGCGGAGGCGAGCATCACGTCGGACTCGTTGATGCCCCCGACACCGCGGTGGATGATGTTCACGGCGACCTCGTCCTGTGGGAGCTTGGCGATCTCGTCCTCGATCGCCTCCAAAGATCCGGCGACGTCAGCCTTGATGACGAGGTTGAGCTCCTTGACTGTGCCTTCCTGGGCGAGCTTGAAGACATCCTCGAGCGACACCTTGCGCCCCGAGCGACGCGCGAGCGCCTCGGTCTTCAGGCGGTTGGCGCGCTCGCCGGCGAGCTGGCGGGCGCGGCGCTCGTTCTCGACCGCGCGCACGAATTCGCCGGCCTCGGGAACGCCGTCGAAGCCGAGCACCTCCACCGGCTCGCCCGGTTCCGCGGTCTTCACGCGTGCGCCGGTGAAGTCGTGCATCGCGCGCACCCGACCGAAGCTGGCGCCCGCGACAAGCGCATCTCCGACCTCGAGCGTGCCGCGTTGGATGAGGATGCTCACCACCGGCCCGCGTCCCGGGTCCAACTTGGACTCGATCACGGTGCCCGAGGCCATCGCGTCGCGGTTGGCCTTGAGCTCCTCGAGGTCGGTTACGAGCTGGATCGTGTCGAGCAGGCTGTCGAGGCCTTCATGGGTCTTGGCGCTGACGTCGACGAACTCGATCTCCCCACCCCACTCCGCGGGCTGCAGGCCATGCTGGGTGAGTTCGGTGCGCACGCGCTCCGGTTGAGCGCCCTCCTTGTCGATCTTGTTGACCGCCACCACGATTGGCACTTCTGCGGCCTTGGCGTGGTCGATCGCCTCCTCGGTTTGCGGCTTGACGCCGTCGTCGGCTGCCACCACGATCACGGCCAGATCGGTCACCTGCGCTCCACGGGCGCGCATCGCGGTGAACGCCTCGTGGCCGGGAGTGTCGAGGAACGTGATCTCCTTACCGGCGTGGTGGACCTGGTAGGCGCCGATGTGCT
>PLYX01000217.1 GCA_003151895.1 Solirubrobacterales bacterium
TGGCCACCCAGGTCGACGCCGCCCGGCTGCTCACTTTGCGCGCGGCGCGCTTGAAGGACGCAGGCGTTCGCTCGGACCTCGAGGCGGGGATGGCCAAGCTGTTCGCCTCCGAGGCCGGTCGCTTCTGCGTCGAGGAGTGCTTTCGCATCCACGGCGGCTACGGCTACTCCAAGGAGTACGAGATCGAGCGTCTCTACCGCGACGCCCCACTGCTGTTGATCGGCGAGGGCACCTCGGAGATCCAGCGCATGGTGATCGGCAAGAAGCTGCTTCAAAGGCACAAGATCTGATGGCGTGCTCCCGCACGCACAGTCGGCTGGGGCTGGGGCTGATCGACTGATGGCCGAGGACGCGAAGAGCCTGATCGAGCGGGCCGCACGGCGCTTCGTCGAGGAAGTGCCCGCGCTCGCCCCGATGACGCTCGTCGTCAGCGTCGAGCTGCAGGGGCGCGGCGACGTCCAGCACTTCCGCCTGCAAATGCCCGAGGTGCAGGTCACCAAGGGACCCCCTGACGATGCCCGCATCGTCGTGCAGATGCGCCGCGAGTTCTTCAACATCATGGCCAACGAGGGCAAGGTGCCCGACTGGATCGAGGCCTTCACCTACGGCAAGGCCAAGGCCACGGGACCCTCCCAGTACCTGAAGCTGATCGCCAACGTCGTCGACAAGCACCAGGAACGGGAACGACTAAAGACGGCCCGAAAGCACTCTTGAAGCGGGCGTCAGTGGTACGCGAGGATCTGCTGCGCCAAAAACGCCAGCGAGGCGAGCATGAAGACGCACATCACGATGAGTGAGAAGTTTTCGCTCATGGCCTGCATACCATAGCGCCGGCGGTGGCCATGGTGTCAGGGGTGGCGCTTTGGCTCATCGCACGCGAGACGGCGCCGAGGCGCCGAGCACGTTCCCGTTTGCGTCCAGCGCTCGGCTCTCTACGTAGGGAGCGCTGGTGGCCACAGTCGCGGTCGTCTGAAAGCCGCTCCTCGGGACGGTTGTGAGCGGCGTCAGCGAACTTGGGGAGGCTCCCGCGAACAGCTGCCACGACACGACCGTCGTCGCGCCGTTCCAGCTCGTCTGCACCTCGACGCCCGCGCCGCTGCGCTTGGCCACGATTACGGGCGGCGTCGAAGGCTGGCCGCTCCACGGCGACAGGTAGGTGCGGAAGTCCTGGACGCCCAGTCCGAGCGTCCCGTCGAGCAGCACGCGCCCGGCCGAGTCGTACTCGGTGAAGTTGGGCAGGTTGCCATAACCCATCAGCCACTTGCCTTCCGGGAGTCCGAGCGTGTTGCCCTGCGCGGCGGCCAGCAGCGTCTTTGTTGGGTTGACGAAAGCCTTCGCGAGCGCAACCGTCTTGGCGGCGAAGTTGGGCTTGAGCAGCACGCCGCGCGACTGCTTCTCCTTCGGCGGGGTCGAGCCGTTGTCGAACACGGAGATCAGCCCGCCCGGCTGCCACTCGGCATCGTGCTGCCAGTAGGTTTTCGCGCCCGGGCCGAGCTTGAAGCTGGAGTGCCTGCCACCGAGCTGCCAGTTGAAAGCGCCGGTCCTGATGTCCACGTCATACAGCGCCCATGAGTTGCGCGCCGACAGCAGCACGTCATTGGAAGGCCCTGGATCGACCGAGTTGACGTGGATGTAGTCCCACGGGAAGCTCGTGGCAGGCACCGCGTTGTAGGAGTCGTGCAGCGGGATATGCCCGAGCGCGTGCCACTCCCACATCACAAGGCCCGTCTTCACGTCGATCTCCTGGACGACCGAGTCGGTCAGGACGCCTTTGCTCGAGCCGTGCATCGAGCTGAGGTTCATGTCGATCGGGTCGAATGAGTCGATCCAAGCCGTGCCCTGCTGCGTAAGCCTGATCTCGTGCAGGTCGGCCTTGTAGCCGTTGCCCGCCCTGACGTGCGCCAGCGGTTTGTAGGAGCTGTCGTAGATCACGTCTTCGCCTTGGCCGAACCCGACCTCAAGGACGCGTCCCTGCCACCATGTGAGCACGGGCTTGCCTTCGTACTGCTGCACCTCGAAGTTGGTCGCCACCTCGCCCGACGGCAGCGGGTGGAACCACAGGAGCGTTCCGTCCTGTTCTGTGATCATCGGCCCGGGCGTCCCCTTGCCCTGGTAGGGCGCGAGAAACAGGTCGCCGGGCGCAGCGCCGGGTTGCGCGTGTGTGGTGACGGTCACCGTCGAAGGAGTCAGCGTCGGCGCCGAGGCGTAGTGCTGTACGGCGCGCGAATCGCCGGGGTTGTTCGGGAACCCCGCCTGGCTCACCGACGCCTGGTGGACGATTGTGAAGATCGTCGTCACCGGCTGCTCAGGCGTCCCGGAGCCGAGCCCCACGAGCGCATGGACGGCAACCTGCTCCCCGGCCTGGAATGCCTCGTTCGGCACGAAGCTTGCTCCCGTCCCAGTTGAATAGACCTTCAGTTTCCCGGTATGGGTGCCGCTGTGCGATCCCACCACGCTCACGTCCGCGACTTTCGTCCCAGGTTTCCCGAGGAAGCTGATCTGGGTCGAGGGGGACGCGTCCTCGGTGCCCGGCAACGGCGAAACGGCCACGGAGTTCGCCTGTGCCTCGGCGAGGTCGGCCTTCGGCGCCACGGTGCCGGCGGCCGCGCGCGAGGAGCCCGTGTCGCCGCACGCGCTCAAGCCGACGCACATCGCCAGTGCGGCGACCGATCTAAGATCGGCCAGCACGGTCGCGCGGATCGTCATCGAACCGCTCGCGAGGTGAATGGCCGGGAAGCCCCGATCACCCGGCCGTTGGCATTGAGTGCCTCGACCTTGAAGCTCCTGTAGCCCTGCGGTATCGGAATCGCCGTCTCGAACCCGGACTTGGCGGTGGTTGCCACGACGGCAAGCCTACTGGCGCCGGGTCCGGCCAAGACCCTCCAGGATAGGACTCCGGTGGCGCCGTTCCAGCTCGCGTATACCGTGGTCTTGCCACCCGTTTGGCGAGCGGCGCCGGCGGGCGGGGAGAGCGGCAGGCCGACCCATTGCTCCAGGGTGGACCGGTAGGAGAGGTCTGGCCACGGGAATTCCCCGTCGAGAAGCAACTTGCCCGAGCGGCTGAACTCCGACAGGTACGGTTCGGAGCCCCAGCCGACGAACACGTTCCCGCCCGGCAACGACTGTGCGTCGCCCATGTAGTCGGCCGCGAAATCGCGGCTGCGCGTGTACTGGGCTACGAGCGTCGCCGTGCGCACCTGCTGATCGAGCTCGAGCACGAGCGCTCGAGATGGCCCCGTCGCTTTCACGTTCGTTCCTCCGCTGGTGAGCTGGCAGCAGTGATCGTCGTACATCGTGACCTCCGAGCCGGGTGCAAGCTCCACGTCGTGTTGCCACTGGAAAGCGGCGCCGGGGCCGAGCTTGAAGCTCGAGCTCTTGCCGCCGAGTGTCCATTCGATCTTGCCGGCCTCGATGTTCACCAGGTATGCGGCCCAGGTGTTGCGCATCGAGACGAGGAAGCTTCCGTTGCCGGTCAGTTGAACTGAGTTGACGTGATAGGCGTCCCAGGGGAAGCCATTGGTCGGCAGCGTTGCATACGAATCGTTAAGCGGGATGTGATCGAGCGCGTCCCAGGTGCGCAGCAGCTTGCCGGTCCTCAGGTTGTACTCCTGCACCGCCGAGTCGATCAGTGCGCCGTTGTAAGCGCCCCCGTACTTCGACAAGTTCATGGCCAGGTTCTTGTTCGCGGTCACCCAGGCGTCTTCTCCGCTGATCGCGAACTCGTGGAGCGTGAGCGTCCAGCCGTCCGCCCCCTTCAGCCTCGCCACGGGCTGGTAGTGCTGGTTGACCACCACGTCTTCGCCGCTCTCGGTTTGGCCGGTGTTGGTGACAACGCCCTGCCACCAAGCGAGAGCCGGCCTTCCTTGATAAGCCTGCAGGCTCAGGTTGGAGGCGACCACGCTTTCGGGCACGGGCTCGAACCACACCGGCTGCAGGCGGCGGTCGAGGATCAGCGGCCCGCTCTGGCCAATTATCGGCGGTTCGTTGAGGTCGTAGAAGTTTGCGGTGAAGATGTATCCCGGCGCCAGCTTGTCGGTGACCGTCGGACGATCCGTACGCAGCTTCGGCGGGTGAAGCGACGGCGCGGACACGAAGGTGTAGGCGCCGCGCAGGGTGTACGCTCCGACTGGGGCGCCGTGGGAGCCCGCGAACGCGAGGTCGAACGCGACGAAGCCCGCGACAACCACGCCGATCGCGACCGCCAGGCGTCTTGCTGCCGGCACGGTGGCGCGGGCAGGCTTGGGGAGCGCCGTGAACGTGACCAGCGCCGCCGCCCCAGCCAAGCCGGCGCCGATCAGGTAGGCGAGCCGGAAGCCGTCGGTGAGCGCTTGGGGCACCTGAACGCCGGCGCCGATCAGGTGCGAGGTGTGCTGGGTCGCGAGCGTCACCAGGATCGCCAGCCCGAGCCCGCCGCCGATCTGGCGCGAGGTGTTGACGAGGCCCGAGGCGAGCCCCGTCTGCCCCTCCTTGGCGCCCTGGGTGGCGGCGATCGTGGAGGGGACGATCGACATCGCGATCCCCGCCGCCGTGAGCAGCCCTGGGATCATCACGTACACGACCGCGCTGCCGCTCGCTCCGACTCTCGCGAGCAGCAGCATTCCGCCCGTCAACATGATCAGCCCGCCGCCGAGCACCGAACGCACGCCAAAGCGGCTCACGAGCCTGCCGGTGCGTGAGGCGACCAGCATGATCGTCAAGGTCATCGGCAAGAAGACGAGACCGGTGTCAAGCGGCGAGAGGCCCAGCACCTGCTGCAGATAGAGAGAGCTCACGAACCACATCGGGAACAGCGACGCGCTGAACAGCAGCACGATGTTGTTGGCGACCCGCAGCGGCTTGGTCAGCTCCTTGAAGGGGATCAGCGGCTCAGACGCCAGCCGCGTCTCGATCACGCCGAACACCGCGAGCAGGGCCACGCCGCCGATCATCGGGCCGAGCGCGGCAAGCGTGTCCCAGCCCGCCAGGCCCGCTTCCACGACCCCGTACACCAGCACCATCTGGCCGATCGTCAACGTCAGCGCGCCAGCGAAGTCGAAGCTGCGGGGCGGGTGGGATCCTGATCCTCGGCGGCGCTCGCCTGTGCCCGAATGGGTGCTGACGACCGCGTACGCCACCACCGCGGCCGCAATCCCGATCGGGGGGTTGATCAGCAGCACCCAGCGCCAGTTGAGCTCCTGGGTGATGATCCCCCCGAACAGCATCCCAGCGGCGCCGCCGGCGCCGTTCATCGCCGCCCATAGGCCGATCGCGCGATTGAGCTTGGGGCCCGGCGCAAACGACGAGGTGATGACCGCCAGCGAGCACGCCGCCATCAGGGCGCCGCCGAGGCCCTGCGCCGCGCGAGCGGCGACGAGCGTTCCGCGGTCCGCCGCGATGCCGCCGGCCAGCGAGGCGAGCGCGAACAGCAGCAGCGCCAAGACGAACGTCCGGCGCTGCCCGAAGTGATCGGCGGCGCGGCCGCCGAGCATCAAGAAGCCCGCGAACGTGATCGCATACGCGTCGACGATCCATTGCAGTTCGGGTGCCGAGAATCCAAGGCTCGACTGGATGTGAGGCAGCGCGACGTTGACGATGCTCAGGTCGAGGATGACCATGAACTGGGCCACACAGCAGACGGCCAAGAGCCACGCCTCACGCGAGCCCAGCCCGCGCCCGACCGGATCCGGGCTGGGTGGGGATTGGGTTAGGCCAGGGTTCGTCGGCGCCACGGTGCTCACGTCAGCCGACCCGAGGGCACGTTGGTAGGGTGAGCCCCGGAGTTTGCACCCATTTGGGCACCCCCCGTGAAGGGGGGCAGGCAGGCGAGCGACAACAGGAGACCGGCCGATGAAACGAACGCCACTGGCCGCCATGCTAACGCTAGTGGCCGTCGCCGCGGCCACTGTCGCGATGGCTGGGTGCGGCGGTAAATCGACGAGCACGCCGAGCAAGAGCAGCACCACGAGCACGACGCACAAGCAGCCCTCACGCGCACCGGCCTACTGAACCGCCCGTCCACCGGCCTACTGAACATCGCCCTCACCCAGACCGCCGGGTGGTCGGCAACGAGGCGGCGTACGTGGCGAGGTGAGCGGGCCGCGAGGTGTCGAGCACGTGGCCGGCGGAGTCGAGCGCCTGCACCGCCACGTAGGCGTACTTCTTGGGCAGGATCGTCGAGCTTTCGAAGCCACTCGCCGGGATCGTGGTCTGCGGTTTGAGCGATTCGGGATGTTCCCCCGCGAGCACGCGCCAGGACGCTGCGTCGGTCGCGCCGTTCCAGCTCGCGTGCACGATGGTCTCTTCGCCGGTGTCATCGAGGTCGGCGAGGACCGTCGGCGGGCTCAGCGGGCGCCCGCTCCAGGGGAAGCGGAAGCCGCGGTAGGAGGTCATGTCGAACGGCAGGTGGGCGTCGAAGAGCAGCGAGCCTCCTCTGGCGTACTCGCTGATCTCGGGCACCCCACCGTAGTCCACCACAGCGTTCCCGTCCGGCAGCGTCTGCATGTTGCCTTGGCTTACGGCAAGCAGCGGGTTGGGGTGCGTGTAGGCAGAGTTGAGATGCGCTTCGTGGGTCTTGAAGTCAAGCCCGATCCGCACGGCACGCGACTGGTGGTGGATGGGCGGGTTCGAGCCGTTGTCGAAGAGGGTGACTTCCCCGTCGGAGAGGATGCGGCCGTCGTGCTGCCACGCGGTTTCGGTGCCCGGTCCCATCTTGAAGGAGCTCCTGGTGCCGCCCAGGCGCCAGAGGACCCTGCCCGTGCCGGCTTCCAGCTGGTAGCCGGCCCAGGTGCTGCGCGCCGAGATGAAGATGTTCCCGTCGGGCTCGGGATCGACCGAGTTGAGGTGAAACCAGTCCCATGGCGTCGCCTTCGGCGCCGTCGTCTCGGACTCTGAGGCGCCGACGTGGTCGAGGCTGTGCCATTCCCAGCGCACCAAGCCCGTCCTCATGTCGATCTCCTGCACGGCGGTGTCGATGATCGCCCCGCCCGGCGCTCCTCCCACCGGGGTCAGGTCGCAGCGGATCGCGTTGTAGGCCGTTATGTAGGCGATGTCGTGGGGGGCGATCTGGAAGTCGTGCAGGTCCGCCCGCAGGCCGTTGCCGCCGGGAATCCTGGCGACCGTCCGGTAGTTGGAGTTCATGACGACGTCTTCGCCCTGACCGAAGCCCAGCGAGAGCACCTTTCCCTGCCAGAAGGTCAGGGCGTGCCGGCCTTCGTAGCGCTGCACGCTCAGGTTCTCGGCGGTCTCGTCTTTGGGGAGATGGTCGAACCACACGAGCCGGCCCCGCGGCGTATAGATCAGCGGCCCGTACTGGCCCGGCCCGGGTCCGTTGGTCGTGAGGATGTCGCCTGCCCCCGGATCGCGATCCGCCAAGGTGACGCTCAGGATTGGGGCTTGGGCGTCGGGCAGGGTGTCGAAGCTCTGGTAGTCGGCGGGCGCCGCCTTCGGGTTGGGAAACGCCGGGACGCTTGCCGTCGAATATGGGGTATCGACATGAAAGTCGAAAGCGACCCGCTTGCCGCCGTTACCGATCGTCCGGGATCGGCCGGCGCCGATCGTGGCGCGCACCTCCACGCGCTCGCCCGCGTCGAACGGGGCGTCGGGCAGGAAGCTCGCGCCGTCGCCTTGGGAGTAGCCGTGGAGGCGGCCGGAGTGATCGCCGCTGCGCCGGCCCACGACGGAGACTTCGTGGATCTCCGCGGGCGGCACGCCCAGGAAGCTGATCTGCGAGTACGGGCTCGCCGTGTCGGTTTCCGGCGCCGGCGAGACGTCGACTCCCAGCCCTTCCAGCTTCGCGCTGTGGTCAAGCGTGGCCGGCAGGCACGCCGGCGACGCCGTCTTGCGCGTGCCCGTCAGGGCTCCTGTTCCCAGCACGGCCGCCACGGCGACCACTGCCGCGACTGCGAGCAGGATGATGAGAAGGCGCGTTCTGCTCATGCCGGACGGCCGCGGCTAGGCCGTCGTGGCGTCCGGCGTGCCGGCCTTGCCGGCTGCGGTCTCGGCCGGAGCTGCGCTTGGCGTGCCAGCCGTGGACCCCACGGGAGCATCCTGGGCTTCCCGCCCCTCCTCGGCGCGCGACGCCTGCAACGCCGCGAGCGCGCCGTCGATGACGCGTCCCAAAAATGTCTCGCGGTCGTTGACGTGCGGCAGGGGCTCGGCGGGCACGGGCAGCTCCAGGAACTCGCACAGTGGCTCCCAGCCTTCGCTCACGTTCCACACGAGCAGCCGCTCGGGCGGCACGGTCGCCATGACCTGCTCGTTGTGGCGCTCGAACCCCGCGATCAGCTGCTCGGGTTGCTCGTGGCCGGCGGCGAACGGCCCCTCCTCGATCCAGAACATGCGCTCGACGAGCTTCAGATAGCGAGCCCACCGCGGATCGACGAGGCCGCGGGCGCTGGAGAGCAGACGGATCAGCGACTCGCCGTAGCACATGTTCCAGATCGTCTCCCTGAAGCTGGGCTCCCACTTCTCGGGGTCGCGCACGCTGAGCAGCACCTTGGCGTCCGGGTAGTAGTTCATCAACTCGCGCCAGAAGTAGCCGCCGGGCCAGTCCGCCGTGGCCTGGAAGCCGCCGAACACCTCCTCCCACGGGGCATCCCCGTCAAGCGCGCGATTCCATACGTCCACCTGGTCGAGGTCGGCGATGACGTTGACCCAGTGGTAGCAAGGCTCGATACCCAGCATCTCGAGCGCCACCTTCTGCGTCAGCGTGCCCGTGCGCGGCAGTCCGGCCCCGATCACTCTCATCTACGTCCCTCCAGGCTCATGGCTGTTGTCGTCCCTCCAGGCTAATCATGGACGCCTGTCGAAGGGTTTGTGAAGAAGTATGTCGATAGGATGAAGAGTCTATGAAGATAATCCGACGCGGAGCCGCTCTTTCGCGGTTGCCGACGGGTTGCTCACGTATCCTCGGTCTTCGACCCGCCCATCCGCCCTCCCAGGCCCGAACGACTCCAGGGGATCCATCTTGAAGGCTATAGAAGCCGACCTTCCCAGCCTCGCCGACCTCCCCAGCCTCGCCGACCTCCCCACTCTTGCGCAGCCGCTTCCATGGGACGATCCGAGCACCGGGCTCCCGCGCATCAGCCGCCTCGCGCTGGCCGACCCTGAGACATCCTTCACCCAGGAGGACGTGCTCGGCCTGCTCGGCCTCTCAGACGACGAGTTCGCACGGCGCATCTTCAGCCGCTGTGGGGTGCGCCGCCGCCGGCTGAATCTGACCGACGAGCTCCTCGCCACCACCGTTCAGGGCCGCACGCTCGCGATCGAGAATCAGCTCCTCGGCGATGCGGTGCGGGCGATCGACGAGCTCGAGATCGATCCCGGGGATATCGGGGTGGTCATCAGCGCCTCGCTCTATTCGCTCGGTGGTCCCACGATCGCGCACCGGCTCGTGGATCACTACGAGATGGACCCCGCCACGGACAAGTACCACGTGGTGGGCGTCGGCTGCGCGAGCGCCGTGCCGCTCGTGCGGCTCGCCTCGCAGGTGCTGCGCGAGCATCCCGGCAAGAAGGCTTTGGTGGTCGCCGCCGAGAGCATGGCCGGCATCCTGATGGGCGCCAGGGCCGACGATCCGCGCTCAAAGACGGTCGGCTCCTCGATCTTCGGCGACGGTTGCGCCGTCGCGGTGATCGAGTACGGAGATTCGTCTCCCGCGGCGACCACTCACCCGAGTGGGCCGGTGGTCCTCGCCTCGAAGGTGCATCAGATCAGCGGCACGCTCGGTGCAGTGCGGATGCAGCTGGCACCCGACGACAGCTTCCTGCACCTGATCCGCGAGCTGCCCGACGTGGCGAGCGCGGGTCTGCGTGAGCTGGTCGACGAGTTCCTCGCCGCGCAGGGGTGCAGGCGCGAGGCGATCGACCATTGGCTGGTGCACCCCGGCGGGCGGCGCATCATCGAGAGCATCCAGGAAGCGCTGTCGCTCTCGCGTGAGGACGTCGAGGTGAGCTACAGGGTGCTCGCGGAGCACGGCAACGTCGGCACGCCGTCGATCTTCTACGTGATGAAGCGCGTGATCGAGCGCCGCCGGCCGCAGGCGGGCGAGCTTGGGCTGATGGTCACGGTCGGCCCGGGCGTCACGGTCGGATTGATGCTCCTACAGTGGTGAGCGTCTCGGCCGGGAGACGCGTCTGTAGGAGCTCCAGCACGGCGTCTACGGCGAGCGGCACCGCCAGGTCGGGCGTCAGCTGCAGATCGGGACGCAGCGGCGGCTCGTAGGGATCGTCGATGCCGGTAAAGCCGTCCAGATCGCCTGCGAGCGCACGCGCATACAGACCCTTCGGGTCGCGCTCGGCGCAGATCGACAGCGGGGTGTCGACGAATACTTCGAAGAAGGGAAGGCCGTCGCGCTCGTGGCGCTCGCGCACCTCTCGGCGGGTGCGCTCATAGGGCGACACCAACGCCACGATCGCCACAGCGCCCGAGTCGGCGAACAGCCCTGCCAGCTCGCCCACGCGATAGACGTTGGCTTCCCGGTCATCGCGGCTGAAGCCGAGATCGCCGCAGATCCCGCAGCGCAGATTGTCTCCGTCCAGCAGGTAGGCGCCACGACCTTCCTCGACGAGGCGCTCCTCCACGGCCGCCCCGACCGTCGACTTGCCCGAGGAGGGGAGACCGGTTATCCAGACGGTCGCCCCGCGGGCTTGGAGGGCGTGCCAGCGCCGCTCGCGGGAGAGCGTGCCTTCCTGCCATGTCACGTTGGGGCTTGAGTCCATCGGGTGGGAAGCTCACCTGCCGGAGTCTTAGGAACCGTTAGGGCGCGGTTAGCGTCTCTAACATAGCGGGCTGGCCGGAAGTTTCGCCTGGTTTCGTAAGTTGCGGCTAAGAGCCCCGGTACGAGCGCCTATCCGGCGTGGGGAGAGGGTCAGGCGGGCGCGAGTGTGGCTTCGCCGTCGTAGAGCTTGATGATCTTGACGGTGGCATCGGGTGCGGCGGTCAGGCACAGGCCGCAGAGCACGCACTCGTCGAGATTGCGCTCCACGAGCTCGAGCGTCCCGCTGCCGGCTTGGGCGAAGATGTCCACCGGACACGCTTCGGCGAGCTTCGCCGCGAGCGCCGCGTCGGAGGCCGCCTCGTCGGATACCTCGACAGCGATGAAGATCCCATCGGCCCTCATGCCGGGCTCCCTTCTGTCGCGCCGGCTCGCTCGGCGATCTTCGTCCTGATCATCTCCGGGATGTCCTCGATCCGCTCGGCCACAGCGATGCCCGCTTGCGCAAGGCGCGCGATCTTCTCGGTGGCCGTGTCCTGGATGCCTTCCACGATCGTGCCGGCGTGGCCGAAGCTCATCCCGGGCATCTCGTCCATGAAACGCCCCGCCATGAACGCCACGATCGGCAGGCGCGAGTTGTTATCGGTGACCCAGCGCGCGAGCTCGGCCTCCATGCGGCCGCCCGGCTCGGTGTAGATCACGATGCCACGGGTCTGCTCGTCGGCCTCGAATTGCGGCATCAGCTCGGCGTAGCTGGAGCCGATGATCGCGTCGCCCCCGATCGACACGGCCGTGGACTGGCCGAGACCGGCGGCGCTGAGCGTGGAGGACATCTCGGTGGTCATCCCGCCCGAGCGCGAGATCACGCCGATCGGGCCGGGCGTGTAGGCCTGGGCGGCGTTGCGCGCGGGCCCTCCGATGCCGCCCATCTTGACCACGTCGGGCACGATGACCCCGAGGCAGTTGGGGCCGATGATGCGCGCGCCGCGCAGTGTCGCAAGCTCGACCATCTCGGCCACGTCGCGACGAGGGATGCGCTCGGTGACGATCACGATCAGCTTTATGCCGTTCTCGATCGCCTCGAACACGGCGTCCTTGGTGAAGGCGGGGGGGACCGTCACGACCGAGCCGTAGATCGGCGCGCCGTGGTGGGCCACCGCCTGGGCGACCGTGTCGAACACGGGCACGCCGTGCACCTCGCGGCCCAGGCGGCCGGGGGTCACCCCACCCACGACCTTGGCGCCCTCGCCGTAGTCGAGGCACTCCCTCGTCAGGTTGACGGCCTCGCGGCCGGTGATGCCCTGGACGATGAACGTCGTGGATGCGTCGATAAGGATGCTCACGCTGCCACCGGTGGGTGGGGTTCAATCTTCTCGACCGCGCGGCGCGCGGCCTCGTTGAGAGAGACGGAACGGTCGGCGTAGTCGACGCCGTACTTCTCAAGGATCTTGAAGCCCTCCTCCTCCCAAGCTCCCGGGATGCGGAAGATGGCGATCTTCTCGGCCGGGTCCATGCCCAGCTCGATACACGCCTTGATGACGCCGCGCGCGACGATGTCCACGCGCGTGTTGGACACGATCGACATCATCACCGCAATCTTGTCCACGCCCGGCTTCTGTAGCACGAGCTTCGCCAGCCCGCACGCCTTCGCAACCGAGGGGTTGCCGCCGATCTCGCAATAGTTGGCGGGCTTGCCGCCGTGCGCCCTGACGGCGTCGAAGAGGGTGAGCGAGCCGCCGCCCGCGCCGATCACCAGGCCGAGGTTGCCGTCGAACTCGGTCACGTTGCCCGCCACGCCACGGTGGTCGGTGGCATCCACCCGCTCGCCGGCGAGCTCGAACGGCGTGGCCTCGCGCGCCTGGCGGGTCTCCTCGTCGCCCACGCCGAGGTCGGTGAGCAGCTTCTTGTGGCGGCCACGCGCCTCGTTCTCGATGTCCATGTGCGCGTCAAGCGCCACGAACGACCCGTCGGGTAGCAGTCCCAGGGGGTTGATCTCGACGAGCGTCATGTCGTTCTCCACGAACAGCTTCGCCAAGCGCGTCACGATCGGCACCAGCTTGTTCAAGGCCGAGCCGGTGACGCCGGTCGAGGCGATCACCTCCTTGGCCTGGAAGTCGCTGAGCGGCAATATGTTCGAGAAGTGTCGGCGGCCCACCTTGTCGGGCTGCTCCTCGGCGACCTGCTCGATGTCGATGCCGCCGACGGGCGAGAAGATCATCACGGGCTGCTTGCGCGTCCCGTCCCACACGACCCCCGCGTAGTACTCCTGGGCGACCTCCGCCTTCGGGTCGACGAGCACGCCGCGGGGCATGTGCCCGCCGATCTCCAGGGCGAGGATGTCGCGGGCGTACTCCTCGGCCTGCTCGGGCGTGTCGGCGAACTTCACGCCCCCCGCCTTCATGCGCCCGCCGGTGAGCACCTGCGACTTGATCACGGTCGGACCGCCGATCCGCTGCGCTATCTCGCGCGCCTCGGCCGGATCGGTCGTGAAGCCGTAGTCGGTTACCGGAATGCCTGCGCGCTTGACTACCTCGCGCGCCTCGTACTCGAAGAATCTCATCGCGTCCCTGGGGGTCGTTTTGCGATCCGCCCGCCGATCGGTCGGGTGGGTCGGCGGGAACCCTACAAGAGAGCGGCCGGTGCGTGTCCCGGGCGTCCGCTCTGATGAATACAATGCAGTGCAGGAAGGTGCAGCGGCGTGGTCGGACCGCCCCGCCGACTGGTATGCTGTTCGTGTTTATCAGGTGTCTGCGCGCCGGCCCGCCTTTGGCGGGCCGTGTCGTTTAACACTCAGATCCAGCCCAAGAGCGGGCCGAACACCAGACCGGCCACGAGATCGAGCGCGGCCAGTGAGCCCACCGCCCGCAGTTGCCGGGCCCGTCGTGGCATGTCGTGGACCCAGAACGCCACCACATAGAAGGTCAGGTAGCCGAACACGACGATCACCGGGAAGCTCGCCACGTTCCACCACCAGTAGTACCCGTGGAAGACACCGTCGGCGTGCAACAGCAACTCGACGCCGACAGACACGACCGAGAGGCCGATCGCCAGCGCCCAGCGATTCGGCAGACCGAGGATCCGAGCGCTCCGATCGGCCGGCAGCAGCTTGGCGAAGATGACGCCGTTGATCGCGAAGAAGAGCGAGATCTCGATAGTCAGGCCGATCAGGATCACGAAGCTGCTGTTGCCGGTCAC
>PLYX01000233.1 GCA_003151895.1 Solirubrobacterales bacterium
TCGCGCGACCGCCCGGCGGGGCCCGGCGCGTGCTCGCCTCGCAGATCGTGAGCGGCTCGGCGGCGCTGGCGCAGCAGCGGCTCGCGCAGGGCGGCTGGGTGGTCGTCTCACGCCAGATCGCTGAGGAGCAGCACGTCGGGCTGGGCGGCCGCCTGACACTTCCCACGCCCAGCGGCGAGGTGTCACTGCGGATCGCCGCGCTTACGAGCAACCTGGCGTGGAGCCCGGGCGCGCTCTTCTTGGGCAGCGCGCAGTACGCGCGCCTGTGGGGCGGCGGGGGCGCAAACAACGCAACCGCGCTCGCTGTGTCACTGAAGCCGGGAGCACGCGTGCCGGTGCTCGCACGGCGCATACGGCAGGCGCTCGGCCGCTCGAGCGGGCTGATCGTCCGCACACGCTCCTCCCTGCAAACGAGCATCGACACCCTCGCGAGAGAAGGGCTCGGCCAGCTGCGGGAGATCTCGAATCTGCTGCTCACGGCCGCGATCCTCGCGATGGCGGCCGCCCTGACCTCGGCTGTGTGGCAGCAACGCGGCGCGCTGGCGGGACTGCGCCTGTGCGGCGTCTCTCCCGCGCGCCTGCGCCGCATCCTGCTCCTCGAAGCGGGACTGTTGCTGAGCGCCGGCTGCGTTACGGGAGCGCTCGCGGGCGTGTACGGCCAGGCGATCATCGACGGCTATCTCGGGCGGGTGACGGGCTTTCCGATCGCCGCGATCACCGCGGACGCGCGGCCGCTCGAGATCTTCGCGCTCGTCGTGACCATCGTGTTCGCGGCGGCGCTCACGCCGATCGCCCTGGCCTCGAGGGTCTCGCCGAGCTACGCGCTGGCCGAGTGAGTGGCTTATGCGAGAGAAACGCTTGTAATGCTCGAAGGGAGGTGGCTGTTGTGAGGAAGCTCTGCAGATCGAGGGGCGCGGAACGACGCCGAGCGCCGTACGCCTCGCTGGTCGCGCTCGCGATCGCGCTCGGCGCGGGGGCGAGTCTCGCCGCCGGCGCGGATCTGCACGCCCTCGACACAGCGAAGCTGCACTACGTCGGCGCGGTCGGCGAAGAGGTCTATGAGACGGGCAGCGCAAGCGGCACCCTGCCGGGCAGCATGCGCGTCCACATGATCTTCGCCTCGACTTTCAGCGGCAGCTTCGCGATCTACACGCGCGGCGGCAGGATCGACGGGCAGGGCAAGGCCAGGCCGCATGGCGAAGGCGTGTATGAGAGCTTTGCCGGAACGCTCATCGTCACAGGCGGGACGGGGCGCTATCGCCGAGCCCACGGCACGGCGCATCTCTACGGCACCTTCGACCGCGAAAACTACGCGCTGACGATCCAGACAGCGGGAACGCTGCGCTTCTAGAGGCCACGGTGAGACTCGAGCCGCCACCCCTGCGCTCGGCGCTCGCCGCCTGTGGATGCGCGCTCGCGCTCGGCGGCGCGGCAGGCGGCGCCTGTCCCCAGCTCGCCGGCGCGCAGGCGCAGACGACCGCGCGGCTGCACGCCACCTTCGAGCCCTACCGGCTCGGCCGCCGCACGACGCTGCAGTTCGAATTCGCGCTCTCCGCGCCGGCGGGCGAGGTTCCCCCGCCGCTGACCGAAATGCAGCTGCGCTACCCGCGCGGCATCAACTTCTTCCTCAACGACCTGGGCATCAGAAGATGCGCGGAGCCGGTGCTCGAAGCGTCCGGGCCGGCCGGGTGCCCGCCCGACTCGGCGATGGGCTACGGCGTCGTGGAGACCGGCATCGTGCTCGGCGACACGCCGGTCGAAGAGAGCTCGCCGATCACGATCCTGCGCGCCCCCGAACGCGACGGCCACCTCGCGCTGCTGTTCTTTGCGGAGGGCAGAGAACCCGTCGTAACGAACGTGATCTTCTCCGGGCTGCTGCTCTCCGCCAGAGAACCCTTCGGCGGCAATGTCAAGATTGGCGTGCCCCTCGTCGAAACCCTGCCGGGCGCCCCGTACGTATCGGTGCTGCACCTGCACGCAACCATCGGGCCGGAGCATCTCACCTACTACCACAACGTTGACGGCGTGTCGCTCGCGTTTGCGCCGCAGGGCATCCTGCTGCCGCCGACGTGCCCTCGCGCCAGCTTTCCCTTCGCCGCGATCTTCGTCTTCTCCGACGGCACGCGTGCCGTGGCAAGCACGACGGTGCCGTGTCCGCCGGGCCGAGCGGCGCACCGCGCGGCATCGAGGAGGCGTCGCGGATAAGAAGGAACTCGCTGATGGCTATTCCGATTGTCGAAAACTAGCTGATTTGCAGAGATTCTAGGATGGGCCGTGTTGGAATCGAACCAACAACCTTGGGCTTAAGAGGCCCCTGCTCTGCCAATTGAGCTAACGGCCCGTGAGGGCGCCGACCCTAGGCGGGACGGTGTGGACGGGATTCTAGCCCAGGGCCGCCGACCCGAGGCGGGCCGGTGTGGACGGGATTCTAGCCCAGGGCCGCCGAGCCTGAAGAGTGGTGGGTGGTGGGCTCTTCAGAAGACGATCGTGCGCCCGCCGTCGGCGATCACGCGATCTTCGAGGTGCAGCGACACCGCGCGCGAGAGCACGAGCCGCTCGATGTCGCGACCGATGCGTTCCAGCTCGCTCACGCTCTGGCGGTGGTCCACGCGTGCCACATCCTGCTCGATGATCGGCCCGCCGTCGAGTTCGGCTGTGACGTAGTGGGCGGTGGCTCCAATCAGCTTGACCCCGTGCTCGCGCGCCCTCCGGTAGGGGTTTGCGCCGGCGAAGGCAGGCAGAAACGAGTGGTGGATGTTGATGACAGGCGCGCCGAGCCGATCGAGGAACTCACCGCTGAGGATCTGCATGTAGCGCGCCAACACCACCAGGTCGACGTTGCCGCACAGGAGCTCGAGCATCCGCTCCTCGGCGTGGCCCTTGGCGCTCTTTGCCACCGGGACGTGATGGAAGGGGACGCTCACAGCGACCGCCTCCTCGGCGAGGTCGGGGTGGTTTGAGATGACTCCCACGATGTCCGCGTCGAGCTCCCGGCGCCGCCAGCGCCAGAGCAGGTCCATGAGGCAGTGGTCGTAGCGCGAGACGAGAATCGCCACCCGCTGGCGTTCGCCCCAGTAGCGGATCTCCCACTCCATTGCGAAGCGCTGCGCCACGACGGCATCGAAGTCGCGCCGGAAGCCCTCGCGGTCCTCGGCGAGGCCCTCGAGGAAGAACTCGGTGCGCAGGTAGAAGCGCCCTCCGATCGGGTCGGAGGAGTACTGGTGAGAGGACACGATGTTGGCGCCCTGCTCGAACAGGAAGCCAGAGACGGCAGCCACGATCCCGGGCTGATCGGCGCAATCGATCAGCAGGCGCGCCGTGTACGGCTCGATCTCCTCTGGGGCGGCCATATTCGCACCCTGGCCGGCTATTTCTTTGTCGGGGCGGTCGTGGTTTTCACGACCGTGCCTTCGCCTTTCGGCCCCACTTTGACGGTGTAGGCCTTCCCGTTGGTGGTTCCGGAGTACGTTTCGTTGGAGGGGTTGCCCGTCGGGTTCTTCTTGATCCGTTCGAGTTCAGCTTCGACCTTCGAACGCTGTGCGGCGGGCGTGAGGCTGATTGTCTTCTGCGACGCGAGGTCGCCCACGCGTACGTTTTTCGCCTGATAGGCGTACGCCGCGAGACGGCCGTACAGGGCAGCGCTCGGCGGCTTGGCGGCGATCACGAGCTGCATCACTCCAACCGCGGCAGCCGGTTGGTTGAGGCCTTCTTCGCCGAATACCCTGAGCATCTCCTGCGCGACGGTCACGTCGGGCTTGCTTGGGTTGAGCGCGACGTAGCGGCCCCACGCGTCCGCCACCTTCGTAAGCAGTTCCTTGCCTTGAGATGTGAACTGCTGTTTGGTTTCGTCGTAAAATTCGCTCCCGTTGGCCTCGTGGACGCGAGCGTCCGCGAGTGCCGCCCAGCCGGCCGCTTCGCCGGGATTCTTGCGGGTGCGCGCTTCGGCCGAGGAGATCTGTTTGCCATAGCTGGAGCTGCTTGCCCCTCCTTTTTCGCCGAATATGGCTTCGATGGGGCTGCCGCCCCCGCCCCCACCAACGCCGACTCCGAAGCCGACGAAGCCGATGCCGAACAGAAGCGCCAGGCCGAGATAGACAGCCTGCACGGTGCGGCGTCTGCCGCGTCCTCTCAGGTCGAACAACATCAGCTCGACAGCTCCGGGTCTACGTGGTCGATCATCTCTTTGGCAGTGGTCTTTGGGTGGTCGTTCGGTGTCCCCGCGGACGCCCTTGCGCCGTCGGGACGGTCGCGTGGCGGTGGCTGTGAGGGGCCAGGCATCCCCGATGCCCCCGCCGAGGACGGTGGATCCTCCGGAGGGCGCCCTGCCCCTGCGGCCGTCGTTCGCGCCGCGTCTCCTCGCGCAACAACCGAAGCGATCAGGATACTCGCCTCGTAGAGCAAATACAGCGGGACCGTCTCGAGCACGAGCGTGAATGCGTCTCCGGGCAGGAATGCGGCGACCGCGGCACACGCCAAGATCGCGTAGCGACGGTTACGGCGCAGCTGGCGGGGAGTCACGATTCCGGCTCGCACGGCCCCGACGATCGCGACGGGCGCCTGGAAGGAGAGCCCCATCGCGAGCAGCACCGTAGCCGCAAACTTGTAGTACTGGCTGGCCTGCACCATCACGTTGAACTGGCTGCTGTTGAAGTTCTGCAGGAAGCGCACAGCGGCGGGGAGCACGACGAGATAGCCGAAGGCGACCCCGGCCGCGAACAGAAACGGGACCGAGATCAACAGCGGCATCACCACACGCCTCTCACGCGGGTTGAACGCCGGCAGGACGAAGCCATACAGCTCGAACAGGATCAGGGGCAATGCAAGTACGAGCGCGAAGTAGAGCGCCACGGTGAGCGTCGCCGTGAGCGGTTCTCCGGGTCCGAGCGTCACGGGATCGATGCCGCTCGGATTGCGTGGAATCTTGACGACATCCGCTTCGAGCCGGGGAATCTGGGCGGCGAGCTGGGTCCTCGTGGCTGCCGGCAGACCACTGGCCGGAGCGCTGAGCGCGCGGGCGATCGACTGCGCGTCCTTGGCGACTTCGAGCACCGCCTTCTGGGCGAGCCATGTCTGTCCCGCCGGGCCTTCGCCGCGGAGTACCTGCTGCTCGGTCTGTCTGTGCAGCGGTCGGTTGATGAATTCGAGCAGGGCATTGTTCTGCCACAGGCACACGCCGAACACGACCGCGAGCGCCACGGCGCTCACGATCAGCCGGGTGCGCAGCTCCTCGAGATGGTCCACGACGCTGAGTCGCTCCTCGTGACCGACAGTGCGGATTGCTGTTGCCATGGCCATCTGAAGCTATCACCGCGCCGCCGAGCAGCGGGCGCGCTCAGGAGGCACGAGCCGCCCACCGGAGATCTCGCCAGACGCTAAAGGCTCGCCGCCCGGGGGTCGATGACAGCGAGAGAGAGACAATGCAAGAAGACAACGGCCATCGCATACACCATCACGTGCAACTTCCGGGCGGCAGGCAGATCGAGGTCGTCTATCTCGACGGCAGCCGTGAGCACCTTAGAGATGGACCCTCCCACCCGCCCTGCGCCCCACAGGCGCCCAGGGCGAGCAGCGACACTCCGGTGGCGCCGACGCCCTGGACCGGCGATTCACCGACGACCGCGCCGGGTGAGGCGCTGCACGTATGCCCACGCTGCGCCGGAGGACTCGTGAACCCACTCGATTGGGTCGAGGAATCTCCCGGTCGGTGGCGCATCATGATGCGCTGCCCCGACTGCGATCTGCTGCGCGAAGGCGTGTTCGGACAGGCGCTCGTGGAACGCCTCGACGAAGAGCTCGACAGGGCGACGGGCGCGTTGCTCAGCGACCTCAAGCAACTCACTCACGCGAACATGGCCGCAGAGATCGAACTCTTCTCGCGCGCCTTGCAACTCGATCTGATAGGGCCGAGCGACTTCTGACATCGGGCGTAAGTTCGAGCCTGGTTAAGGGCCTGACTCGATCGGGCCCGGCGACTTCAGCAGTACCGCTCGACGACCGCGTCGGCGACGAGGTCCAGCAGTTCGTAGCGCCCGTCAGACGACGGGCCGGGCAACGCCGCCTTCGCCTCAGCGACGATCGACAGAGCCCGCTCGCGTGCCTCGTCGAGCGCGCCGGTGGCGGCAATCCGCTCGCACAGCATCTCGGCTTGCGCCGGACCTGAAAGCGTTGCAAGGTCAAGTGAGGCGATCTGTTCGTCGCGTTCGCGAGCGAGGATCAGCGGCAGCGTGACGGTGCCGTCGAGCAGGTCCGTGCCGCGCGCCTTGCCGGTTCGCTGCGGCGAGCCCGATACGTCGAGCACGTCGTCGAGCAGTTGGAAGGCAAGCCCGATCCGCTTGGCGAACTCGCCGAGTGCGCCGGCGAGCGCCGTGGTGCCTTCGACCGCGACGAGCGCTCCAAGCCGGCAGGCTGCCTCGAACAGCGCAGCGGTCTTCAGGCTGCAACGCTCGAGATAGCGCTCCACGGTGATGTCCGATGCGTACGCGTCCTCGCGCTGGAGCAGCTCGCCGGCGGCGAGCGCCGAGCTCGCGTCGGATAGAGCGCGTAGCTGCTCGGTGTCGCGATTGCGGGCCAGCTCGGCAAAAGCGCGCGAGAAAAGCAGATCGCCTGTGGCGATCGCCGCCTTGCGACCTGCGACCGTTGCGACCGTCGGCCGGCCGCGGCGCAGCTCGGCGCCATCGATCAAATCGTCGTGCACAAGCGTCGCCGAATGTACGAGCTCCACAGCGACGGCCGCCCGCACCAAACCCTGCTCGCCCTCTGGCCCCTCGGTTGGACCGGCGGCAGATTCCGCCGCGAGCATCACAAGCAGCGGACGCAGACGCTTGCCGCCGGCGGCAATCGTGGCTGTGGCATGCGAGGCGAGTGGCATGCCCGACTGTGCCGTGACCTGCTCCAGGTGAGCCTCGGCGCGGGCCATGCGCTCCCGCAGCTCGGGCCCGCCGCGGCGCATGATCTCATCGACAGCGTCGGCGGCGGTGTTCGTTCGCGCATACAGCGCTGTCATCGATGCCTGCTCCATCCCGATCGACGCCCCCTCGCTCTGCATCGGTACCCGCCTGCGACGCCTCGACCGCCCTGCGGGCTCACGCCTCGATGACTGTTCTCACGTTGTCCCATCTCCAGGGACGGTAGCGGCGTGGATGGTTACGATGCCACCTGCCGTAATCAGATAATGAATATCGACCAGCCCAGCGCGCTCCATCGTCGCGGCCAGATCGCTGGGCGTGCCAAAGCGCTTGACCGAATTGGGAAGGTAGGTGTACGCCTCGGCGATCGTCGACTTGGCGGCCCCATCGGATCTGGGCGCCAGCGGCGCTGTCAGCCGGCCGAGCAGCGGCACGACACGGTCGAACCACACCCGATAGAACAGCGACAGAGGCGGGCGAGTTGGCGTGGTGAAGTCGAGCACTACGACGCGGCCGCCGGGGCGCACCACCCGCGCCATCTCAGCGAGACCGCGCTGCAGATCCGAGAAGTTGCGAGCGGCGAAGCCAACTGTCGCGGCATCGAATGAGTCACGGTCATATGGCAGCTGCAACGCGTCGCCCCACTCGAAGCTCAGACCCGCGACTTGAGCCCCCTTCAGGCGCGCACGGCTCAGCATCTCTTCTGAGAAGTCGCTGCCGAGCACCTCGCCGCCCGGGCTGACACGTCTGGCGAGTTCGATCGCGAGGTCGCCGGTGCCGGTGGCGACGTCGAGCACGCGACTGCCAGGGCTCACACATGCAAGATCGACGGCGCGCGTGCGCCAGCGGTGATGCAGGCCCGCCGACATCACCGTGTTCAGCGGGTCATAGATTGCCGCCACGCGGTCGAACATGGCGCGCACCTGCTCCGCTTCCAGCCGTCCCGCGGTCGCGTCAGCACCAAGCTCGGCGGTCATTGACCAGCTACTTCAGCTGCGACAGGAAGGCGACAACCGCATTGAACTTCTGCGGCGGCAGGTTCTTGAACGAGGGCATCGGCGCCGTGGGGTTCACCAGCGTGCGCGCAATCCCCTGCGCAGGCAGCCGCGAGGCGATGTGCGTCAGGTCAGGGCCCGGCCCGGCGTTGCCGTTCTCGCCGATCTTGTGGCATGCCTCACACCCTGACTGGGCAACGACCGCCTTGCCAGCTTCGTATTCGGCGAGCGTCTTGCCACCAGCCTGAAGGGTGGCCTTCGGCGTGGCCATTTCGATCGCGGTCGGCGAGCCGGCGCTCGCGCCCTGGTAGGTGAGCAGTGCCATCGCCCCGATCACGAAGATGCCCGTGATCGTGGCGATTGGGCGGTGCTCGGGGCGACGCTCGGGGCCGCGGTCATAGAACGGCAGAAGGAACAGCAGGATCATGCCCAGCGTAGGGATGCCGATCCCGGCCAGCCCCACGAGGCTGGGCACCTTGAGCACGCGAAAGACCTCGAACAGGAAGAAGAAATACCACTCGGGACGTGGCACATAGGTCGTGGTCGTGGGGTTCGCCTTCGACCCGAGCTCCGCGCCGAGCACCAGCGACATCGTGATGATGACCGCCATGACGACAACCGCCATCGCCCCGTCCTTGGCGACCGCATAGGGGAAGAACGGCTTGCCCTGCGCCTTCAGCGCCGCGTATTCGCGCAGATACTCCTCCTTCTCGCGCTGGTTCATCGCGAGTCCTT
>PLYX01000253.1:0-215 GCA_003151895.1 Solirubrobacterales bacterium
GACGACCGACCTGTTCCAGTACTGCAACGAGCGTGTGCCGAAGTGGAATACGATCTCGATCTCCGGCTACCACTTCCGCGAGAAGGGGTGCTCGGCGGTGCAGGAGGTCGCGTTCACGCTGTCCTCGGGGATCGCGTACGTGACGGCGGCTATCGAGAAGGGGCTCGACGTGGACGACTTCGCGCCGCGGCTCGCGTTCTTCTTCAACGGCCACA
>PLYX01000253.1:242-5552 GCA_003151895.1 Solirubrobacterales bacterium
CAGCCGGAGAACAACATCGTGCGGGTGGCGTTGCAGGGGTTCGCGGCGGTGTGCGGAGGGACGCAGTCGCTGCACACCAACGGCTTCGACGAGGCTTTGGCGTTGCCGACCGAGCACGCGGCGAAGATCGCGCTGAGGACCCAGCAGATCCTCGCGCACGAGTCGGGCGCCGCCGACACGGTGGACCCGTTCGCGGGCTCCTACTTCGTGGAGTCGCTGACCGACGAGATCGAAGCGCGCGCAAACGAGCTGATCGCGAAGGTGGATGCGCTCGGCGGGTCGGTGAACGCGATCGGGTTCATCACCGGCGAGATAGACGAGTCGGCGTGGGGCTACCAGGAGCGCTACCGCATCGGCCAGGACGTCGTGGTGGGGGTCAACAAGTTCGAGGAGGACGACATCCAGGTGCCCGACCTGCTGCGCGTGGACCCGGAGTCGGAGCGCGAACAGGTGGCGCGCCTTGAGGCGTTCAAGCAGAACCGCGACCAGCAGCTCGTGCGGCAGCGCCTAGAGGAGCTACGCGAGACGGCACGCGGCAGCGAGAACCTATTGCCGGCGATCAGGCAGGCGCTGAAGGACCGCTGCTCGCTCGGCGAGGTGTGCGGCGCGATGCAGGACGTGTTCGGCTCCTACGCGCCTACTTTCTAGGAGACCTGCCCGCATGCGGGCAGGTCCGAGACCGTGCATGCACGGTCTCGCCGCAGGCGCATGCGCATGCGGTCCCGACCCGTACATGTACGGGTCGGCCGGCCGGCACATGTGCCGGCCGGGTCAATAGGATGACCGCCGTGATCGCGGGAGCCGCCTTCTACGAAGTCGTCCTCGCGGTGCACATCATGGCCGTGGTGGTGGCGTTCGGCGTGACATTCGCCTACCCGATCATGTTCGCGCTCACCGCCAAGCACGAGCCGCGCAGCCTGCCGCTCATGCACCGCGTGGCCACCGCGATCGACCGGATGCTCGTGAACGGCGGGCTCGTCGTGGTGCTGGCGGCCGGGGCATACCTGGCGAGCAAGGGCCACAGCTGGAGCGAGTTCTTCGTGCAGTGGGGGCTTGGCGCCGTGCTCGTCATCGGGGCGCTCGTGGGCGCGGTGATGATCCCGACAGGTAAGCGCGCTCGGGCGCTGGCCGAACGCGACCTGGAGGCGAGCGGCGACGGGGAGATCGTGTTCAGCGCGGAGTACCAGGCGGTCGTACGCCGGCTGCAGGCGGTCGGATCGCTGTTGAGCGGGCTCGTGCTGCTAACGATCCTCTTCATGGCGATCCAGCCCTAGAGAGCCGCTGAGCGGCGCGATACTGCGTCCTACCGATCGAAGATCGATGGGATCTCCGATCGGCCAGCACGTGTGCGGAGCACACTTCACTCGCTGCGTCCTTGTCTCGCTTGCCCATCGACCCTCTAGGAGCGCGTCCCCTCACGCATCTTCGAGAGCATTCTGAGTTGCAGATTGCTCTCTTAGATGCGTTAGTCGTCCGAGACGACGGTTATGTTGTGTGCACTGATGTCGTCACGGGGCAAGTCTTGGAGCAACGCCAAGGCCGCGTGTCCCAGGTCGGAGCACGCCGGGTCGCGGGTTCGGTTTGACGGCCAGTACGGTGCGTCGGGGCATCGTCGCCAGTACTACAAGTGCATCCCGGCGAACGGCGATCCTCCGCATCGCTTCACCGAGGTTCTGCCACGCGAGGAGTCCTGGGCAGACGCCTGCGAGGCTCGCGAGCGCGATGTCCATGTCTACGAGGGGCCGCACGCCGCGCGGCGGTATCAGTTCGTTGCGCGCGGGATCGCCGGTGCGCTAAAGGCAGTCGGGGCCGGCTCCTCCTACCGCCAGGCGGCGCTCGTGGCGCGCGAGCGCGCGCAGCGGATGCGCACCGATCCGGCGAGTGGCGAGGTGCGCTTCACGCGGCACGGGTCGCTGGTGATGGACTGGGTCGAGGTCTTCGCGCCGGTCGTCTTTGAGCCCTACCGGCCGAGCGAGTGGCCGGCGAGCGGGTCACTGCTGCTCGACGACCTGCCGTTCAGCGTTCGCTCGGGCGGTGGGCGACCGACGATCGTCTTTCGCGTGTACTGCGCGATGGGCTACGAGAACGGGCGGGCGAAGATGTGGCGGATGGAGGCGTTCCCGTCCAAGTCACAGGCCGACTGGCAGGCGTTCCTGGGGCGTCTGGGCGGCGCGCCGGCACGCGTGGTCTGCGACAACGACATGGGCATGACCCGTGCCGTGGGTGCCGTCTTCCCAGATGCTGAGCTGTACCTGTGCGAGTGGCACCTGCGCCATGCCCTTGAGCGGCTGATGAAAAAGCTCCGCACGCAGCACGAGGCCGACATCGACTTGCTGCTTCCACAGGTCGAGGCCGCGTTCACCGGCGCCGCGTTCTGGGGCCCGTTCGTTGAACGAGCGCACGCCGCTGGCATCACGCGCCTGAGCGACTGGCTGAACAGCACCGGCCGCATCGTCGAGGACCAGTTCCGTCGTCGCGGGCTACGCTCGACGCGGCCTGCCTACACGCCGCTGAGCACCTCGCCGATGGACGCCTTCATCCACCCGGTCCGCGACTCAATCCGTCCGCGTGCCTACGGCCTAAAGAACCGCGAGCGCACCAACCGGATGCTCATGCTCATGCAGCTCCACGCCAACCGCCAGGACAACGAGCGCACCTACGTCAAACACATCCGCGAGGCGCTCCAGTCCAGCCACGGCCGCCCGAGCGTCGCCCGCCGCGCCATCGTCGACGCCGGCCACGTCGCGTCGCTGCGCTGACGAGCGAGCAACGCATCTAAGAGAGCAATCTGCAACTCAGAATGCTCTCGAAGATGCGTGAGGGGGGACCCCTCTACGTCGTTTGCAAGGGTCCACAAAGCGATCCGAGTCATACATACGTCCAGCCGGGAAATAAAGATTGCCTAATGTCCAGCCCCCCACAGCAGCTCCGAGGCAGCCTGGCAAATCTGGTGTCCAGTTGCCTAAATAGTTTTCTATGCAGGCAAATCTTGCCAGCAGCTCGCCGCAGAACCCCTCTATTTTGCGTGTCCGTCCGCCCGGATATTGGGAAGAATCTAACCACAAGCGCGTCTCTGGTATGCTAGCTTGCCTCGCGTCCCGCAGCTTGTGGGCGAGGATCAACCTCGCTCCTCAGTGTCGGGATCGTCGCAATCACGATCACGAGGGAAGGAGGCGGCAGCCAGGACGAGAGAGCGTCTACAGTGGGATCCCCGAGATGGTCCCGCGAAGCCCACATGGGGGCGGCAGAGAAACCCGTCTGAATAGTCCATATTATCCCTATAGTCGCAAACCGCTTGGGGATGAGCCCGTCATAGGTACTCTTTCAATTGCCTGCTTATTGAAACGCAGCGCATCATTCGAATCGCCTCGAAAGGACGAGCATCGGAGGGAAGAACACAATGAATATAGGTCGATTCATCGGCGTAGTCGCCGGTGCAACTGTATTGGCACTAGGTGCCTACGGTCTAGCTCAGTCAAGATCGGCAAGATCTGATTCTACGGAACTCGGTAATGTGGCATCCGGGATCGTGGCCAGAATCTCGACGTTTAGACATCCTGCCACCGCCGCAGACGCACTCCCAACTGACGCGACAATCAACGGAACGCTAGTGCGACGGGTGGGTAGCCCGGGCAGTTCACGTGCGATGTGGGCCTCAATTAGCAACGGAGCGATATGCATCCAAAACGTTACTGGCGGATATGCATGTCAATCAACCGCGCGTTTTTCAGATGAACCGCTAGCAACCGTCGAAAAGAGTTCTTCGTCGCCCGAATACGCATTTGGGCTGGTGCCTGACGGAATTACGTCGATAACTGCGGTATTGAATGATGGCTCTAGCACGACCGTGGCTGTAGTAAATAACGCCTTTAGGTTTTCGCCAGAAAAGCCAGTCAAGGAAATTCGCTGGACCGATTCCAACGGCGTCAATCACAGCAACGAATGGTGAGGAACATATCTGCTCATATACGCAATAACTGGCGAAACACGCGTCTATCAATGCTATGCCTATCTCTGGCAGTTGCGCTGTCTGTCCTTTCATCAACCTCAATTATCACCTCGCAGGCGCTAGCCTACCAAGGCGTCTTTTGCAACGGCGTCGATCTTGGTCTAGAAGGTCAATGTAATAGCTCAACAGTAACCAAAATAAGACGTGCGGTCGGGCGTTCAAACAATGGCTACACTGAAGTGGCGATACACAATAATATTGAAGCACGCTCTAATTCATGTTTCAGTCGGGGCTGCGAAGTAGGCACTTCATATATACCCTCGGGTACGGGCCACGGCTCTGTCCGCAACATAGGTCCAGGCGGTACTTACACATACTACGGATACCTTTATGAATGAGGGCGAATAGATAGCTCACACTGTGAGGACGCTCTAGGAGATTCGTTAGGCTTTACTTGTCCTCCCATTAGGCTTGCGGATGAGCCCGGATGTTACTCTCGGGCTCATCGGCAACCCCGATATCACAGGCAGCAGTCTGTGCCTCGCGCAGCGCGCCGTTGAGGCTGCGATAGGGACTGCCCTGCGCGCCCCACAGCGCGTCATGGGATCGTGGCGACCGCGCGGGCGGCTGGGATCTCGGAAGAGACGATCCCGCAAGGGGGTCGCTGAGCTTTGGGCGGGTGATCGGCTTGAGCCGGGGCGGGTGCGCAAGCCGGGTGGTGGGCGCAAGCCGCTGACGGAGGTTGACCCGTCACTGCTGAAGGATCTTGAGCGGCTGGTTGATGGTGACTGTCGCGGCGATCCGGAGTTCGCTTCTGCGTTGGACGTCAAAGAGCGTCCGCCATCTCTCTGAGGGTCTGCGGGAGCGGGACCATCGGGTGCATTCACGACGGTCGCCCAGCTTCTGCGAGGGCTGGGGTACAGCCCGCAGGCGAATGTCAAGACCAGGGAGGGCAAGCAGCATCCCGACGAGTGGAACTATCGCAGCAAACCCAAAGCTTAATTATCTACAGACCCTAAGCGACATTCGACCTCTCTCGCCAGCAGCGCAAGGCGGTTCGCATCGAGTCTGACTGGCGCCATCAGACGATTGTCCGCGTGGATACGCCTGGCGCAGAACGCGTACTCTCTGCGCGTGGTGTCAACCTTCATCCGCTTCGTCAAGCCATATTCGCCCGCCAGCGAACGACGCAGAGCGGTTTGTATTGACTTCGGCTGGCTCCATCGGCAAAAAACCTGCATTTGAGCGCGTCCTTGACGGTCTTGCCGACCAGCTTCGGCTCCTGACCAGCGGGCGCTATGTCGATCGCGAGCTCGAGGCCCGTGGCCGCCGCGATCTTCACGAGGGTCTCCACCTGGGGG
>PLYX01000253.1:5621-5769 GCA_003151895.1 Solirubrobacterales bacterium
CCGATCTTTCCGATGGGGCTGATCGAACAGGAGGTCTCCCCCGAGCCTCTCGTCCCGATCCCCGAGCAGGTGCGCGAGGCATACAAGCTCTGGCGCCCGACGCCGCTGTTTCGCGCCCGGCGTCTGGAGCGCGAGCTGGACACTCCGG
>PLYX01000232.1 GCA_003151895.1 Solirubrobacterales bacterium
AAACCTCTATTTCCAGACACCTTCTAAGACAGGAGGCTTTCGTGTCCCGCTATCCGCAACTGCCCGTCCGACACGCTGTGAGAAGTGGCGAGGGAGTGTCCTTTATCGACTACTTGAATCGACTCGCTGACGAGAGGGGTGTCCTCCGCCAGCGCCAGCTCGCGTTTATCAACGAATGGGACTGTTTGGTCGATGATCTTGGTCGCCGTCCGACGGCAGCCGACTACGCTGAGAGATGGAAGATGCCTCGGTCCACGGTCTATTCGCTCTTGGCTGAGTTCCGGCACCTGTTCCCAGGGCAGACCGACCCCACCGATCTGTGCCGAGAGATCTGGGAGGGCGTGGCTGCACAGCAGCACGAAGCGCCGTTCGGGATTGTCGATTGGGAGCGGGTCCGGGTGGTGCCACTCGCCGCCTGAACCGGGCCCGCAGTTGGGGAAGCGTCGCCCGTCAGTACATGTCCCAGTTCTATGCCCGGTGATCGTAGCCGCATCGTGGCATCCTATGGTTGTGTCGGATCCCCAGATTTCGTCGCTTCTGTCGGGCCAGATCATTCGCAGCGGCCAACACGGGCAGTACTTGATCACGCGGGAAACGGTCGAAGATATGCACCGCCAGCTCCAGGAACGTCCCGTGCCCGTCAACATCGAACATGATCCGACCATACCGCCCGTTGGCCGTATCACCGGTAGTCGGCTGGTCGAACTCGAGGACGGAGAGTTGGCCCTAGAGACCGACACCGAGATATTTGAGGGAACGGTGCCTGCCGCGCTCTACTCTAATTCGGATCTCGCCTCGGCTGCACAGGTGCTTGAGCACCTCCCCGCCGAAGCCGGTCCCGTGGATGTGATCGTCGATGACCGCTCGTACGCCAAAGAGGATCTTGAGGCTCTGCGCGTCATCATGGCCGAGGTCGGGGACGCCACTGCGCGCGACGGTGCGTTGCGATTTTCGCAACTACCGGACGCGCTGCTGATGTTCTCGCTGGGTTCCACGGGTACCGCTATGTTTTGGTTCAGCAAGGGCTTCTTTACCAAGCTCGGTGAACGTACAGCCGAGGAGCTTGGTGAGGAGGTCGGAAAAGATCTAGCCGGTGCTTACCGAGCGCTGAAGACAAAGGTCCGCGAGGTTGTTGCCCGTAGAAACCCGCCTGACCAGCCACCGCTCACAATGTTCACGCTCAGGATCGGCCGTGCAGATGGGGGTACAGTGGAAATTGAAGGAAGCACGCGTGCCGCCGACGCTGGCCTTGATGATTTCCTCGATGCCGGAGAGGAGCTGCTGGCGATTGCTCGCGTGTTCGTGGACAGAGCGCCTGAGCCGGCTACGCTCGCCAAGATGCACTTCGCGCGCGAAGACGGAAGTTGGCGCCTTCGCTACGGGCTCGACGATCAGGCTCGGCCTGTCATGATCGTCGCTCTGTCGGATGAGGAATACGCGCGGGCGAAGGCTGTGGCTCAGCAGGAGCACTGAGCGCTCAGCGAGTGCCCTAATCGGTCGGCCGTCGGTTGTGGGTGATGGCGGCGTCCCGAAACCCGCGCCGCCAGGACTACTTGGGGTCATCAAGCGCCGTTCACCCGCCGGGAACGAGTGCAGAGCGGTCGCATTGACTTCGGTTGGCTCCATCCAAAAGGGCTCGAACCCCAACCTCCTGCTTGCAAACCGCCATCGTGTCGATTCCCTGCAAAATAAGGCCCGATGTGGTACTCACCTGCGGTACTCTCCGCCAAAAGTGAGTACCAATCGAGTACCACCCGCTCCCCAAAACCAACCGATTTGTAGGCACTTCCATCAATGGAGCCAGCCGGGATCGAACCGGCGACCTCCTGCTTGCAAAGCAGGCGCTCTCCCAGCTGAGCTATGGCCCCGTGCCTCCGAGTGTAGGGCAACAATCACCGCTTGGATCGCCCGAGAACCATCGCCTCCGCGGCGTGCCGCGACGCCTTCGCAGACCATCTACTCGTTGAAGTCGAAGTCGCGCGGCGGACGCTGCTCGAACCAGAGCCGCTCCTGCTCGGGCGTGTCGCGCAGGAAGTCGGGGGTCTCCTCGAGTACGTCCTCGACATGCTCGGCCGCCTCGTGGTCATCCCCGATGCGAGAATCCGCCTCGCCTTCCGATCCCGCGGCGCCTACGGGCTCCTCACCACGATCGCTCGGCACCTCCCATTCCAGCGACTCCTCGGTGGTCGCCTGCGTGTGCGCGGGGTGCGCCACGGGCGTTGCGCGCTTCGGCTGCGTTGCTTCTTGCTCGTGTCCGGAATCCGCTCCCGCGGCGAGCTCGGCCTCCATGTTGATCTCGATGGTCTCCTGGCCAGCGGTTGAGGAGCCGGCGGCTGGAGCCGACTCGGAGTCGGGGAAGAACGACCCGCCGGCGTATGGCGACACCTTTTCCTCGCCTCCGCCCTGCCCACCGTGCTCGGCTTCGCCTTCGCGGCGCACCGGTCCCAGGGCGTCCTGCTCCTCGCGGGCCACTGCACCCGGATCGGCTCCCCTGAGACGCTTTAGCTCCAAGTGCTCACGGATGGCGTCATCGAGCAATCCCATTGCGCCCGCAAACCATACTGCGCCCGCGCGCGGGTTTGGTAGAACGCGCCGCTGCTCTTAATTGTCGAGCGTCCGTCAACCGCCCTCGCCACCGAAGCCCGGTTCGCGAGGACACCGTCCTTGGTCCAAGGCGCTCTCTGCCACTACACTTCCCAGACCGTCGCTCGTGCTTCGGCGCGGACCTGCGGGGCTATAGCTCAGTTGGAAGANNCGAGTTCGAGTCTCGCTAGCTCCATAGCCGAATCCCCAGCATTCATGCGGGTTTTCGGCTTCTCGCGAAGGCGGCTGGACCTGGTCCGAGGGGCCTTCTGGGGGGTTTTGGTCCCATTGCCGGTCCCAAACCCCCCATTTGAAGCGCTCCGCCCAGCGTGCTCGGCCTGCCCACGCGCGGTGCGGATGAGTGCGTCGAAGCTCGTTCCGTGGCTGCGATCCACCCTCTGCTCGAGCTGCGCGTAGACGTCGAGGGTCATCTTCGAGTCAGCGTGACCGACCTGGCCCATGACCCACTTCACGTCGAAGTTGTTCGCCAGCAGAGCGATCGAGATGTAGGTGCGCCTGAGCGTGTGCGGGGTCGTGTGAGGCAGCGGCGGCAATCCTCTGGCCGTGAGCCGCTCGGTGGCGCGCTTGGCCGCCTCACGCACGATCGCCTCGACTCGTCCATAGCTCATACGGGTGCCGTGGAGGTTCGGCACCAGGTAGTCATCCGGGCCAGTCGGAGCGCCGATCCGGCGCAACCGGTCGATGTGCTCAACGACCGTCTCTACGAGATCGGGGCTCATCTGCACCTCACGGATGCCTGTCTCGGTCTTCGAGTCGGGGATCCGGAAGCGAGCGCCGTTGGGGTCGTGAACGCGGACGTGGCCGATCTTCATGTCGCACAGCTCGCTGGCTCGTGGGCCGCCACGACCCAGTATCTCCACGACCACCCGCCGGCCAGCGTAACCCCGGCCTGCTTGCAGTCCGAGCCGTGAGAGGTGATAGCTGACGGTCGACTTGGCCAGCCCCAGCCGCTTGGCGATCTGAATCGGTGTCTTGCCCTGCGCGAAGAGCTGAGCGACCATCGCGGCCGTGAGACCCAGCTCACCGGGTGCGGGGATCTGCCCGAGTGAGACGTCCTGTTCTGAGGCGGCGTCGATCAGGGCGGCAAGCTCGTCGATCTCGAGGAAGGTGCGCTTGGGCTTCGGCACGTGAACATGCATACGCTTCCCGCGCGCGTGGTTGTGCTCGATGTGCCCATCCTCGACCGCGTCTTCCAGGATCCCCGCAAGCGCGTCGATCGTCTTGCGGACCGAGCCCGGTGACAGCGGCACCATGCGTTGCCCGTGCTTGTTGCGTAGATCGGCCCCCGCCTCGATCGCCTCGCGCAACTCTCTGGCCTGCCCCAGCTTGTGCGCCTTGAACGCAAGACAGAGGTCTCCGTCGATCTGATCCAGCCTGTATTTGGCGAAGAACGGCAGCAGATGGGACTCGATCAGCCACCGATAGTAGTCCTCCGTATTCTTTGTGATTGGCTTTGCACCGAGCACGCCGTCGATCTTCGCCCGCAGCCAGCGTGAGGAGTACTCGAGAAACGTGGGCATCCCCGCGTCGGTCAGTGTGCGCACCGGCGATTGCCGCTCCGGCGGCGTCCAGACCTTGGCCTTGACGCGGGCGAGGATGTTCTCGAGTTCGACCGCGGCCGTTCGCTCATTCCAGCCGCCCCCACAGCCGCACTCGCAGTCACGCCGCTCGTGCAGGCGCACGGTCTCCCGTTTGCCATAGGCGCGGAAGCGCAGCCGGAAGCAGAGCGTCCCGTCGCCGACGGTCTCCGTGGTGATCGTGCCTGTAGCCGGGCGTGCCATCAGATCGCCCCGATTCTGTCACGACGCGGTCGGCCAGCAAAGGGCGCGCGGACTCCTCGCGCGTACGGGTCGCGGATCTCCAGCAGCGGGGCGTCGGTGGGGTATGGAGTGGGGCGCGCCGGCTTACGACGCGGCTTGCCGCCCGCCGGCGCTGGCGCTCGACCTGCTTGGTTTTTCCGCAAGGCGGCCCTGGCTGTGCCGAGGTCGAAACGGATGCGCGCCTTGGGTCCGTCTCCGATCCGTATGGCCCCAAGGTCGTCCGCGTGTTCGTAGACCCACGCCCGGTTCAGGCCCAGGTGCCGGGCGAGCTGCGAGACGGTGAGCAGTCCCACGGGTCGTCGAGCCTGTCCCTGCTCCTGGTTCTGTTGCTGATGGCGCAGGAGCTGAGCTACACGGGTCGCGACTTGGTCCACGGCTCCTGGCGTGAGATCGACCGCTACTCGTCGTGCGATCGCTCCGAGACCTCGCGTGACTGGCTTGCGGGTGCCGCGTGTGGCCGGTGTGGTGGTCAATGTCCTCATCTCGATTTCCTCCTTGATCGTCGAATCTCTTCTTGCTGGTTGGCTGGTCTACCGCCCGCGATAGCCGGCACGCGCCTCGATTCGCGTTTCGCTCAGCCACGTGTGCAGGTCGTCGGGGTTGAATCTGACGTAATGGCCCAAGCGGTGGTGGGGGATCGTTCCGGCGCGGGCTTGCGCCAAGAGCCAGGTGTATGGGACGCCGAGGAGCGTGCTTGCGGCCTTTGCGTCGATCAGCGGTGTGAACCTGCGGCCGGTCTCCTGGATGACTCCCGTGTCGGGGGCGATGCCGCGGTGGGGCTTGTAGCGGTGGTCGCGGGGTCTTGGGTGTCGTTGCAGGTGGATCGTGGCGGGTGTCCTGTGCGCGACCGGTCCGGTCCCGGGTGTCCGGGGCCGTTCCCAGGGATCGCTCGTCCTGAGGCTCCCGGGGCGTTTGCGCCCTGTACCGCGGTGGGGGATCACTGTGAGGGCTTGCATTGTTCTCATCCTTTCTCTTGGTCGTATCTCGATTCGACAAGGTCGGCCCTGCCGACCTGGGTGCCAAAACAGCGGGCCGGTCATGGTTCTGTCAAGGGAAGGCCGCAAGGCCCCGCCGTAGGCGGCCCCATAGGGGTTCCCTTTACAGGTTCTGAGCGGTCCGCTACCACGGGCGCGATCCTCGACAAGGGCGCCCGGCGGGCATGCCGGTGTGCTCATGACGGTCGTGCTCATGCCGGGTGGTGGTAGAGGCGGTCTATGCGGTGCTCTGTCGGGGGGTGGGAGTGCTCGGTGAGCCATACGAACGGGACTGGTATGTCGTTCTGCAGGGCGCAGGTGTCAAGGAACTCGCTGAGCCCCGCTGCTTGTCCGAGGTTCGCGGCGTAGTGGTCCGCGTGGTGCTCGCGTGCTCGCCAGTAGACGCCCCACATGGTGCGCACGGGCCACATTCCCGCGGCTCCGGTCGCGATGAACGCGATCGTTTTCAGTCCGCGGTGCACCTCTCCGCGTGGCGGCGTCGTGAGACGGTGGATCGCCGCCGCCAGTCTCCCGTCGCTTGAGTTGAGGTGTCCGAGCTCGTGTGCGATCACGGGCTCCAGATACCCCGTCTCCAAGAGGCCGCGGGTGACCATCAGCGTGTCCGCATAGACCGACGCGTTGACGTCCTCTGCGTCGAGCACGAACCAGCGGCGCGGCTCACGCAACCCAGGGTTAGCCTGCCCCAGCTGAGCGATCGCGTCCTCGTAGATGAGCCGCTCGCGCTCTGAGGGCGTGCGGCCTCCCATCTGCTGCTGCCACCACCAGCCTCCCAACGGCAGGATCAGGGTCGCCAGCGACAGGACGAGCGGACCGTACGCGAGGACCAACGCGATCGTGTTCACGGGACTGGTGGTCTGCCCGAGGATTTTCAAGCCGACCCACAGGATGGAGTAGGTGAGCATCCCGCGGACGAACGCGCACGGCAGTTGCAACACGAGCGTGATCGCGTACAGCATCAGCCAGCCCGGGGCCAGCTCTTCCTTTGAGATCAGATAGGCGCCTGTCCTTGGCGTACTCACGGTCTGCCTCCTTACATCGGGTTCGACTTCTCTCACCCTGTATGTCGTTGCAACTGCCAACCTGACCCCCCCCTGAAAAAGCGCGTGTCCTTCCCCCGGTAGAGGTGCGCGGAGACGTTCGTCACGGGCACACCCAGCGCATCAGCGATCTGCGCGGGCAGCGAGCCGGGATGATCGGCGAGGTATGCCGCGACCTCGTCTTGGGATACGCGCCGCTTACCGGACGCGCTCCTTGACCCCTGGCCGGTGAGCGCGGCGCGGGCCGCTAACAGGCGGTTGCGCTCGCTCACCAGCTCCCGGTAGCCCGACAGCTTGCCTTCCACGCGGTCAAGCTCGGCGTCGATACCCCGGATCACGCCCCTCGCACCGCGCCCCACAGTCCCCTTGTGCTCGGTCATCCTCGTTCGCCTTTCTTCTCGCCTGTCGTGAACATGCTCGCATCATAGTGTACTATCACTCTGATGTCAATATCAGAGTCAGGAAGATCCTGGGGTCCCTCCCACCAGTACCGGCCCCCGCCACGCGAGGGCAAAAGCCAGCTGTGGGCCGTCATGCTCGTGCTCGGCCTGCTTGCGCTCGAGCTGTGCGCCGGTCCGGTCGGGGTCAACCCGATCTCATCGACCCTGCGCATGATGGGTGACTGGCCGCTCGCGTTCATCGGCCTCGCGCTGTTCGTGCGCTTGTTCCCCGCGAGCTGGTTTCTCAGGCTCGTGGATAGGCCATCCAGCGGTGCGAGCATCCCGTCCCAGACCCCGACGCCGCGCATCCGGATCGTGAGCGTCGGCGAGAGGGTCCGCGCGCAGTCGCTGCGGCTCGGCGGCGGCGCCTATCTCGGACTCGCGCCCGGTGGCACGTGGGTCACCGCCGACCCCGAGCACGGCGTCATGGTGCTCGGACCGCCCCGGTCGGGCAAGACGAGCATGATTGTGATCCCGTCGATACTCGCGGCGCCCGGCGCGGTCATCTCCACGGCGACAAAGGCGGACGTCATGGACGCGACCTGGCGGGCGCGCTCAGAGGTCGGACAGGTGTGGCTGTTCGACCCCTCCGGCGAGCGCTCCCAGTGGCCCTCGGGGATACGACGTTTGTCGTGGTCGCCGGTCGCCGCCGCCTCGACGTGGGACGGGGCGCTCATCATGGCACGCGCGATGGCCGCGGCCAGCTCGCCGGCGAAGGGGACGACCAACGAGCACCACTGGCGCGAGCGCTCCACCGCACTGCTCGCGCCACTCCTGCACGCGGCGAACATCACCGAGCGGCCGATCGCCGAGGTACTGCGCTGGGTGCTACGTCAAGACCTCGACGCCGCAGCCCAGACGCTTGAAGATCATGGCACGGACATCGCCGCCGACGTGCTCGCGGGGATCAAGAGAACAGATGAGCGCGAGCGCTCCTCGATCTTCTCAGCCACCGCCGGTGTGCTCGCCGCCTACAACGCCGACGCCACGCGCGCGAACGCGGCGCATCCGAACTTCGACGCGTCACGATTCGCCAGCTCGACCGACACGGTCTACATCACCGCGCCCGCGCACAAGCAGGCACTCTGCGCGCCCTTGGTCGTCGGGCTCTTGGAGCAGATACGCCACAGCACCTACGAGCACGCCCCCGACGCCATCCGGGAAGGGCGACCGCCTGTCTACCTCTGCCTTGATGAGGTCGCGAACATCGCGCCGATCCACGACCTCCCAGCGCTCGTCTCAGAAGCGGGCGGGCAACGGCTGCATGTCATGGCATGCCTGCAGGATCTCTCACAGGCGCGTAAACGCTGGGGCGACTCCACCGCCGACGGGTTCCTCTCGCTCTTCCAGACCAAGCTGATCCTCAACGGGATCGCCGACCCCAAAACGCTCGACGCAATCTCGCTCTGCCTCGGTGAATACGACCGGCAGCTTGTCTCCCACACGCTCGGGCGATCGGAAACCAAAGAGTTCTTCGAGCCCAGCCGGCCGACCGAGAGCGAGAGCGTCACCTACCACACGCAGCGACAGCGCACGCTCTCGCCCGGGGAGATCGCCCGGCTTCCGCCCGGACGCGCGCTGCTGCTGCAGGGCACGCGCTGGGGGCTCATTCGGACGACGGCTTGGCACCGGACGGAGCCTTGGGCGAGCATTGCTCAGGCAGATGCATCGCGCTCCATGAACAGACATGCAAGCTCGGTCGACATAATCGCCGGTCAACAAGTGGCGGCGCCATGCCGATAAGTTCGATGTGCGCGACTGGCTCTACCCGTACTACTGCGGCGCGGGTCGTGGCGCGCGCGAGAAGTACCGCGAGGTCCATGATCGTTGGCGAAAGCGCGTTTTCCGACGACCCCGGTTGATCTACGTCGCCCTTGCCATGCCGATAGCCGTCCTTGGGTTTGTCCAGCATGCCAACATCTGGCTCTGGTCACTGGGCCTACTCCTGAGCATCACATTGGGGGCATACATGGCCTTCATCGAATCCCCTCCAGCGCGCATCGAGAACTGGAGGACGGGCTTTGAAGGCGAGCGACGCACGGCACGGGCGCTCGCGCCGCTTCGTAGACGTGGCTATGTCCTGCTCCACGACCTACCCGATCGCCGCACAGGCCAGCAGAACCACAAAGGCAACATCGACCACGTCGTCATCTCGACCGCAGGCGTCTTCTTGCTCGACAGCAAGTGGCTCGGCGGTGAAGCCTCGATCGACGGGGACACCGTTCACGTGCAGATGCGCGATGACGATGAGGACTCCTATGACCTCTCCAAGCTGGCATGCGGGATGCGTGGGTGCGCGGTCCGCCTACGAGAGGACATCGCCCAACAGACCGACGTTCGATGGGTCCAGTCTGTTGTCGTCTTCTGGAACCGCTTCGAGGCGAGGCAAGTCACGAGCGAAAACGTCGTCTTCGTGCACGGCGAGCACCTCGTTGACTGGCTCGGAGAACAAAGCCCCCAGATGACCGCGGACAAGGTCGCGCGCGTCGCCTCCCGCATCGAGGATGTCCGTCCTTACGAACATCGCGCCTGGTGGAATCGACTACCCGCGTTCGTGCTTCATGGGCGGAGTGAGCCAGCCGCATCGCCGACAGGCGGGAGCGTCGCATCGGAGAACTCGCTGTCTCGATCCTAAGCGGGGTGTATGAACGCCAGCCGCTTTCGGTGGAGCATTCGGCGGTAATTCGCGCAGGGTTGCTGGCGCCGCTGGCCACATCATGCTCGCCTCCGTAACGAGTGCAGGAGGCAGCCCGTAGCGCCGCTGACGATCGCTGCTCGTCCGGAGGGGGAGCGCGAGCGGCGGGACGTGTCGCGCTCGCTCGATCGGCGAAGCGGGAGTGATCGTGCGCGGACGGCAGGGGCCCAGGCAAAACCGTCTCCAAGAGGACTGGGCGGTTCAGGCCCAGCGCCGCAAAGACGAGCATGGCGAACACCGAGCGTGGCTGAAGTGATCGCTATGGTGAGAGTCTGACCCGTTCGCCATATAGGATTTCAGTGTGCCGCGAGTTACGGTGGTCGATGTCGGCGACGGAGCCTGCTCGGTCTTGCGCTGCGGGTGCCTCGGGCCACCCTGCAGGTGTGAGGTGGCCGTCCTAGACTGCGGGGCCTATAAGGCATCCCACCAGCCAGCGATGAAAGCTCTGCGCACCGTGCTAAGGCCGGATGGCTTGCGGCGTCTTGGCACTCTCATCGTCTCGCATTTCGACGCCGATCACTGGGCTGGTCTGCAACTCCTCGGTGCCAAAGCCAAACCATCGGAGCTCGCGCCGGCAGTCAGGATCGCCTACCCGCGACTTCCGGACCGGGCCCCAGACACCTTCGCCGCCGAGCTAGCGCTATTCGAGACGGTCAAGGGCACCGGTGTCAGGCCGCTCGATCTAGTCAATACCTGGAGGGAAAGAACGAAGATCACGCCGCTCCCGCTGTACCGCGAGATGGTGTTCGAGGCCGTAGGGCGCCAGTGGCGAGTGCTGTGGCCACCACGCGAACTGCCCCCACACCAACTTGCCGCGCTTATCGGCGCTGTGCAGGACGTAGAGCAGCTCGCGAAGACACTCGCCGCCGCTGGTGATTCAACCCTCAAGGACAACCTCGAAGCAGCACGTGAGAGCCCGCTGCCACGGGATCCTCCGGAGGAGGGCGGCGGGGCGTGGCCCGAGTCAGAGGCACTTCCGTCACTGCCCGGCCCCGACAACGACATCGAGGAGGAACAGTCGTACGATCATGATTCAGAGCCACCGGGCAGGTTCCCGGACCTCGGGAAGATCCCAGGGGAGCATCGGGCAGAGTTTGCCCGCGTCTCGCGGCGGCTCGCGCGGGCAAACAACAATCTGTCGCTGATCTTCTATGACCTCAAGCAGCACCTGATCGCATACGGCGATGCCAACGAGCCGGTGCTTCGTCGTGCGCTGGTTGGTTCGCCTAGCCACTTCCGTGTGGCGCTGGCTCCACACCACGGCACAGTGCCAGTACCGAGTGTCGTGTTTCCCGCCGCTGACGCGTGTGTCTCCCAGGCGGGGAAGTGTCACAGGCAGCGATGGTGCCGACACGTCGAAAGCCACGGCCAAGAGCGGTCGTGCGTGAACACGGCAGACGTCGGCACCATCAGCTTCTGGTGATCGCAGGGGCAACCGATGACGTTCGCGTCACGCTAGGTCGGCGGCGAGGCGCCGTTGCCGGCCTTATCGGCCGGTGGTCTCCTCGCCGCCGCCTGCCGAACCGGACTTGCGAGTTCCCCCGCATCCGGCTCTCCATGAGCACAAAGACTGGGGTCGCATCCGACACCCACTCGTGCAGCGAGCGCTGGTCGTGAAGTACCCGCTCAAGAGCGGTGCGCCGGTGTTCACCGGCGACCTCCTTCCGTCCAGTCGTGCTGCGTACTCACTGGACCCCTTCGCCCTGTGGACGGCTTTCCCGCCCTCCTTGGTGGGTCGTGACTCCCACGACTACTACGGGTCCTCCGCCACGCCCCGACGGCAACAGCGGACGGTGCGCCTGCCCCGGACCCCAAACGGCGGGTCCGGCGGGCACCGCCGGGACGCTTCCCACGTTCACTATCAACCGGTCGGCAGGGTCGGCGCCCAGCTGTACCCCGGAGACATCGCCGCGCGCTACCGCAACACACCACGCGGCCTCGACCGCCCGAGCG
>PLYX01000009.1 GCA_003151895.1 Solirubrobacterales bacterium
TCCGCGAGCTCATCTTTCCCACCGTAGCCGACGCTTGGGATGCCTGGCCCGGCTCGACCCCGAGCACGCTGCGGCCTCGCCCGGCGAGCAGGCCGCTTCGGGGAAGGAGGGCTTCAACCCAACGAACTGCCCCCCGCAAGGACCGCGCGTGGCTCCCCGACGCGCTCCGGATGCCCCAAGCGCTCTTCGGCCACCAGCGAAATCTGGCTCCCCAAAACCGATCTCTTACGGTTGCCTCTTGACAAGCCCCTGGTTTGTGTATAAGGTTGTTTAGTCACGACATCCCACCGTGGGACGCCGGGCACGATAGATCGGGTTGGGACTTGGCCCTTGTGGCCGGCTTTCAGCGCTAGCAGGGACTCTTGGGAGAGGGACCAGATCGGATGAATGAAGGAGTATGTTGTACGCATGAGTCCTGAAGGGACAGATGTGACGGGGATCGCTGCGGCCCAAGGTGGGCCCGTAAGTAGAGGCGTCAGCTTCGCTGACACCTCTCTCTCTCTCTCTCTCTCTCTGCTCCTGGTTGCCTAGCCAAACGGCTTGATTTCGGCGTCCTTCGGGGCGCCCACCACCACCTTCCAGCTGGCATCCNNCCGGGGCCGCGGCGCTCCCCGACCGTCCTGGCCCCACTGGGGGCGCTCTGATGGCCCCGCGCACACAGACACCCGTGCGCACGCGCCAGGCGCCGGCCACCCGCCCGCGTATCCGCTCCGGTGCCGAGCGCCCCGCCGGCGCGAACGCGCTGCCGGGCGCGCACGTCGCCGAGATCCAGCGCGCGCGCCTCTTGGCGGCGGCGGTGCGGTCGGTCGACGAGCTTGGCTACACCCACGCGGCGGTCACCGACATCACCCAGCGCTCGCGCGTGTCGCGGCGCACGTTCTACGAGCTGTTCGCAAANNTGTGGGCGATCCTCTGCTTCCTCGATCGTGAGCCGGCGCTGGCGCGCTTCTGCGTGGTGCAGTCCTCGCGGGGCGCCCAACCCATGCTCGAACGTCGCGAACAGCTCCTGGGAGACCTCGCGAGCGTCGTCGATCAGGGTCGTGAGGAGGGTGTCCGCAAAGGGGACTGCCCCCCGCTGACGGCGGAGGGCATCATCGGCGCCGCCTCCTCGATCGTGTACGCGCGCCTGCTGCGCGGCGATAGCGAGCCGCTGAGCGATCTGCAGGGCGAACTGATGGGCATGATCGCCCTGCCATACCTGGGCCCGGCGGCCGCGCGTGGAGAGCGCGCGCGTCCTGCCCCGGCGCCATCGGTCGCTGAGACGGCCCAGGGCGATAGCGAGCCCGCGGAGGCAGACGGCGATCCGCTGCGGGGCATCCACATGCGCCTGACCTATCGCACCGCGCGCGTGCTCGAAGCGGTCGCCGAGCTGGGTGGGCGGGGATCGGATCCCTCGAACCGCATGGTGGGCGATCACGCCGGCATCTCAGACCAGGGTCAGATCTCAAAGCTCTTGGCGCGCCTGAAGCGCCTCGGGTTGCTGGAGAACAGCGGCGAGGGTGCCCACAGCAAGGGCGAGCCCTACGCCTGGCATCTGACGCCCACGGGCCGCTCGGTCGTGCGGGCGATCGACATGAGCGCTCGCTACCAAAGCCAGGCCGCGTGATGGCGCCTGGGGGAGCAACGGTGACCCCGGCCGCGGCGTCCCGGCTGGGCGATCTGGCAAGTCGCGGACAAGCTTTCAGCCTCAACCCAACCACCCGTTACCCGGCTACCACCAGAAAGGCCCACTCATGACCAAGGCATCGAGCACACTTGCGTCCCTTCTGCGCCTAGGTGGTGCGCGCCGGCGTGTGCGACCGAATGCCTCCAAAGGGACCGGTGCGTCGAAAATCAGTTGTGGGTTCGGTGTGTTCAGCTTTCTCCCTATGACTGAGACAAGGGCCCCCGGGAGCATGAAGCGCCGCGCTATCGATTTGGACGAGGCGCGTGTGAGCGTCTCGTCAGGGACTCGTCAGGGATATGACGAGAGGGGAGGAGGGGTTTTGATGGCCACTCGTAGGCTGGTCCTGTCGGGGCTGGTGTCGTTGTCTGTGGCGGTTGGAGGGTTGATGTTCCTGAGCATGCCTGCCTTTGCTTTCGTGGAGCATCCGTTTCTTGCGCAGCTCACTGGTAGTGGAACGCCGGCGGGAGGCTTCCTCTCACAGAACGGGGGACCCGACTCGCTTAAGGTGGCGGTTGACGATTCCGCGGGCGCGTCCGCTGGGGACGTGTACGTGGTGGATTCGGCCGCGGGAGTGGTCGATGAGTTCTCGCCTGGACCTGATTCGAAATATCTCTGTCAGATCACTGGTGCGGGTAGCGCGACGATGACGATCCCGTCCGGATCTGAGTGCGATCCCTTGACGCTGGGAACACCGAGCGGGTCCCTCGCATCGATCGAAGCGGTGGCGGTCGATCCCGGTACGGGCGACTTGTATGTCGTCACGGGTCAAGTCGTTGAGAAGTTCAGCGCGACCGGGGAATATAAGTCGGAGATCTCAGGTCTGTATTTCCCGTATTCGGTGGCTGTCGACAAGCCGACGGGGGACGTGTATATCGGTTCCAATGAAAACGGTATATATGAGTTTGAACCGTCTTCCTCTTCGTTGAAGACGTTTGCTACCGAAACACCCAACGGTCCCCTTCATTCCGTGAATGGCGTCGCGGTAGACAGTTCTGGGGGCCCGTCCGCTGGTGACGTATACGCCGTCGTTGGTCATTATAACGAAAGCCTAAAAGAGACAGAACAATGGGTTTACAAGTTCAATGCGAAAGGCGAATATCAGTCGGAAATCACCCCGCCGAGCGGCTCGTTCGACGGCACGGAACTGAGTAGCGTCGCGGTCGATTCGTCGAGTGGTGATGTTTATGTCGCCGACCAAGGGACTGCTGGAGTCCAGATCTACCATGGAAATGGGTTCGTCGATCAATTCGATCCCTCAGGCGTTTTCCTGGGACAGATCTCGGCCGGCGAGACGCCTTTTGGTCTTATGGAACCTACAAGCGTCGCGCTGTCTGTTGCGGGTGAAGTCTATCTCACCGATGCTAGGCGTAGCGAAAACTTCAATGACCACAGCGTGCAGTCGCTGGTTGACGTGTTCGGTCCGGGGGAGGTGCTGCCCGACGTGACCACCGGTCTCGTATCGGAAATCGAGCCGACGTCGGCGACGCTCGAAGGTGCGGTCGATCCGGACGGGACTCAGCTCACGGAATGTTATTTCGAATATGGGACCGGCACGCTCTACGGCCAGAGCGCGCCGTGTGTCCCGGCGGCGGGATCGATCGCGAGCGATCAGAGCAACCACCCGGTCTCGGCCCATCTCACCGATCTTGAACGAGGTACGGTTTATCATTTCAGGCTGGTCGCTGTGAACGCCAATGGTGCGAGTTACGGCCAGGATGCGAGCTTCCCTACGCTGCCCCCGCCGTCGATCGATAGTGCGGTAGCCACGAACGTGACGCTTGAATCGGCGGATCTGACGGCGAAGATCGACCCGAACGGGTATGACACTACCTATCGCACCGAATGGGGTACGAGCACCGCGTATGGTGAAATCCTGCCCGCGTCAGGTGAAGAAGATATCGGTGCGGGCACAAGCGACGTGGTGCGCTCCTGGCACCTGTCGGGTTTGCACGCCGATACGCTCTATCATTGGCGGGTGGTAGCCACGAACGTGAATGGCGCCACGGTTGGCGCCGACCACACGTTTATATACAGCACGAGCGGGAGCGGCCTGCCGGACGGGCGGCAATATGAGATGGTCAGCCCGCCACACAAGAACGGGGCACTACTTTCGGACGTCGTTTTCCTTGCTCCCTACCCCGAGATCTCCGAAGATGGGTCGCGCCTTATCGCCACATCGATCCAGTGTTTCGGCGATGCCACTTCGTGTACTGCTCTTCGCGTCAAGATAGGCTCGTTCTATGCATTTTCGCGTACGCCCAATGGCTGGGTGACGAGTGCGCTCGCGCCACCGGTGACCCAGTTCCGTGTGGTTTCGGCACTCTCGTTTAATGCTGACAGTGGGATGGCGCTCTTTGGCGCACCGACGGAACCCTTTGGTGAGGACGATTTCTATGCGCGTCAGCCAAACGGAACGTTGATCGATATCGGTCCGGTAGCCCCACCCTCTGAGGGACAGCAAATATCTATCGCGGAGCAGGGTGACCTGGTGACTTCAGATTATTCACATCTTGTGTTCGAAGACGAAAGGAAGTGGGGACTCGTCAAATCGACCGGCGACACGCTATACGAGTACGTCGGTAGCGGTAACTCGCAACCCTTTGCTGTAGGCGTTAGCGGCGAACGGGACAGCACCAGTCTGATCAGCGCATGTGCGACCGCAACGGCCGACGGCCCGGGAGCGCTCTCCACGGACGGGAGGACGGTGTATTTCGTCGCAGAACGCTGCGCCGGCGGTTCGGGTGTGAACAGCAAAACGGCGGTACCGGCAAGCGAGTTGTATGCTCGTGTCGACGGTGAAATGGCGGATGCGCATACGGTGGCGATCTCTCAGCGCTCTCCGAGCGAATGCACGGGTGCGTGTCACGCCTCGGTGTCGAGGAACGCTATTTTCGCCAGCGCGTCCGCCGACGGTTCGAAGGTGTATTTCACCTCGCCGCAACAGCTCACAAACGATGCCACCAACGGCCAGAACAACCTGTACCTATATGATCTTGATAATCCCGAAGGACACAACCTGATCGACGTCTCTGCCGGCGATAGTAGCGGCGCTGGTCCACGTGTCGAGGGCGTGCTGACTGTCTCCTCGGATGGGTCACATGTTTATTTCGCCGCTCAGGGCGTCCTGACGCATGGTCCCAATAGCCAGGGGCAGGTCGCTGTCAATGGCGGTGAGAATCTGTACGTATACGAGCGCGACGCCGCCTATCCGAACGGTCGGATCGCGTTTATCACGCATGGCGGCGTGCCGCTCGAAGGTAGGTCACTCGTTGCCGCGAACGTGACGCCCGACGGTCGTTTCCTCGTGTTCACGAGCAGCGGTCGGCTGACGGCTGACGACGCAAGCATGAGTGGAGCCGAACAGGTCTTCCGCTACGACGCGCAGACGGGGGAACTGACACGTATCTCGATCGGAAATGACGGCTTCAACGACAACGGCAATGGTCAGACACGGTCGCTGTGCTACTTCGGCGAATGTTCGGAGAACGCTCACATCGTGTGGCCGAAGTCAGCGGCCCGCCGCGATCCGACGATGTCAAACGACGGCGCCTACGTGTTCTTCGACAGTTCTGTCGGTCTCACGCCACAGGCACTGAATGATGTGCTGATTGCGGAAAGCGACGGTCGCACCTATTACGCCCAGAACGTGTATGAGTGGCACGAAGGTCACGTGTATCTGATCTCCGACGGTCGCGACGTCACCACGAACGAGGGTACCCCTTTGATGTGCGGGTACGCAGGGGAGGCGTCGTCGGTGTGTCTCTTTGGTACGGATGCGACCGGTTCGAACGTGTTCTTCTCGACCGCGGACCAGCTCGTACCCGCAGATACCGACACTGAGCTTGACTATTACGACGCGCGTATCTGTACGAGCGAAAGTCCCTGCATCAAACAGGCACCGCCACCGTTGCCGCCGTGCCTGGGTGAAGCGTGCCACGGCAGACCGGCGGCGACGCCATCGCTGCTGACACCCGGAAGCGCCACCTTCAACGGCGAAGGCAACATCATATCGGCTGTGCCGCCGCCAAAGAAGCTCACAAAGAAGACGGTCAAATGCAAGAAGGGGTTTGTGAAGAACAAGCAGAGTAAGTGCGTACGAAAAAAGAGTAAGAAGAAGCGGAAAGCCACGTCTCACAAGGGGGGCAAATGATCATGGTAAGCATCCGGGCGACAGTGATGGCGGCGGCCCTCCTAGCTTTGCTCACATTTGGAAGCGCGTGCGCGGACGGCGCTGTGCGCGCTCCTGGTTGGACTATGAACTCCTACGCGACTCCGTCGAGCTTCTCGGCAAGCAACAACGCTGCCTGTCTGGTTTCAACTCTACACCAGAGCGGGCAAAGCCACTCTCCGGAATGCGACTCCTATGATGTGATCGCGACCAATTCCGGCAGCCTGGCGACTGACGGCAGTAATATTGTGCTCACCGATACGCTCCCTGCCCAGGTGGTCGTGCATGACGTCTCTCTGTTTGCCTCACCAGCGCTAAACGAAGAAGAAGAAAATCCTAGCCCGATTCAACTCGGAAGATACTTGTGTACGACGGTCTCGACGACCGTAAAGTGCGAATATCCCGGTGTATTTCTCAACGAACACATACTACCCGAAGCGTTGGGTCCAGATCAAACCTTGACGATGGAAATAGGTGTGACGGTCACCGAACCATCAGCCGCGGAATCATTGGTAAATACCGCGACGATAACCGGTGGAGGCGCGCCGGACCAATCGACAACGGTCGAAAACACTGTTGGTGGCGCACCGCCGCCGTTTGGTCCGGCTGACTTCGAATTCTATATCTCCGGGCTCGACGGTACCCGCGACACGCAGGCCGGGGACCATCCCTACGAGTTGACGACAACGATCGATCTCAACAACGAGTTCAGACAAGCCCCGGATGCGGGATATACAGCCACGGGTATCCAGGATCCCAAGGATATCGTCGCCGATCTCCCACTGGGTTTCGTGGGGAGCATCCTCTCTGCGCCCGAGTGTACCTTCTCACAGCTCTCCTCCGAATATGAAGTCGAAGTCGAAGTCGAAGGTCATCGCAGGACGAAGGCTATCGGTGGTTGTCCGCCGGACACGATTGTCGGTCATCTTCTGACAGAACCAGTGGAGAGCGATTCCATTAACAGTCCTATCTATAACATGGTGCCGGAGCGTGGTGTACCAGCCGAGTTCGCCTACCACGATGCCCTCAAGGGGCCACACGTGTTTTATGTGCATGTAGTGCCGACGCCGCAAGGTTACGTTCTGCAGACGATCAACCCCGATATTCCGCAGATAACACTGGACCATATTGTCGTCACGTTCTATGGCGATCCCGCGCTGAGGGATGGGTCCGGTAACTCCCAGATCCCGTATTTCACCAACCCGACAGGCTGTGCAAACGGTCCATTGGTGACCTCGATATATATGGACTCGTGGGCGCACCCGGGGGCGTTGAAAGCGGACGGCACCCCCGAACTGAACGATCCTGCGTGGGTGTCAGGCCCGCACGGCCAATCAATATCTCCCGCGGTGACGGGTTGCAACGCGTTGCAGTTCACTCCGGAACTGGGCGCGCAACCCACGACCCATGAAGCGGACACTCCGTCGGGTATGGAATTTGAGATCAAGCAGCCGCAACCCGAGGAAACAGGCACGCTTGCGACCTCGACGTTGAAGAACGCGGTGGTGAAGCTCCCCGAAGGGTTCACGGTCGATCCTTCCGCCGGCGATGGGCTCGCCGCCTGCTCGGAGGCGCAGATCGGTTGGGTCGGGCCGAGCACGATGAACTTCAATCCCGCCGAACCGGAATGCCCCGAAGCGTCAAAGATCGGCTCGCTTGAACTGAGCACGCCGCTGATCCCGAACACGTTGACGGGTGTGTTGTATTTGGCGCGCCAGGAAGAAAACCCGTTCAAAACACTGTTGGCGGCCTATGTCGTCGTGAAGGATCCCGTGACGGGAGTGTTGATCAAGATCGCGGGACAGTTCCTGCCGAACACTGCGACGGGTCAGATGACCGCGGTGTTCGACGAAAACCCGCAACTCCCGTTCAGCGACCTGAAGCTGCACTTCTTCGGCGGCCCCCGGGCGGAGCTCGCGACCCCCGAGAACTGCGGAACGTACACCACGAACACCGAACTGACGCCGTGGTCGGCGCCCGACTCGGGTCTGCCGAGCACCCCGTTTGACAGCTTCCCGATCGACGAAGGCTGCGTCAGCGGCTTCAACCCCACGTTCACCGCGGGCGCGACGAACCTGCAGGCCGGTGCGTACACGCCGTTCGTGGCGTCGTTCTCACGCTCGGACACCGACCAGGAAATCACCGGGCTGTCGATCACGCTGCCCCCCGGCCTATTGGCCGACGTCGGTAGCGTCCCGTTGTGCGGTGAAGCGCAGGCGAACGCGGGTACCTGTCCGGAAAGCAGCCAGGTCGGGACCGTGCAGACCGGTGTCGGCCCCGGCCCGAACCCCTTGTTCGTCGGCGGCAAGGCATACCTCACCGGCCCCTACAACGGTGGCCCCTACGGCCTCTCGGTCGTCGTCCCGGCCGTCGCGGGCCCGTTCAACTTCGGGACGGTCGTGGTGCGTCAGTCGATCAGGATCAACCCGACGACCGCGCAGGTAACCGACGTCTCCGACCCGTTCCCGACGATCATCGACGGCATCCCCCTCAGGTTGCGCCGCGTCGACGTGACGCTGAACCGGCCCGGGTTCACGTTCAACCCGACGAACTGCTCCAAGCTCGGGTTCAGTGGCGGCCTGCAGGGCTCCGCGCCGGGCACGGCGACCGTGTTGAACGGCACGATCGGCTACGCCACCGCGAACGACGCGAGCGCGGCGCCGACGGCGCCGTTCCAGGTCACGAACTGCGCGAGCCTGAAGTTCCAGCCCAAATTCTCGGTCTCAACCTCGGGGAAGACAAGCAGAGCCGACGGCGCGAGCCTGACCGCGAAGCTCTCCTACCCCAACGTCCCGCAGGGCACCGAGGCGAACATCACCCGCGTCAAGGTCGACCTCCCCAAGCAGCTCCCCTCACGGTTGACGACGTTGCAGAAGGCGTGCACCGTCGCGCAGTTCAACCTGAACCCCGCGAACTGCCCGAAAGAATCGAAGATCGGTTTCGCCACCGTCCACACCCCGATCCTCCCGCAACCGCTCTCGGGCCCGGCGATCTTCGNNCAGCCACGGCGGCGAAGCATTCCCGTCCCTGACGATGGTGCTGCAGGGCGACGGCGTCACGATCGACCTCGTCGGCACGACGTTCATCAGCAAAGCCGGGATTACGAGCACGACGTTCAAGACGGTCCCCGACACCCCTTTTAGCACCTTCGAACTGAAGCTGCCCCAGGGCAAGTATTCAGCCCTGGCGGCAAACGGGAACCTGTGCACGAGCAAACTCGCGATGCCGACGGAATTCCTGGCGCAGAACGGGGCGAAGATCAACGAGTCGACCGCGATCAGTGTCAGCGGCTGCTCAACCGGCATTGCGATCGTTTCCCACAAGATCAAGGGTCGTACGCTGACCGTGTCTGTGTCGGTCCCGGCCGCGGGTATCCTCACGGCTTCGGGGAAGGGCCTCTCGAGGAGCTCGAAGTCGGCCAAGGGTCGCGAAACGGTGACATTCAAGCTGACTCAGAAGAAGCCCGGCAAGCTCTCGACCAAGCTGAAGATCGCCTTCAAGCCGTCGAAGGGCGGCAAGCAGGCGAAGTCGCTGTCCGTCAAGTTCAAGAAGTAAGCGCCGCCCGCAGCGTGAACCCGCCCAACCCCACAGCGACAACGCAGGAGACAGCGTGACCCCCAAGGAGCAGACCGCCAGGACTCAGAAGGTGTCTTGAAATGGTCATTTTTGCTTCTTCTTGGTTGCCCAGGGCTTGGGGCCGGGTGGTGGTGAGAGGCGGTTGAGCATGTTGCCTACCATCGCCCACTTGACCATCGCTTCGTGGGTGGCGGGCAGGCGCTCGTAGTCGCGCACCAGGCGGCGCCAGCGCATCAGCCAGGAGAAGGTGCGCTCCACCACCCAGCGGCGGGGAAGCACCGCGAAGCCGCGTTGGTCGGCGGGCTTTGAGACGACCTCGACGACGATGCCCCACGCGCTCTTGGCGATCGGGAGGAGCCGTCCTCGGTAGCCGCCGTCGGCGAAGACGTGGCGGACCGACTGGAGCGCACAGTGCAGTCGCTTGAGTATCCCGCGACCGCCGTCGCGGTCCTGGACCGAGGCGGCGGTGACCATCACGACGAGCAGCAGGCCGACCGTGTCGACGACGATGTGGCGCTTTCTACCATTGATCTTCTTTCCAGCGTCAAATCCGCGTGTGGAGGCAGAGACGGTGTCCGCGCCCTTGACCGACTGGGAGTCCACAATTCCCGCTGAGGGCACCGGGTTGCGATGCTCCTCCTTGACGCGCACCTGCTCGCGCAACGCATCGTGGAGTTTGTCCAGTGTCCCGTCGTCTCGCCAGCGGGAGAAGTACCAGTACACGGTCTTCCACGGGGGGAAGTCCTTCGGCAGCATCCGCCACGCACACCCAGCACGGTTGAGGTAGAAGATCGCGTTGAGGATCTCACGCTTGGAATGCACAGGCGGGCGACCCGCCGGCCCAGACGGCGCATCGGGTAGCAACGGCTCTACGATCGACCACTGCCGATCGGTCAGATCTGTGGGGTAGCGGCGCTCTGTGGACATGCCCCACCATTATGCGCGGACACCCCAAAACCTCTATTTCCAGACACCTTCT
>PLYX01000111.1 GCA_003151895.1 Solirubrobacterales bacterium
CGAGCATCACACCCGGTCCTCGTCCGTTGCGGTTATGCCGAACTCGGGATAAGCGCAACGGACGACGAGGAGCTGCTGGTGCTGCTGCCGGCCGGATCATGCTCGCTCCGCCGCAGGAGCGAGGGTGCGGACGCCGACGCCTGCGCGTTGAGAGTGAGCCGGACGGCCGCTACCTGTACGGCCGGGATGAACGAAGCCCCGGCGGTTCGGCCAGCGTTCTGGGAGCCGATAGGCCACCTGGGGGTGGTGCTGTGAAACACCCTCGATGACCTGCGTTCAGGGGTCAGCCAGGGCGACACTGAACGAGACGGTCAGGGCGACGTAGCGGCTTCCTTCGCTCGCCGGCGCGGCGCGTCTCGCAATCCGAGGGCATGGATGGCCAGGCGGGTGTTCTCCGGCGTGTCGGGAATGCTTCCAGACCGCCATCCATCGATCCACGTCTCGGGATCGTGTCCGGTGGCGTCGCGAAAGTCCTCTCGCTGGTCCTGTGAGTCGGGCGAGTCGTGCTTCAGGGGCTTGGGGCGTCCTCGCTCCAGCCGCTGGAGGTAGCGCTCGTAGGCCAGGCGCGGAATGCGCACCGACTTGCCGAAGCGGACCGACGGCAGCTGCCGCGCCTTGCACATCTTGTAGACCGCGGAGGCGTCCATCTGCAGCTCGGTGGCCACCTGGGGGACGGTGAGATATCGGCTGTCGAGATCGCCCATGATCGTTCACTCTGAGTCTACCATGCTAAGGCACGTAATCCGCTAGGTCCAGACTATCCACTATATCGGCAGCGGCGTCGATGCCTTGAGCTTGCAGCCGCTCGATGTCGGCCGCCAACTGGAGGGCCGCCTGCATCGCGCGCCCGGGAGCGTGACCGATCGCTTGCGCAACGGCGGCGACGACAAGGGCCGCGTGCTCGCTATCTGGCAGGAGCTGCCAGGCGCTGCCCCTGTTCCGCTGGCGGTGCTCACATGGCACGCGCACGGCACCGGTCCGCTCTATGTGTTCGACCTCGGCCACACCAACGTCATTGACTCAGCTGTCGGGCGACGGCTCACCATGATCCTGCTCGACGCGTTGCTTCAGGCCGCCGCGCGCCCGGACGCACCGGTCGGCGCCGAGTGGCGACGCCATCTGCGCTGGTCACAAGCTCCTCTCGCGCACGCTCCCCACCGTCTGCGCGGCCGCTACCGCAGAGAGAACCTGCGACGCGCCCTTGCCCACTCGTTCACGGCGTACGCGCCACCGCCTATGGCGGCCCGCTGGACCAAGGGAGCCTGGCTCGGCGAACGACGCTTCTGAGGAGCCTGCGAGTCGGCCCGCGGGCACCCATGGGGCCTACCTGCTCTGCGTAGCCTCACGCAGTTGCGCATCAAGCTGCGCGTCGCTCAGCTCGATCGGCTCTACCGCCGCGATCTTCTCGATCCGCTTCAGCGCCGCGGCGCCCACACCACCGGCGAGTGCCTCCCGCAACTGCTCCAACGACGGCATCTCAATCGGCCCAGTCGGACGCGGAGGTGCAACCGTCGCAAGCTCAGCTAACAAGACCTGCAACCCATCCTGTTCGTGCCGGGCTAGCACCTGTGTCGGAGAGTGACCGCGCAACGCAGGACTCGGCGCCAGCGTCCACTCGCCGACCTGATGATCGCTAGCCATATAGCGCCGTGCCGCGACACAAAGGCTCAATAACAGCTCGGCTCTCTGCAACAGCTCCACACGCGGACGAGCGGGCGCCGTGCCAGCACTCCAGTTACGCGCCGTATCGCGCGTAACGCCCAGCGCGCTCGCCAGCTGCGACAGCGATCGGTAGAAGACTCGCAACTGTGACGCTGTCCGCTGTGCCTGGCCGCTGCGAACAGTGCCGCCGCGAGTCCCCTTGGACTTCTTGGACGCTGTCTTCGGGAAGTGCAGTGTGCTCGTGCTCATCGCTACTCTCGTCAGAATATAGCATGGAGTAGCAAAGACCAGCCCCGCTTGAGCGTGTCGCGCAAAAGTCGTCCTTTCGTATGTGTTGCAGACTGATCCAGTTTTGGCGTTGAATGGAGTATCTCCCTTTGTGACCTACTCCGATTTTGATCGTTTATGGTATATTTCGCAGTATGGCGAGACCACTACAGCGGCTTCTTGGGATCGCGGAGGAGCAATGGGGGCTGTGCACGCGCAGGCAGGCGCTCGATGCCGGCGTGGCGACCAGCTCGCTCGCGCGGCTCCTGCGCGACGGTCGGCTTGAGCGCGTTGCTCACGGTGTCTACCGGGTCCGGGGCGCTGGCGAGCCGGACCATCTTCAGCTGCGCGCCGCATGGCTGCAGCTGGACCCGGCCATCCCCGCTTGGGAGCGGGTGCGCTCGCCCGACGTGGCACTCGTCTCGCACGCATCGGCTGCCTCACTGTACGGGGTCGGGGACCTGCGCGCGGACATCCACGAGTTCAAGCTGCCCGTGCGCCATCAGACCCGGCGACCTGACGTGCGAATCCACCGCGGACACGTACCCGATAAACAACGCATCCTGCTCGCGGGACTTCCCGCGACACGTGCCGCCCGCATGATCGGTGACCTGCTTGGCGATCATGTCGAGCCGTCGAGCGTCGCGCAGATCACGGCGGAGGTCATCGACCGTGTCTTCGACTATCCGAGCGATGTCGCCGAGTGCATCGCGCCGTATGCGAGCCGGTTCGGCTTCCGGCGCGGCGACGGTGTCGGGCTACTTGACTATCTCCTCACGCTTGCCGGCTACAGCAGAAACCGCGACACGATTCGATCCTTGGCGCGTGGCGATGAGTCCTGACCGATACGCCGACCCGCAGGCCCTGCGCTCGGCGATCGCCGACCGTCTGCGGCCACTCGCAGAGGAGCGAGGCATCGAGCTGAGCAATCTCCAGCGGCAGTTCGCGTACGACCGGCTGCTGTCTCGAGTGTTCACAGCCGACCCCGATCGATGGGTTCTCAAGGGCGGGACCGCGATGCTCGCGAGGATCGGACCGGAGGCAAGGCATACCCGCGATGTCGACCTTCTCAACCGCGACGGGGGCTTGGAGGAGGCCGAGCGGGCGCTGCACGTCGCGGCTCGCACGGACCTCGAGGACTTCTTCACCTTCACGCTTGGTCCCGGACAGCACCTCACAGCAGGCGTTCATGCGCTGCGCGTTCCGGTGGACGCACACCTCGGCCTGAAGCGGTTCGCCGAGTTCCACGTCGATCTCGTTGCTGAACTGACCATGACGGGCAACACGGAGTCCGTTTCGGCGCTCGTGCCGACAGAGATCCCGGGACTCAAGCGCATTACCTACATCGCCTACCCGCTCGTTGACCACATCGCCGACAAGGTGTGAGCGCTCCACGAAACACACGAGCGGGCGAGCGGTCTGCGGGAGCCCAGCAGCCGCTACCGCGACTTGGCCGACCTCGCCGTCTTCGCTCACACGGTCAGAGTCGACGCGCGCGACCTGAAGGTTGCGCTCGCTTCGGAGGCCACCCGTCGTGGGATGTTCCTCCCCGGTCGCCTCACCGTGCCGACGGACAGCAACTGGTCACGAGGGTATGCACGTGTGGCGCGAGATGCGCCTCGCCTGCAAGAGCGCAACCTGGAGGCTGCTCTCGCGACCGTCAGGTCGTTCATCGACCCAGTGCTCGACGGGTCAGCTGAGGGCCACTGGGATCACGAGCGGCTTCGCTGGGGAACAGCGGGGTCTCGCGGCCGGCGATGAGTCATCTTCCCAGCGCATTCATGTCCGGGCGTCATAGCCGGCGAAAACGATGTCCCCAGGCAACCGCGCCTCGCCCCTCTCCGGTCGAGCCGACGGCCTCTTCAACGGGACCGCGAGGCCATTCGCGGTCCACATGCCCCGTAAGAGACCGCAAATTGGCGATATTTTCTTCGGCTCGATCGCTCGCTGATTACCAGTAAAAGTCCTCCAAATCAGCCGATCCCCAGATGTCCTCCCCCCGCGCTTTCTGCGCAGGAGTTTGAGTGGATTGTTGATGAGGTATTTCGCCGCGAGGGATGGAATGTGGAGGAGACAGGCCGCGAGGCGGCCGCTGACGGCAACGTGGATCTTCGCATCCGTCGCGGCAAGCAGGAGTTGCTCGTGCAGTGCATGCGCTGGCAGTCGTGGTCCGTCGGCGTGGACGAGGTACGCAAGCTCGCGGGGACGCTGATGCGCGAAGGACTCAGTGGCGACGCGGGCATACTCGTGACCTTGTCGCACTTCACCGAGCCGGCGATCGCCGAGGCGGCCGAACTCGGGATCGAGTTGGTCGACAACCGGGAGCTCGTTCGCCGAATCGAGAGGGTGCGTGCCAGCGAGCCATGTCCGATCTGCGCGACGCCGATGCTGCTTGACCGGTCTCAGCGCGGTTGGTGGCTGCGCTGTCCGGGCTGGCCCGGCGGTTGCGCTGGAAAGCGCGACCTCAGTGCCGATCCGGGACGCGCAGTCGACCTACTCCTCGCCGACAACGCGGATCATCACCGACGGAACTGTCGCTCTGGGCGGAGGTGGGCCATCAATCCCCCGGGGATTGCACATCTGCCCCCTAGATTTTGCCGATCCGCCGAGCTGTTATTGCGGATATGCCAGGTTCGGGTTCGTCTTCTGCGGGAGCGCCGGCGCTCGTTGCGCGGCACTTGCGGGCGAATGTGCAGGCCGCGCTTGCGGATACGCGGGTCGTCGTTGTGCTGGGTGCCCGGCAGGTGGGCAAGAGCACGCTCGTGGCGCAGATCGCCGAGGGCGAGCCAGACAGGAGACTCATCATCACCCTCGATGACGAGGCCAGACGCCGTGGCGCGCTCGAGGATCCGACGGGCTTCGTCGCTGATCTGGAGGGACCGGTGGCGATCGACGAGGTGCAGCGCGCTCCGGATCTGCTGCTCGCGATCAAGCAGTCGGTCGATCAGGACCAGCGTCCCGGTCGCTTTCTGCTGACGGGGTCGGCGAACATTCTGACCGCGCCCACGATCGCGGATGCGCTGACTAGGCGTGCGGAGTATCTGCGGCTGTGGCCGTTCTCTCAGGCCGAGCTCCGTGGAGTGCCGCCAGGGTTGATCGCGGCGCTGTTCGCGGGTAGGGCGCCAAACGCCTGAGCAGTCGCACGATCACAAGCCCACGACACGCCGCAAGGTGCTGCGGAGCTCCCTCGACGCGCGCGTGCTCGGGTTCGGCCCGGACGACATGCTCGCTACGCCCATCGAGTGAGAAACAAGCCTTCCGTCACGCGCCTCTCCGACCGAAACGCGGCCCAGCGCGCAAGCTGAGACGACGGAGTGCTCGTGACTGTCAACAGCCGCTCGCCAATTAGGCCGATAAGATCGGGATGATGGCGACACCTGAGCACACGCTGCTGGAGCCCGGCCACGGTGCAACTTGGGCGCGGCTGAACGCCGAGAAGCGTCGACTCCTGACTCCGCTGCCCGGCACCCCGATAGGCGAGCTGCTGCGGCGTGGTCAGCACCTCTCCGCACAGGCCGCGGGCTTGCTGCGAGCCATCGAGCGAGCCGATGGCAGCGCTCGACCCTGAGCTCGACGTCGCAGCCACCTCAATGGTCGCCGAGAGTGCCCGCTTCGTCGTGGTGGGCGGATTTGCGGTCATCGCCAACCGCTTCGTCCGAGCGACCGAGCACATCGACTTCCTTGTCCCGGACAGTGCTGAGAACGACCGGCGCGTGCTCGCCGCCCTGCGCAAACTCGGCGGTGTGCGCCTGCGCGACGAGGCGCATCTCAGGGACGAGCACTTGATCGGCCAAGCCCACCTGCGAGCAAAGACGGATGCCGGCATCATCGACATCCTCCGCGGTGGACTGCCACCGCTCGACTATGAGACCGTCGAGAAGCACGCAATACCGGCCGACTACGGTGGAGTCGAGTTCCTCCTCGCCGGTTTGAGCAGCATCGTTGGATTCAAGCGTCTCGCCGACCGTCCCCGCGATCGAAACGATCTGATCGGCCTCGCGGAGATTCACGGCGAGCTGCCACTCGACCCGATCCCGGGCGTGGACAACTGAACGCCATGCCGTGCTCGATGCCTGGCGCCGGCGTGTGAGACAGGGGCTCGCCCGTCCTACGCCACCGGTCACACTGCTGGGAAACCCGCGGTAGAGAGACACGGGACGCCGGATGGGCGACGTCAGGATCGCCGGCGCCGGGCAGGGGGCGCGCAGGGCATGTCGCTGCGTGCTCCGGTGGGCGATGGCGCCATTCCGATCATCCACAGCATCGCGCGCAGGTCACGGTCTCCCGCGCCGGAGCGCATGCTCCCGGCTTCGCGAACCCAGTCGAACAGGCACAGGAACGCGGTGGGAGTGTCCAGGTCGTCGGAGAGCGCCGCTTCGAAGGCTTCGCGATGACACGCAAGCCGGCCCGGGCTCGGCTCCCCCGGGATCGTCCCTGCGAGCGCTTCACGGACGCGATCCACATGCGCTCTGGCCATCTCAAGACCCTCGTGGATCGGGGGGAGCAGCTCGCCGTAGCGGCTCCCCAGCAGGTACATCACGATCGCCTGAGCCCCGAACGCCTCAAGCGCCAAGTCGAGCGGGACGACGGCGGACTCGTCGTCTTGCGCGGTCTCCCACTCGACGAACAGCTCGGCGAGCACCGCCGGGTCGCGCTCGTCCCACCCATGCGCCCAGCGCTCACCGCTCTCCACCCCGTTCACGAGCTCCGCGTGACACGGCGAGCTCGCCCACCGGCCCATCGACGGCTCGCTGTCGGGACGCTCAAAACCCAGCGCACGCAGATCGGCGACCTCCAACATCTGCGGACGCTCCAGCTCACAGAACAATGGCCTGGGAGCCCGAAAGACGTTGCCACGTATGTCCGGCCTGCCCCACGACAGCCTCACCGAGATGCCGTTGGCCGAGAGGAACCGCTTGAACACGCTGAACACGACGACCGGCCGAGCGCCCGCTACGTCCACCGCATGCCAATGCGCCTCCCTGCAGGCGTGAACGTCGACCCGGCGCGTCTCCTCGCGGCAGATCACCCTCCGGCATGCTTCGCCGCCGTACTCATCGTCAGAGACGTCGGTGACGGACACCTCACCACCAGCCACAAAGGACCTCCTTCACACTCACTCACTCGAGACCCAGCCCGGAGCCTCCCTCATCCACTACCTGAGCTCCACCGTATCCTCCCACTCGAGCCCCAGACCGCCAGAGGTGTTTCCCACTCCCGGCCCCCGGTCGACCTCAAACTCGCACACGCACTCGGAGTTCCCGCCGGCGGCCGGCTCGGGAATGGACCGCGCCACGATCAGCATCTACGAGAACGGCGGACGCCAACCGAGGCTCGACACGATCCTCAAGCTCGCCCGGGCGCTCGAAGACCCGTCCGCCACACTGCTGCGCGACCTGCGATAGAGGCGTCCAGCCGCTCGCGCCCGGCCTTCAACACCCCGGCAGGTTCTCCAGATCCTCCAGCCGGTCGCCGGCAGGGTTCGTCTCCGGGTAGAGACCTTCCCGAGCGGCCCCATCTGGGGACCGACCGGGTGCGACGTCTCACCCGCGAGAAACGCGAACCGGCTGGAGGGCCTTGGCCTTCTCCACGGCTTCGTCGATCTCGTGCTGAAGCTCCTCGGCAACCCGGGGATCGCCGATGCCGGCCTGCATCCCCGCGCCGGCCAGGGCGATCTTGCCGGCGATCGAGTCCATCGGAAGGATCTCCTTGCCCGTCGCGACATACAGCCCCGTGGGGCCATCGTAATCGGAGAACTTCAGCTTCAGCATAACCTCGTCAACATAAGGCATCCTCCTCCCAGCGCCGGCGCTGTGACCGGTCTGGAGCCAATACCGTAAACTTAAGCGACTAGGATGGTGAACGATAATCGGTCGGGGTCAAGGTCGGCCAGGAGCGCGGCGTCGTGCATCAGGCGGCGGATCGCGTAGTGGGTGCACAGGTAGCCGTATGCCTCCTGGTAGACACCGTCGGGGAGCCTTGAACGCAGCACCGCACGCGGGCCGCGCTGGTGGGTCTTCAGCTCGTCCAGGACGCCCTCAATCTCCCAGCGCTCGGAGTAGCACCCGGCCAGCTCGTCGGCGGGTGCCTGCTCCGGGTCGAGGATCGTGCACAAGAGCCGGTAGCGCCGCTCGGCATCGGGCAGGCCGGGGTCATCGAGTCGGTACTCCACCACGCGCGCGCTCTCACCGTCGCGCTTTGCGCGGCGGTCGCCCTGGGAGGGGTAGATGCGCGTCAGATACGAGCCGTCGTTCAGCGTCCTCTCGCGCTCGAGCACCAGGCTGGACTTGACTCGCCACAGCAGTTGCGCCCCGGTCTTATGGGCCGCGGTGAAGCGCTCGAAGCCGTAGAAGCCCCGGTCAGCCAGGCACAGCATCCCCTCGCCGAGAGACCCCAGCAGCCGATCGGCCAACGCGTTCTCGGAGGTCTCATACCCGCCCAGCGCCGCGCTCGTGACCACATGCGTGCCAGACTCGCACAGGCCGACTATGCGCAGCTGCGGAAACGCTCCCCCACCCTCCCGCCGCGCGGAGCCCGGCCTGCCGAACTCCTCATCGTTCACCGGCGTGTCGGCCACATCCGCGCACGTCCCATCCAAGCTCATCAGCCGCAAACCACGGTAGAACGCTCCCCGCGTCGCCTCGCTCGCCAACGGTTGCGCGGCCGCCTGAAAGAGCAGCCGCAGCGGCTCAGACCCAAGCCGCTGGCGCGCCTTGTAGAAGGACAGGGGCGTCCTCGAGGCCAAGCTGCGCGTTATCGAGAGAGAGCAGCCCCGCCTTGATCTAGTTGCGAAAGTTTGTTATAGTTTCGCAACATGACTGTCAGGCTCGATAATCGTCCCCTGCTCGGCACGATCGACCGAGATCTTTTCCTGCCACCCGCAATCATGCCGCAGTTGGAGGCCGCCGTCGATCGAAAGCTCAATGTGCTCCTCCTCGGCCCACCTGGATCGGGCAAGACGACGCTGCTGCGATCACTCGAGGCCGACAATGCGGATACCAAGCGACCGGCAGTGTACGTCGATCTCGCTCCAGCGCAGAACGCGACGCAGGCGCTGATGGTCATCGCCGATGCCCTGGGTCAGCGATGGGGGGCGTTCGGTGACACCCTCCGCTCAAGCATGATTCCGGAGACGACGCCATCCGGCGCGCTACTGCGTCTCGCGCGGCGTCTCGGAGAGGCGCCTGCCTCACTGCTTCTCATCGATGCGCCTCCAGGCGAAGGTCATGCCCACACGCTGTTCGGGCGTCTGCGCGACGAGCTTTGGCAGCAGGACCACCAGTGGGTGATCGCGGCCAACGACGTGCTTCGCGACGAGCTCACCCGCCCGCCCGCGAGCGCCTTCTTCGACGTGCAGCTCGACCTCGCCCCCCTCTCCACGTCCGAGCAGCGAGAGTTCCTGGCTCGTCGCCTGGCGGGAGAGCCAGATGTCGAGATCGACGCCATCGTCGACCAGACCGATGGTCTGCCTCGTTCGCTGCTTTCCCTGGCCCGCGCCGCAGTGCTCTCAACCCAGCCCGTGGACGAACTGCTGGCCAAGCGCGAGGAGCAACGCGCCCGCCTGGCGAAGCTGCCGCGCCTCACATCGACGATCGCAGAGTATCTCGCAGACCACGGACCAACTTCAGGCTCAGACCCACAGCTGCTCGCGACGCTCGGCGTATCCGGCCAGAGCGCTCGAAAGGCACTCCGTGAACTGGAGGAGGAGGACTTCGTCCGATCGTTCCCCGAACAGCAGGAGCGGCAAGGGCGTCCACGCAAGCTCTACGAGCTCCGTGAGAGTCTTCGCTGATGCGAGACACGCTGCAGACACTCGACGACGAGTTCGCCTTTCAGACCTCTGGACGCTTCGACCTGCTAGCGGGCGAGCACGTCGCCTATACGGCGCTCGGGGCGCCGGACGTGGACGGCGCACTGCGAAGAAGCATCGAGCGCGCAGAGGGCGTCACCACGGTCGTCGGACGCATGGGCTCCGGGAAGTCAAGTCTCATCGCCGCAGTCGCCGACAGCCTGGAGGAGGGATTCCTACCGCTTCGCGTGAGCGTGATCGGCGTCGAGGCCGGCGATCCGGCCGCGTTCGCCCGCCACGCGATCACGGAGATCCGCGACCTCCCCGATGCGCAGCTCACTCGCCACGAGGCACACGCACTCGACCGCGCGGCCGCCGAGCACAGGACACAGATCGCCACTCGCGAGCTTCGCGCTGGCTTCGAGATTGCAGCCGGTCGGATCTTGACGGGCAAGGTCGTCGGCGACATCAAGCGGGTCGCGGCAGAGGAACTGCAGCGCGCTGCCGATCCCTCAGACGCGATGCGGGGCATGCAGCGACTCTTCGACGTCTTCTGGAAGCTCAAGCGATGCCCGGTCGTGATCGTCGAGGACACCGATCATTGGGGCGGCTCGCCGGAGCTGGCCGACGCATTCTTCGATCAGACATCGCGCGCCTTCGCGACAATGGACGCCGCGATGGTCGTCGCCACCCAGAGCGACTACACCCGCCTCGACGGCTACCAGCGAGTCCGTGACAAGCTGACCGCCGAGGTCTTCCTTCCCCAGCTCCCCGACGTGGAGCGCGGGCTGACCATCGTCCTGCAGCGCCGGATGAGCCTGGCCGGCGTGCAGGCTCCAGTCCACGATGCCCTCGAACCAGAGGGACTGCAACTACTGTCGCAGAGCTACATCGAATCAGTAACCGACGGTCGAGCCGGCGACCTTCGGCGCACACTTGCAGTCATGCGAGCAGCGCTCGACATCGCCCTCGGAGAGCCCACGGCGCAACGAGTAACCCGCGGCCATGTGGAGGAGGGAATGGCGAGAACGCCTCTTGTTCCCTCCAGCGCGCTTTGACGACAGCGCCCGCCCGAACCACAAACGCCCGAGAGACGGCAGCCGAGCTTCTTGGTCTCGAAGCACAACCTCAAGCCGTGGGGGAAGTCGGAAGTGTGTATCCGGTCACGGTCGAAACGTCCGCCAAGAACGGGTGTTCCCATGCTGCAGATCGCGCCACTCACGTCTGTCGCCAACTGCCCTTTGGATTGCCCTCCGGCATCGTGTTGGGTCGCTGGAGGCGACATTCAGAGGCATCCGCGAGCCATCCCGCCCAACGGCCAACGAAATCGTCGAGGCCGGCGGCCGGCGGTCGAGCGCAGGATCACGGGGTCTCCGCCGACAGCCTCCACGCCGTTGTGGTCAGGGTGCTCGTGGGTCACGAGCAGCAGCTGGGCCTCAAGGCCCTCGATCGCCGGGTAGTCGAACCGAATCCCGCGGCCCGTGAGCCCCGAGAGGTCCGCGAACGGGTCGATCGCTACCGTCGCCTCCGATGTGCTCAGGCGAAACGCCGACTGGCCGTACCACTCAACTTGCATGCTGTTCCTCTCTGGTGGGGACTCGGCGAGCTCGCCCACCGGCCCATCGACGGCTCGCTGTGGGGACGCTCAAAACCCAGCGCACGCAGATCGGCGACCTCCAACATCTGCGGACGCTCCAGCTCACAGAACAATGGCCTGGGAGCCCGAAAGACGTTGATACGTATGTCCGGCCTGCCCCACGACAGCCTCACCGAGAAGCCGTTGGCCGAGAGGAACCGCTTGAACACGCTGAACACGACGGCCGGCCGAGCGCCCGCTACGTCCACCGCATGCCAATGCGCCTCCCTGCAGGCGTGAACGTCGACCCGGCGCGTCTCCTCGCGGCAGATCACCCTCCGGCAGGCCTCGCCGCCGTACTCATCGTCAGAGACGTCGGTGATGGACACGGGAGGCGCGCTGCGCGTCGAGCGGTGCGTGTCGCTGTAAGCTGGCATGGAGAATGAGCGCACGACGATGAACGACCCCGGGACGCCCAGAGAGAGACGAACGTTCGGCGAGAACCTGCGGGACGCCCGCAATAGCGCGGGCCTCTCACAACAGGCGCTGGCGCTCAACTCGGGAATGGACCGCGCCGCGATCGGCATCTACGAGAACGGCGGACGCCAACCGAGGCTCGACACCATCCTCAAGCTCGCCCGGGCGCTCGAAGACCCGCCCGCCACACTGCTGCGCGACCTGCGATAGAGGCGTCCAGCCGCTCGCGCGAGAGTCGAGTCTGGCCGCAAGGTTCCAACCTCGGCCTGAGCAAGATCGCGCTCAGGCGGCGTCGAGCAGGATCCGGTCCTCACGGACCTCGAACTCGGCGCGTTCTTCTGGCTGGTCCGGGTTGATCGCGATACGCACGACGTGCCGGCCGTCGGCGCCGATCGGACCGCGATCCTCCAGCAGTTCCGCTGGGAACGGTCCGCCAGGGGCACCATGGGTATCCAGGAGCACACGCCGGCCGACGCGGAACCAATCCTTGAAGGAAGAAGCATCCTTAGACACGGCCTTGATCATGTTATCGCCGGCTGAGCGTTGCGGCTGTCGAGCTGTCGATACCGCGTGAGGTTCGCGGCAAGCATGTCACCAATATCGAGTTCGACAGCATCCCTCAGGTGCTCCACGGCCTCGCTGTGCAGGTCGCGACAGAACGCCTGGAAGTGAGCCGACAAGAGCAGCACGAACGCATAGTTGAGCTGCAGCGTGTTCGTGCGGCGCCCCGAGTGCGTGCCCCCTACGGCCCGATGCGCATGTTCGAGCTGTGACAACGCCGCATCGACACTCGTCTCCCAGCCGGCGAGGGCGGCGGACGGCGGCGGCGCTGTGGTGTGCGCCACCCCGGGATTGGCGCGAGCGTCCCGCAATGCGGTCAGGTCTTGTTGTCCTTGACATCGCCGCGAACCGTACGCGGCGCACGCGACGGTACTCGTCACCGAGCCTCGAAGGCTACGCGTTGGCAACCATCGCCCGATCGTTGGCGTCGAGCCGGTGACCGAGATCCTTGAACGCCTTGTGGACCACTTGGTCCGTGGTGGTTCGAGTCCACTCGGGCGCACCATTTGATCAACGTTGGAACCAAGGCCCCCAAGAAGTCGTGGGTCTTGGCCGTTCTGGGGCCTCCGGGCCTTGGCGGGAGTCTGGCAGCCGCGGCCGAGGCGGGTGATGTGGCGGAAGACTGGCTGCTGCTCGCATTCGACGTGGTCGCTTTGGATGAGTAGCCGCTCAAAGATGACTTGGTTCATCAGCCGTCGTAGCATCGGACTTGCGTCCAGGTAGGTCTCGTGGCAGCGACCGACGATGGTCAGGGTCTCATCCAGGGCCTCCATGACGTCCTGGGCTTCGTGGGTAGCGGCCTTGACCCAGTGCTGGGCTTGGGTGCGCTCGGCCTCGATGCGCTGCTGCTCGGCCTGCAACACCTCTTCGGAGACGGCTTTCTTGTAGTAGAGCTGGACGAGCTTCTGCTGCTCGTCCTGGAGGGTGCGCAGCCGGCGGCTGTGGTGCTCGGACTGCATACGCGCCACGGCCAAGCGCTCCTCGATCTGCACGCCGACGTCGCGCCGCACCTTCTCGATCTGCTCGGGCGTCAACTGGACGGAGCGGTAGAAGTCCTCGATCGCCTTCTCGACAGCATCGACGGGCATGTGCCGGGCACCGCAGCTTGGGCGGCGGGCCTTGGTGGCTGAGGCAACTGAAGTACTCATAGACCCCGCCGTTGCCCTCAGCGGCCTCGCCCGTGACCGAGCAGGACGACCGTTCGCTGCCGCGCCGGCTCAAGCCGCGGGAGCGACACGGCGCCATCGGCCAGCTCGACCGCGATGATCCGCCAGCCGATGGCGCGCTGCTGATGGATCCAGCGATCCTTGCCGACGCACACCCAATGGATGCACTGACGGCGACGTGAACCCAAGGTGTCGCCCGGCCGGGACTTCTCGGCGCTCAACGCGCTCGGGCGACAGCCCTTTCATCGCTCACCGTCCCGAGATTAGCGATTTCAACGCGCGGCGGTCTGGACGATCTGGACGCCGCCGTGACCCACGAGTGCCCGCAAGCACCGCGCTGACTCGCTCGAGATCGTGCGCGGTCTGTGTCTCCGCTCGACCCGGATCGTGCTCGTCAGCAGCTACCCTAAGTCCTCCAAGTCCACCATCTCTCCCTAGTTGACATTCTCGCTCAAGGGGCGTAACGTGGTGGACGAAAGGAGCACAGATGGCGCAACTCATGCAGGTTCGACAGGTCGCCCGCACGCTCGGGGTTCACGAGAACACCGTGCGTCGCTGGGAGGAACGCGGGTTGCTGCACGCCGTCCGGCTGCCGAGCGGTGTTCGGCGCTTTCGCCCCGAGGATGTCGAGACGGTGCGGGAGCAGATGTTCAGTGGCTTCGCCCCCATGCGGGCCGACGACGACATCGCACCGACACGCGCCCGCTCCATCGACTGACGCAGACGACCGCCGCTCCTCGAATTACGCTTCCCGTCCTGCGCACAAAACGCGAGGACGCAATGGGACCCGGCGAGCATCGACCACACGACGAGGAGTACTGGCAGCGCCCGTGGGCACGGGCGCTGTTCGCAGGCGACCTCTTCGAGGCCATCCCCTTCGGCGATCAACCGACCGTCGTCTACACCGCCGAGCATGACGATACGCAGGGCAAGCACTTCCTCGGCGAGGTCGCGTTCGGCTACGGCCTGCTCGTAACGCCGACATGCGACATGGCCGAGCAGCACGGTACGAGTCTGGCCGCGCATCCCTATCGCGTGTTGGTGCCGGTGTTGCCACTCGATCTCGTGGTGGAGCAGACAGCGGCAATCGAGAAGAGCCTCAGCCTCCTGCGCAGCCGAGACGCGATCACGCCCTACATGTATCTGCCGCCCCTCGCTGGCGTCTTCGAGAGCGAGCAGGTGGCCTGTCTGTTCCGCCCGACGCTCGTCTCCGATGAGCTGCTGCGCGATCCGCCGCGGCGCGTCGCGCAGCTCCGGCCACCCGCACGCCGTCAGCTCAAGGTCAAGCTCGCCGCCTACTGGGGACGAGCGGCCGTAAGCCCCAATGACCTGCCGCTGCACGAGCGCGATGAAGGGAAGCTCGCCGCCGACACGTGGCCGCCGAGCGTCTACGACTCACAGAGCGCAACCGCTGGCGATGGGTAGCTCTTCTTGTGGGTGCCGGCCGGACGGCACGTCGCTGGCCTGACCCGCGCCGAGTTCGACCTCGACCTCGACACCCAGCCATCATCGAAGGCGAGCACTTGACTTCTCTCTTGAGCTGACCAACAATGCGCGTTGGAGGCTTTGCGGGCTCAGCCCGCATTGCCTTTTCTTTTAGCGCAGCCAGGGCCGAACGCTTGCGCGAACCGGCCGCTGCTCGCCGCTCACTCACTCGCCCGGGCCCTCGGCTCGCTCGTCTACGCCGCTCGCCTGACGGCCGTCGCTCGCGGATCCTCCTCGGAGCTGTGCACCGACGACCTCCGGGCATCGTCGCCGCTGCCGAGCGCCCTGTTGACCTCGTCCACATCGAAGCGAGCCGGGTCGAACTCCGCCGCCGTCTGAAGGCCGAGCCACTCCAGCATCTCGCCGTGCTCCTCGTCAGCTGGATCGGCGAGCACCTCGCGCAGATGCTCATACCCCCACACACCCCCGCAATCCTCGGGTGGGCAGGCGCCCTTGCCGGCGACGCAGACCGGATAGCGCACACCCGGCTCAGCGGCGAGCACCTTCTCAACAACGATCTCGTGCTCCCAGTCATCGCCGAAGTCGTATGTGTAGCGAATCCGCTCCCCCTCTCGCTTGAGCAGCCGGCCGAGTGTCACCTTGCGCTCGTCCCGATGCCCCAACTCCGGATCCGCCAGTCCGTACTCGCAAGAGCCGTCCGAGAACACGTGCATGTGGTAGTCCTCCCAGCCCATCGCCGCCTGGGTCACGCCGTGCAGTCGGTCCAGCCGGATGTCGGCCGGAACCAGCAGCCTCCGCCAGACCGGCGGCTTCGAGGACCCGAGGAGACTGATCTTCACCTGCAGGACGAAATCCACTGGTCCGCTCATCTCACCCTCCGATCGCAAGTTCTCAGTCCGAATACCGCCTCCGCGCACGGTACACGCCACCCCAGATGGACAGCTCGACCCGGCCGTCACCTTCGCCCGCCGCGTGAACGCGGCCGAGACTACCTCAACTCCGTGGCAACACTTTGGCAACGTCCATACCGTCTAATGCGTCCAGCGTGTCTCGCAAACCCCGCAAACTGGACGATCTGGACGCGGGCGTACATACCTACGCCCGGTGAATCGGGTTGAGGGCCTTGTAGGCCGGTGGGTCCGGTAGGACCTGTCTTCTGGCTCGCTCCGCTCAGCGAAGCACCGGCGCAAACAGGATGCCAACGAGCATCCCGGCCGTGCGAGCGAGCACGTCGAGCCGGCTCTGTCCGGTGAGCAGGCCGGGGACGACGATCGGGTTGACGGCGTGAGCTCCCCGACCGGCGCGGGCGTGGACGTGCGCGACGGCTCGGGTCGTCGCCGGGGCGATGGCGCTCGTAGCCGCGGGAACCGGTGCCGCCGGGACCGGCGCGATCGGGAACGGCTTGCCGGCTAGCGCCGCGAGCGCCTCGGAGGTGACCCACACCGGGGTCTGGCTGCTCGTCGAGGAGTAGCGCACGCTGCCGTCGGAGGCGATCAGACCCTCCAGGTAGCCGAGCGGTGAGCGTCCGCCGCGCACCACCGCGCTCGGGTCGCGGCCCGCGGCGAGGAGTCCCTGGACTGCCCAGGCGGTCGACTGGGCGTTGGATTCGCCGCCGGGCTGGAGCGGGTAGCCGCCGTCCGGGTTCTGGACGTGCTCGAGGTACGCGACAGCCTGGGAGACGACCGGACCGCTCGGGACGCTCGCGGCCACCACACCCTGCAATGCCGCCGCGGTGTCGTCGACGTCGGAGGCGGCGCCACGCGCCGCGTAGCTGAAACCGCCGTCGGGGTTCTGCTGGCGCACGAGCCAGCGGGCGGCCGCGCCCACTACCGCTCCCCCCGCCGGTTCCCGGGCGGCGCGCAGCGCGAGGACCGCGAACGCCGTGAGGTTGACGAGCCGGCCGAACGAGCCGTCGGCCGTGCCAAAGCGCAACAGGCGCGCCACCGGATCGCCCCCCGCCAGCCTGCGGGTGGACGCTCTGCACGCATGCAGGGCGAGGATCGTGCGCTCCAGGTCGCCGGCGCCCCGCAGCGTCGAGGCTTCGCCGTCGATCGAGCTCAGGACGGTGTTGTGGCCGTCGCGAGTGAGGGCGCACGGGTCGCGCCCGGCGGCCGCCAGCCCGACAGCGGCCCATGCCGAGAAGAGCTCGCTGCTG
>PLYX01000178.1 GCA_003151895.1 Solirubrobacterales bacterium
GCACGCACGTTGCAGTTCTCGCCACAGGCCGCCTGAGCCCCGAGGATGACGACGATCTGCGAGCGGATCGGTGGCTGGGCGGCGAGCCTCACCGAGGCATCCGTCCGGGCGGGTGGCGGGCCGGGCCGGCCCGCGGTGCGCCTCCGTCACCGCTCCTGCGGCGAGCTGACCCACCCCCTGCTCGTCTGCTCGCAGTGCCGGGAGCCGATCGGCGCTCAGGATGTCGAGGTTGTCCTCGGCGCCGGGGACGGCGCCCCGATCTGAGGCGCGTACTCAGCCGCCTGCGTTGCTGGTCACGAGCGCGAGGGCGAAGCCGTCATGGCCCTTGGCGCCGACCGTCTGGATAGCTGTCGCGCTGACACGCGGCTCGGCGGCGAGCATCTCGTAGAAGCGGCGCACACCGGCTGCCACCCCACCATCGCCGAAGCCGGGATCGCTCGCGTCAGGGTCGAGGATCGCGCCGGCGCGCACGACGTTGTCGCCTACGATCAGAGTGCCCACCCGCGAGAGCTCAAGTGACCACTCCAGGTAGCCCGGGTAGTTCTGCTTGTCCGCGTCGATGAAGATCAGATCGAAGGGGCCGGCCCCTTCGGCGTGCAGCTCGGGCAGGGTCTCCAGGGCGGGACCCACGCGAAGCTCCACGATCCCGCTGAAGCCGGCGTTGGCGATGTTCGCGCGGGCGACCTCGGCGTAATGGGGATCGCGCTCAAGCGTCACCAGACGTCCATCCTCCGGCAGCGCGCGGGCGAGCCAGATGGTGCTGTAGCCCCCGAGAGTTCCCAGCTCGAGGATGCTGCGGGCGCGGTGGATGCGCGCGAGCAGTTCGAGCAGCTTGCCCTGGTTGGGCGTGATCGCGATCGGGGGCAGACCGGCGGCGGCGCTGGCGACGAGGACGGCGTCAAGAACCGGGTCCGGCGACAGCAGGTGCTCGGCGATAAAGCCGTCGACGGCGGTCCAGAGGTCGCGAGTCATGGCCGGGGAGGATAAGCGAGCCCGCGGGCGATGTCGTGTGATCGCATCAGATGAACGCCGATGTTGGCGGCCTCGTGAGTGCGGTCGGCACCCCAGAACAACTCGCCTTCGGCTTCAGCGTGTTGACGGCGAGGACTGGACCATCTCGGCCACGATGCGTTCGGCGTCGCGGCGGTCGAGCTGCATGTCGCGGCGCAGGAGCTTCCATGCGAGCAGGTCGGTCGCGATCACGATCGCGGTCAGGCGCCGTTCCCGCGAGCGACCTCGCAATCCGTGTAGGAACGGCGCGAACGTCCTTGCTGCCCATTCCCGGTGGTAGGCGCGGCCCGCGTCGGTCATCTGGCGGATGGCGGGGACTCGCTCCTCCTGGGAGAGCATCCGCAGGACCGCCGTGCCGTGGGCCTCGTAGTGGTCGAAGAGATGGCGCCGGAATACGACTGCTCAAGAACGGCCTTTTCGCGTTCGTGGTCAACGTGAGCCGCGAGTGCGCCGATCTCCTGGAGCGCTGGCCCGCGGATGTCGTGGTGTTCGACTGGATGCTGACCGGCGCCGCCGTGGCCGCTGAGGCGGCGGGCCTGCCGGCTTTCGCGCTCGTGCACTGTCCCTATCCGCTGCCGGTCGAAGGCGTGCCACCGCTGTTCAGCGGCCTGCGGCCCATCGACGGTCCACTCGGCGCCATGCTCGACGATCTCATGAACCGCATCGCGACTCGGCTCGTGCGAACCGGCGTGCCGGCTCTCAACAGGGCGCGCTCCGAGCGAGGACTCCCCCCGCTGGATGATTGGGCCGAACAACTCCTCGGCGCGCGGGAGATCTGCGTGATGACGGCCCCCGAGCTGGACTTCTCGAGCCGCGGAGCGCTACCCCCGAACGTGCGCTACGTCGGCTCGGCCTTCGAGCCATACCCGCGCAGGATCCCGCGACCGCCAAGCCACCCAGGTTGTCGCAGGCGAAGGGGTAAGAGTCCGGATGCACGTCGCAGAGCGCAAGCACAACCCGTTCATACGCTGGCTGTTCGGGCAGGTGAACGGCTGAGCTTTGCTCACCCGTCGGTGCTGTCACCTTCGACGTCCGCACCCGCACCGTGCTCGCGCCCCTCGACGGTCAAAGGCTGCGGCTGCCCCTCGGGCGCATCCGCCGGATCGAGGATGGGCAACTCGACGAAGTAGCTCCGGTAGAACCCCCGGTCGCGGGTGAGCAGCCGGTCGGCGCGGGCCAGGGCGTGGGCGCCGATGAGGAAGTCCGCGACCACGCGCTCGCGGGTCCCACCAGCCTGGCGGTAGGCGCGCCAGGCTTCACCAACCGCGAGCGAGATCGAGGCATCGAGCGCGGAGAAGCCGATCCGCAGGCCGCTGAGCGCCGCCTCGGCGTCGGCGCTGGCGCCGAAGGACGCTCCGGTCTCCGCCCAGACGGCCTCGCAGGCGATGAGACTCCCCTCGGCGAGGCACCCGCGCAGAGCGTCGGCCGAGCGCGGACCGAACTCGGGGTCGGCGCCGAAGACGTCGAGCAATACGCTCGTGTCAACGGCCGTAATCACACGGCGTCGGGCGTGCCACGCAGCGCGCGGATCGTCTCGTCGGTTCTGCGCCCGGCGCCGAGGATCCCGTAAACGGCCGCGACGGGATCGCCGGGGACGGTCTTCGTGGCGACGAGCCGCCCCGCATCCTCGACGAGCTCGAGCCGGTCCCCCGGGTGGATGCCGAGCCGTTCGCGCAGGCGCTTGGGGACAGTGATCTGCCCCTTCTCGGAAACCGTGCTCAGCATTATCGGATCATCTCGGTAGGAATGACTACCGGGAAATCCTACCAGATGAGTACCGTGACCGGCTTCTCGAGCGACCGTTCGTCGATGTTCGGCTCGATGGTGGACCTGGTGGGAAGGCCCCCACGGCTCATCGATCGTCCGCCTTGACATGCGCCAGCGCGTGGCCGAGATCGTCGGCGAAGCCGCGCAGCACGCAAGCACCTCGACGAGACGTCCGAGGCGCCTTCTGAGCAGTCGATTGGGACGGCAATTGGGACGGACGGGCAAAAAACAGCCCAGTTCGAGACAAATCCGGCGATTTATGCGCCGACAAAAGGTGTAGCCGTTCAGTCCTTTGGGTTTCGGGTGTTTGGTTCAGATGAGGGCGGGGAGCGCGCCGCCGTGTTGGTGGGCGGTGAAGAGTTGGGTGAGGTAGGTGTGGAGGGAGCGGTGTTGTAGGCGGCATGTGACCGAGGCGGAGAGGGATCGCTCGGTGAATCGCTCGCCTTCTTTGGATTGGTTGCCGTGGCTGAGCTTGCGGTGGATGACTGGTCCGCGGAGTGCTCTCTCGGCGGCGTTGTTCGTGTTATCCCGATATCGGCATAAAACGAATTATGCCGATGTCCCAGTT
>PLYX01000095.1 GCA_003151895.1 Solirubrobacterales bacterium
CCTCGTTGATCTCCCACACGTCGATGTCCTCAGCCTTGAGACCGGCCCGCGCGAGCGCCTTGGTGGCGGCCGAGGCGGGGGTGCGGGCGAGGTAGGCGAAGTCGTCGGCGGACTGCGCGTGGGCGACGATCTCGGCGAGCGCCTGCTTGCCGTTGGCTGCCGCCCACTCGTCCGAGGCGACGACGAGCGCGCCGCCGCCGTCGTTGACGCCGGGCGCATTGCCGGCGGTGTGGGAGCCATCTTTGCCGACCAGGCCGGGGAGCGAAGCGAGCTTCTCGAGCGAGGTGTCGCGGCGGGGCCCCTCGTCGATCTCCACGACCGTGTCGCCCTTACGGCCCTTGACCGTCACGGCCACGATCTCTTCCGGCAGACGACCCTCGTCGGTGGCCTTCAGCGCCAGCTCGTGCGAGCGCAGCGCCCAACGGTCGAGGTCGGCGCGTGTGATCTCCAGCTCGTCGCCGATCTCGGTGGCCTCGACGAACATCTGCTTGCCGGAGAACGGGTTGGTGAGCCCGTCGTGGACCATCGCGTCGAGCGCCTTTACGTCGCCCATGCGAAAGCCGAAGCGGGCGCCCGGGAGCAGGTAGGGGGCCTTCGACATCGACTCCATCCCACCGGCGACGCCGATCTGCACGTCGCCCGCGCGGATGGCCTGGTCGAGGATCACGGTGGCGCGCACACTCGAGGCGCACACCTTGTTGACGGTCTCCGAGGAGACCTCCTTGGGGATGCCCGCCTTGATCTGGGCCTGGCGCGAGGGGATCTGGCCCTGGCCGGCCTGCAGAACCTGGCCCATGACGACGTGTTCAACCCGTGAGGGCTGCACCCCGGCGCGGTCTAGCGCGGCCTCGATCGCGATCGCTCCGAGCTCGGTTGCGTCGAGCGACGATAGGCATCCTCCCATCTTGCCGATGGGTGTGCGCGCGGCGCCGAGGATCACGGTCTTGGGCATCGAGGCGATTCTCCTGAGGTTGGGGTGCGGCCAGCTTGGGGCCAGGGGACCGCAATGCTACCGAGCCGGATATGGTGCTCGGATCGTGAAGGTTTCCTGGACAGCCGAGCGACCCGATGCCACCGACGCCGACACGGTGGCGATCGGCGTGTTCGAGGGGGACGAGACGCCCGCGGGGGCGCCGGCGCAGGTGGGCGAGCTGCTGGCAAGCGGCGAGGCGCGGCGCTCGTTCAAGTCGCTTGCGCTGACGCACGCAGACGGCAAGCGCCGGCTGATCGTGGGCCTCGGCGCCCGAGAGGACTTCACGCCCGAGCGGGCTCGCGTTGCGGCCGCCGTGGCTCGCGAGCGCGCCAGGGAGATATCCACAAAGGTGCTCTGCTGGCAGGCCCCGACAGCCGACGGCGACGTGGTGGCGGCGCTCGTGCAGGGAACGGCGCTGGCCGACTACAGCTTCGACAGTCACAAGTCTCAGGCGTTGGACACCCCGAAGGGCGCAAGCACCCTGGAGGGCACAGGCAAGCCTGACGCCGAGGTGAAGCCGAAGCGCCTCGAGGGTTTGGTTTTGACTGGGGATGGCGATCTGGGGGCGATCGTGGGCGAGGCGAGGATCCTGTCTGAGGCCGTGAACGAAGCGCGCGACCTGCAGAACCGGCCCGCGAACGACCTGACCCCGACCGCGCTCGCCGAGCACGCCCGCAAGCTTGGGAGCGAGATCGAGCACCTGTCCGTGGAGGTGGAGGAGCGCGAGGGCATCGTGGCGCGCTCGATGGGCGCCTTCGCGGCGGTGGCGCAGGGCACAGAGCAGGAGCCGGCGCTGATAACGCTGCGCTACGAGCCACCGGGCGCGAGTGGCCCGCTGCTCGGGTTCGTGGGCAAGGCGGTGACGTTCGACAGCGGCGGCATCTCCTTGAAGCCCGGGGCGAAAATGGCGGAGATGAAGTTCGACATGTCCGGCGGGGCTGCCGTGATCTCGGCGCTCGCGGCGATCGCGCGGATGGGCCTTGCGGTGAGGATCGTGGCGGTGGTGGGCGCCACCGAGAACCTGCCGAGCGGTCGCTCGGTGAAGCCCGGGGACATCGTGACGGCCTCCAACGGGAGGACGATCGAGGTGAACAACACCGATGCCGAGGGACGGCTAGTGCTGGCCGACTGCCTCTGCCACGCGGTGGGGCTCGGCGCCGAGCAGATCGTCGACCTGGCGACGCTCACGGGCGCGGTGATCATCGCGCTCGGCTCCACCTACGCCGGCCTCATCTCAAGCGACGACGCGCTCGCCGCGCGGGTCACGCAGGCCGGCGAGCGCAGCGGCGAGATCGTGTGGCGGCTGCCGCTGCACGAGGAGTACGACGAGCTCATCAAGGGGAAATACGGCGATCTCGACAACGCCCCCGAAGGACGCAAGGCAGGCACGATCACGGGCGCGGCGTTCCTGTCGAACTTCGTGGGAGACACGCCCTGGGCGCACCTCGACATCGCGGGGTCGGCGTGGGACCTCGGCAGGGCCTACGCCCCCAAGGGGGCGTCGGGCTACGGCGTGCGGCTGCTCGTGGATCTCGCGCGCTCATATGCCACGGGCGCGTAGACGAGCAGGCCGTGAAGCCGTCGCCGACGGCGAGAAGGGCGGGGACCCCCATGGCGGGGGGACGATAGTTACCGAGGCTCCAGGACGATGAGTGGGATCTCCCGCTCGGTGCGCCGCCGATAATCTTCGTAGCCGCCGTAGACGTCCACGGCAAGCCTCCAAAGGCGCTCGCGCTCCTCGGGCTTGGCCACGTGGGCGTGCACGTTCATCCGTTTCGAGCCGATCTGGATCGTGGTGTCGGGGTGCGCCTTCAGGTTGTGAAACCAGGCGGGGTTCTTCGGATAGCCGCCCTTGGAGGCGATCAGGATGACGCTGTCGCCATCGCGGGCGAACACGAGCGGCGTGGTGCGATGCTTGCCGCTCTTGGCGCCGACATGGTCGAGCAGCAGCATCGCCGGGGCCCCCGGGACGCGGTAGCCGATGAGACCGTGCGTCGCGCGGTAGATCTTCGCGTGGCCGCCCATCAGTCGTCTCAACAGCGGCCAGCCGCGGTCGGCCCAGCTCAGGTAGTCGATCGCCATCGCGGGTCGCACTGTACAGGCAACGCCGAGCAGGGACACCCTCCCGTGTACTACACAGCCCATGTACTACACAGCCCGTGTAGTAACCTGGATACCCATGACGAGCGTGCAGCTGATCGACCGCGAGCCAGAGATGGCTTCGCTGCGCAACGCAGCCTCACAGGCCGCGGCTGGAGTACCCCAGCTGGTCGTCGTGTGGGGTCGACGGCGCGTCGGCAAGACTTTCCTGCTGTCCCACTTCGTGAAAGACCAGAGAGCGGTGTTCTTCGGGGCGACGCAGCAGGCACAGGGCGTCGAGCTGTCCCGTCTCGCGGACGCCGTACGCAGAGACCTCGGCGACCAGGCCGCCGATCTCGCCGGAGGTAGTTTCGCGAGCTGGGAGGCGGCTCTGCGCTTCTTCGCGGCCCTTGCCTCCGAGCAGCCATTGGTCGTGGTCCTCGACGAGGTCCCGTATCTGACCGCCTCAACGCAAGGCTTTGCGAGTGTGGTGCAGGCCGTGTGGGATCACCTGCCGGCAGGCACGCGGCTGACGCTCGTCCTGTGTGGCTCGGCAATCGGCATGATGGAGGCGATGATCGGCGGCGGCGGGGCGCTCCGCGGTCGCCCGACGCTCACGCTCAGGCTCTCCCCCATCGAGCCTGTGCCGGCGCGCGCATTCCTCCCCAAGCTCGGACCGGCGGCGTTCTTGGAAGCCTACGCCGCGTGTGGCGGCTATCCCCTGCATCTCCGAGCGTGGGATCAGCATGCCGGCCACGAGGCGAACCTCTTGCGCCTGGCCGGCGCTCCCGGCGGCATCCTGTTGGAGGACGCCGAGTCGATGCTTGCGGAGGAGCTCACACACGCCGGCGGCTACGCGCGCGTGCTTGCGGCGATTGGTCGGGGACGGACACGTTTCGCTCAGATCGCCTCCGAGAGCGATCAGCGAATCGAGCGCCCTCTGGAGATCCTGATGCGAGCCGGCCTCATCTCAAAGAGGCTGCCGGTCGGAGCGCCACGCGGAGCGCGCGCAACCTATGAGATCGCTGACCCTTACCTTGCCTTCTGGTTCAGCGTGCTCTACTCGGACATCCCCCAGATCGAAGCCGGCCAAGGCCGGGCCGTGCTGAGTCGCAGAAACCCCTCCTGGCAGCGTCATCTTGGGGCAGTGTTCGAGGACGCGGCGCGAGCGCACGCCAGACGGCTTGCCATGCTCGGGGAGTTGCCGTCCGATCTCGTCATCGATCGCTGGTGGGCAACCAGCGGTGAGCCCTGCGAGATGGATGTGCTGGGCATTCGTGGAACACGATCGGTGCTGCTGGGCGAGGCCCGGTGGCAGAGCCGTCCATTGGGAGCGCGTGAGCTCGCCCAATTGCAAGCCAAGGTGGCCCGCGTCCCGCGCGCGGTGGAGCCTCCAATCTTCGCCCTATGGGGCCGCGGAGGCGTCCAGGACGCGATTCGATCGAAGAACGTCCTTGGATTCGACACGCAGGACGTACTCACCCCTTGAGGACGCTGGGCGGCCGCTTGATCGGGACACTGCCCGACCAGACCACGGTCCCCCGCTCCCCCACCGCCCGCTCGCTGCACGCAGAGCGCTGACATCGCCGCTCGCCTCGCGCGCCACAGGCGGAGGGCTAGAAAGACAGTTATAACTTTCAAAGTTGTAGCTAACTTTCTGTAGCTGACTTTCGGTCGAGAATGTCGTACGACATGCTAATATGAGTGCTATGGAGGCTTCGCTGCACACCATCGAGATTCAATCGGGTTCAGTTCGCGTGCCAGAGCCGGTGGCTGGCACGGCGACTGTGGTCCGCCGCTACAAGCAGCCCCAGGCGGTGATCCTGCATCCGCGGGACTTCGAGCGGCTCTCGCAGGACGCCAGACTGGTCGACGAGATCGGCCTGTCGGAGCCGTTTCCGCCGTTCACACCGCTTGCGCGTAAGGTGCACCTACTGCTTGAGACCCCCGGTGCCGAGGCGCCCTTGCTCGAGGACGGAGAGATGCTCGAAGCGCTCTTGGCGCAAGCGTGAGCGAACGCATCGGCCACGCCGTATGGGCGCTGGCACCGTACGCACCCGAGGCGCCCTTCAGGCTGTATCCCGGACCGGGCGACCGCCCCCCAGTCGTGGCGAGCAACATCAAGCCGCTGCGTGCAGCTCTGACGAGAGGCGGCGACGCCGAGGTGACGGTTCTAACACCCGCGAAGGTCCGGCCTGTGCTCGTGGTCGCAGAGGCGAGCGACACCAGCTACGACCCCGGCCTGCTCGTACTGCGACTGCTCAGCTTCGACAAGCTCGGCGAGGCAGAGCGGGCTCAGGTGCGTGAGGGCAAGGACCCGCGCTACTTCCACTTGCATCCCTCTGGCTTCAAAGACCTACCACAGGAGAACGCCGCGATCGTAAGCACTCTCACCCGGGTGGCTCAGACCGCCGTTGAGCCTGGCTCGCTCGGTGCACTGAACCGCAACGAGCTCCGCGTCATCCACGAGCGGATTGCTGCGTACTTCAGGCTCGACCTCGGAGCGATGGTGAGACGCATGGTGCTGGAGCGCGCGGCCGGCACACCGCGGCCTGAACCCTGAACGCCAACTCCCTACCGGCGCTGCTCGAGCAGCGCCGTCGCCGCGCTTGCCGGATCCAGACGACGCTCGACGACCTCGTGCAAGAGCCGCTTGAAGTCGGCGTCCTCGCGCAGCTCGTCCTCCAGGCGCCGGCGCATGCGGGCGGTGGCGATCGCGAGCACCTCGTTGCGCAGGTTGCGCCCGCGGCGCTCCTGCAGGGCGCCCTCGGCGAGGATGTGGGCGCGGTGCTCGTCGAGGCGCTGCACCAACTCCGCGATGCCCTTGCCGTGGGTGGCCTCGGTCTTGACGATCGGCACGCGCCAGCCTACCGCCGCGTGCCCTCTGGGTATATGCCCTCTGGGTATGCCCTTCAGGGTGCGGCCGCGCTCTGAATCGCCGTTCACGTTCGCGAGCGAGAGCACCCCGCGGATCTCGCGCACCATCGTGTCGGTGAGCGGGTGGTCGGCCTTGTTGATGACGATGATGTCGGGGATCTCCATGATGCCCGCCTTCAGCGCCTGAATCGAGTCGCCGGAGCCGGGCATCAGGACGAGCACGATCGTGTCGGCGTGGTCGATGATGTCGATCTCCGCCTGACCGACGCCGACGGTCTCCACGAACACGTCCTCGCGCCCAGCCGCGTCGAGCAACAGCGCGGCTTGCAGCGCAGCCTCCGAGAGCCCGCCGAGCGCCCCGCGGTTGGCCATCGAGCGGATGAACACGCCCTGGTCGAGGAAGTGCTCGGTGAGACGGATGCGATCCCCGAGCAGCGCGCCGTGGGTGAACGGTGAGGAGGGGTCGATGGACAGCACACCGACACTGCGACCCGCCTCACGGCGCGCCTTCGTGAGCGCGCCGATGAGGGTCGACTTGCCCACCCCGGGCGGTCCCGTGAAGCCGTAGACGGCGGCTTTGCCCGTGTGGGGGTAGACCTCGCGCACGAGCTCCCATCCCTCCGGGCGATCGTCCTCCACGAGCGTGATGGCGCGCGCGAGCGCGCGACGGTCGCCGTCGAGCAGTCGTTGTGCGAGCGTCGCGTCGGTCATCGCGGACGCAATCATCGCAGGGCAAGGGCGCAGCAGGACCGTTCGATATTCCTCGACGGACCGCAATACGATTGAACGAATGGAGCCGCTGCTCGCCGATCCCGCCGCCCCCGCGTTGCCCGACACGTCCAGGCACACGCCGCCGGATGCGCTGCGCCTGGCCCCCGCGCCGTTGCACGGTGGTCCGCTCACGGTGCTGCGCTTCATGCGCGCGCACAACCTGCTCAACCGCCACTATGCGCGCCTGCTCACGCGCCTGGCCTTCCTGAAGCTGCGCTATGGCAAGCGATTGCAGACCGACGGGCCGTGCTTCATCTGCCCCGGCGTGAAGCTCGAGATCGGCAAGCATGCCACGCTGCGCATGGGCCGCTGGTCGTGGATCGGGCACGATTCGAAGATCAGGGTGCACGAGGGCGAGGTTTCCATCGGAGCGAAGACCGTGATGGGCCAGGAGTGCACGGTCTCCGCCTACCAGCACGTGTCGATCGGCCGCGAGTGCATCGTCGCCGACCGCGTGATGCTGATCGACTTCGACCACGGGGTGGTGGAGGTGGAGCGTCCGATCCGCCTGCAGGGCATCTACAAGCGCGACGTGCGCGTCGGCAACAACGTGTGGCTGGGCTACGGCGCGTGCGTGCTGCGTGGTGTGAGCGTGGGCGACAACAGCATCGTGGGGACGAGCGCCGTGGTCACGAAGGATGTCCCCGAGAACGCGGTCGTGGGGGGCGTGCCCGCGCGGATACTGCGCATGCGCGAGACGCCGCAGCAGCTGCGCTGGGAGTGACGGCTATCAAGGATCGGTCCGAGGTACGGCCCAGTCGGGAAGTTCGTTGGGATCATCGGTGTCGTAGATCATCACGTCACCACCGCGGGCCGAGGCAACAATGCGATCGGCGTCGGCTTCTGCCTCGGAGAGCGTCTCGTGGGTTGATCGCAGGAAGGCCAGAGAGGGTCCATCCGTGACCGCGAACCGCCCGGCTTGGGGGAAGACGTAGACCTGCGCCCGGGCACCCCCGTGACGACGAACCCAGCGCGCAAACAGCGGATCGACGATGCGCAGTCGCTCATCATCCTCGACGCGCTCAACGATCGCCTTACCCTCGAGAGCCCTTGTTGCGCGAGCGGCACTGCCGCCGCCCGCCAGCCCCATGAGCAGTTGCGCTTCCTGCTGGTAGGGAGACAAGCCGGACGCCAGCGCCGCGAGCACCCTACGTTCGTTCGTGCCGAGGGAATCCCACAGATAGCGCAACTCGGGATCGACGGCGCGCATCGCGGCGTCGTATGCGCTGCGCAAGTCGGCCAGCGTCGCCTCATTCGCGGTCCCAACTCGATCCCACAGCAAGTGGGCAACCAGCATCAAGCGTTGGGGGTGACCTTCCGCGACATAGACGAGGTCTGGAATGATTGCCGCGGCGTCCATGCCCGAGGCTTCAAAGCGACCGCTGAGAAAGTCATGCGTTGCATCGGGATCCAAGCGGCCCAGCCGCAAACGCTCGGCCTGGCTGTAGAGCGGTCGTGCGCGATCCTCGAACAGGGTACGCAGCAGAGAGGGCTCAGAACCGGCGAACAGATAGCTGACGTCGTTGTGGTGCTGAATGTGGCTTCGAAACACACCATCCATACCGTCCAGCGCAATGAGAGACTGGAACTCGTCCAGGACCACCAGCACACGTTTGCCGCGCCGATCGGCAATCCTCGCGGGCAACTCCAGAAGGGTATGCACCGCCGCGATTGGATCAGACGGCGGATTGCGTCTCGTGAAGCTCAGGCCGGCGATCGGAGTCGTGATCGCCACGCTACCCAGCTCCTTGCTGATCAGTCGTTGGATGTTCCCGGGAAGCCCGCGAAACGCCTGCTCGAGCCGAGCCGCGACATCGGCCACGCTGAGCACGTCGCTGAGGTCGACGAGGACGCCGGGTATGTCGTGTTTTTCTGCCCCCTGGAGAACCTGCTTGAGCAGACTTGTCTTGCCGAAGCGTCGCGGTGCATGCAACACAGCGTTGTGTCCGCCTTCTGCCATGTCGAGCAGATGCCGACCCTCCAAGCGATCGATCCCCTCCTCGGGAATGAGCGCTCGTGCATGTACAAACGGATTAGGGGAAGCTTGCGCAGAGTCACGACGTACGCTCATGCGAACAGTATAGTTCGCAAACTGCGAACGCGCAACTTCGCAAACTGCGAATCGCGTCCGGCTTGACCCAGCAGCGAGCCCGCGGTCTGCCCTCAGGGCCCGAGCGCCGTGGTCACCAAGGACGTGCCCGCCAAGAGCTCCTGCACGCTTGGGAGTAGGGCTACCGCCGCTTGTGGATAAGCCTCTTGCCGTGCATCGAGCGGAACCTCGGGACCATCGTCCTCGTGAGGACCCGAGCACCTGGGTGCTGCGTGGCGAGGTCGAACAACCTGCCCTCCGATTCCGTGCCAGCGTACCGACCGTAGCTGAGGAGGTTGCTTTCGACCACGGTTGGATGTCCCGGGAGCGCTATGTCGATCTGGCGCTCGGTGACGGGCAGGAAGGTCTTTGGGTCGACGAGCACGATCAGCCTGGTGTGCGTCGCGACCGCGAGCATTCGACCGTTGGCGTCGGAGAAGGGGCGGCTTTCCAGCTTCCACAGCAATCGTCCTTCGTGATGCTCGCGACCCACCAGCACCATCCCGCCGAGGCGATAGAGCTGACGGAAGAGCGAGATCCCTTCGACGCCGGTAAGGGAGATGCCGCCGAACGCCATGTTCATCCTCGCGGCACGCGAGACCTTCACCCTGGTGACCACGTTCGCTTCGCTGCCCGCGCTCCAGCTTTCCCAACGCCTCGGCGCCGAGACCGATTCGAGGACATGTGTCTCACCCGTGTCGCCGAACGGTCCAGTGGTGGTGTCCATTTCCCGCCGCAGTCCCGCCGCGGCGTCGTTCCATTCGCGCTGGCGCAGCGTTCCGCCGGCCTGACTTCCCCTGAAGATATGGACCATGAATACCGCTTCGACGATCCCAGACTGGGGTGCGGTCGCCGCATAGGCAGCTGCCGCCACGTTCACCCCCGGCCCCGATGAGCCGGCGGTGAGCAGCACGCCGGCCGCGCTCGCCCCGACGGCCACGACAACGCCCGCGAGCGCGCGCCTGCGGATCCGCGAGCGACCGTCGCGGCGGTCACCGAGATCGATCGGTGGCATGTCGTCTTCGATCAGGCGGCGCAGCCGCTCTGCCGGCTCGACGGCGGGCGTATCGGGCACGGGGTTGGCGGCAGCGAGGCGCGCCATCGAGTCAACGGTCATGAGGGTGCCTCCATCGATAGGGGTGAGCAGGGAGCCGGCTCGGATTCCTCGCGGGCGAGCGCCTGGGTCAGACGTCGCCTTGCGCGCAGCAGACGCACGCGTACGGTGGCCGGCTTGACGTTGAGAACGGTGGCGGCCCGGCTCGGCGAGAGCTCGTCCCAGGCGATCAGCAACAGCAACTCGCGATCGGCCTCGCTCAACCGAGCCAGCGCTCCCGCGAGCGCCCCGGCACCGACGTACGCAAACGCGCCATCGGCCACACCCGCGAGCGTCCCATCCCCGACCTCGGGGGTCACATCGGTCGAGTCGGAAGCCGTCTCGGCAAGGCGATCCCGCAAGGCGCCGCGCCTGCGCTCACCGCGCCGTTGCGTGCTCAGCACGCGCCTGGCCACTCCGAGCAGCCACGGGAGCGGATCGGCCGGCACCTCGTCGAAGCGCCGCCAGCACACGACGAACACCTCGGCGAGGACATCGTCGGCCGTCGACACATCGGCCCGGCGCAGCACATAGGCCTTCACGGCCGGGGCGTGCTTCGCATACAGCAGCTCGAACCGCAATCGCCTCTCCACACCAACTATGTGGCCGGACACCGGCAAAGCGTTACACGCACCAAACCGCAACGCCCCACAAACTGGGCACGCTACGGTATGAGCATGCCTCATGAGCACCATTCGCAGATCCCGATCGACGACGAGCGTCACCAACAGGTCATGCAGGCAGCACGCGAACGGGGCGTATCGGTTGCAACCGTCGTGCGCGAGGCGATCGATCGCGGCGTGAGCGGTCCCCCGTCGCGAAGGGTCGCGGCCGGGCGGCGTCTGCTGGCGGCCGAGGATATGCCCGTGCCCGAGCTACGAGAGCTGCGCGCCGAGCTCCAGGCCTGTCGCGCCCTGCGCTGAGGTTACGGGCCGAGCAACACGACGGGATCGGCGTACGGAGCAATGTTGCGCAGCTGCTCGGCGCCTGCGTGCGTGCCACTGGCCAGCGCTCGCCGCAGCGCCTCGCGGTGGCCCGCGAAGCGCTCTTGCGCATAGGGCACCGCCAGCTCGCGAGCGACCATAAAGGCCCAGTCGGAGGATTGGAGCGCGAGCAGCTCGCGCAGTGCGGCTGGGCCCGCCTGATCGCCGGCCGCGAGCGTCCGCAGCTCGGTGGCGCGTGTCGCGAACGCCATGTCGGCCACCGCTGGACCCGACCACGTTGAGAGGTTGCCGTCCTTGCCCCACGTGCTCGGCTCCCACTCGGCGTCGTTCAGCGGCGCCGGGTCGCGCATCGCGGCCGCTTCGTCGAGGCGCACGAGCGACACCCCTTGGGTGGAGCACTCCTCCACGACAGCCCGCAGCCACTCGACACCCTCGTACCACCAGTGGCCCAGCAGCTCCGTGTCGAGCGCGCACACGACCAGCCCGCCGCCTGGCAGTGGAGCCTGCCCGCCGGCTGACTCGTTCGCGCCGCGTAGGCGCTCGATCGTGCGGGCCACGAACTCGCTGGCGTGCTCGCGCGCGAGGCCGAGCGCCAGCTCGTGGTCGTAGGCGCTGCCGTCGTTGGCCCACGGGTTGTGGTGGTGGATCGTGTGGCGGTGGTAGTCGCGGTAGCTGCCGTGCGCGGGGTAGCCGCCGTCGCTCCACACGTGCGCGATCGTGGCGCGGTCGATCGGGACTAGCACGACGCCGGACTCGCCGACGAGCGGGCGCAGGTGCTCGCGCGCGCCGAGGCCGTGGCGGTTGGTCAGCTCGACGCACGTGGACCGTACCCCGGCTTCCTCCAGCAGCGGCTCCAGGTGCGGGGTGTGGGCGCACTCGGGCAGCCAGAAGCCGCCCGCCCAGTGCTCGCCGAAGCGCGCGCGATGTGAGTCCACGCCGGTTTGCACCTGGGCGCGCACGCCCGCGTCGGTCGCGAGCAGCGGCAGCACAGCGTGGGTGGCCGAGGAGGTCCACTGCGCGTGGCGTCCGAGCGCGCCGAGCAGGTCGCCGCCGAGCGCCCTGAAGCGCTCCAGCGCCCGCTCGTACTCACCCCACGAGCGCTCCAGCTCGCGCGCGAGCGTCTCGTGACCGCCCGCGCGCAGCCCCTCGATGTCCTGCGCGTGGGTGTGACGTCGAACCTCGTCCACGAACGCTTCGAAGCGCTCCCCCACGCCCGGCGCCTCCAACTGGTCGCACAGCACCGGCGTCAACGACAGCGTCAGCGGTGCCCCCGCGTCGAGCAGGTCGAGCAGCGGCAGGTAGCTGCCCGCGATCGCCTCCCACAGCCACTCCTCGCCGAACGGCCAGGTGCCGAAGCCCTCCACGTACGGCATGTGCGTGTGCAGGACGATCGCGAGCTCCCCGGAGGGGGAAGACCGTCTCATGGCCTAGCGGCCATGAGACGGTGGAAATGAAATTGGAGCGGGCCACTCACGGCCGGCAAACGGCGATGAAGTCGAGTGCCTTGTCGAGGTCCGCGTCGGCGGCGGAGCGCAATACGAAGTCGCTCGCGGCGATCGCCGGCGTGAACCGGTCGTAGAAGGGCTTCGTCATGTGCAACCTCGGATGGACTGCGTCCCAGCCGAGCTTCAGCGCAAGCGCGTGCGCGCGCAGCTTGCGCGCATGGAAGAGGCCGTACATCTCGACCGCGCCGAACGTGCCTCTGCATAGCTGCTCGAACTCGCCCGAGCGGTACTCATGAACGTGCCACGGGTTGTCCGAGCGCTCGGCGCCCTTAGGGGCAAGCGTCAAGACATTCGGCGTCGATATGAACACGACGCCTTTGTCGCTCTCACCCACCAGCGCGCGGAAATGCGCGAGCACCGCACCGGGGTCTTGCAGGTGCTCGATCGTCTGCAGGAACACGACCGCGTCGGCCGGCTCGGGAAACGTCTCCACCAGGTCACGCGCGAAGCGCAGGTTCTCGCGCTGGTAGCGCAAACGCGCGTGCTCGTGCGCCTCGGGGTTGGCCTCCACGCCCACGACGGAGGCGGCGCTGCCGGCGAGCACGTCCGAGCCGTAGCCCTCGCCGCAGGCCATGTCGATCGCGCGCAAGCCGGCGACGCGCGCGGCGATCCACTCGTACACCGCGAGGTGGCGGCGAAACCAGTAGTTCTCCTCGGGAACGTCCGGCAGGGTGCGCTCGCCGGTGAGCGCGAGCGGGGGCACGCCCTCGGGCTGGTTGCCCTGCTCGAAAATCGGCGCAGGGGCGGGCGCGGACGGCACAGACACGGAGCGCGAGTATACGAGCAGCGGTGGAGCGGCGAAGGCGCGCCTGCTCCTGCCGGTGCCTTATTGTGCCCCGCCGTGACACCCGTTCTCAACGCGGAGGAGATCCGCGACGTCAACACGCGCTACCACGACGTGGCGGCCGATCACTACGACTCCANNAGTGGGGCATCGACTTCGGCGACGTGGGCCAGGCCCAGGTCGTATCGAAGGTGCGCAAGGCGCTCGGACGGGGATTGACAACCCCACCCACCCGCTTCGCCCGCTCGCTTGAGATCGGCTCGGGCACCGGCTACT
>PLYX01000259.1 GCA_003151895.1 Solirubrobacterales bacterium
TAGTCCATCGACAGCCCGAACACGATCGCGAACAGCATCACCGGCACGAACGACTCGATCGGGCCGCCTTTGAGCCCCATGATCGCGTCGAACCAGCCCCACTGGAAGACGACCACGATCACGCCGAGCGAGGCGCCGATGCTGAGCAGGTTCATGAACGCCGCCTGAAGTGGGATCACGAGCGAGCGGAACACCACCATCAACAGCAGCGCCGAGAGCAGCACCACCACGCCGATGAACAGCGGCAGCTTTTTCGCGAGCACGGTCGCGAAGTCGACCGAGCCGGCCGTGATGCCACCGATGTAGACGTGCATGCCGGTGGTGAACTCCACTGCCGGGATCACCTGGGCGCGCAGTCTGGTGACGAGCTGGGTCGTGGCGTACTCCTGGGGCGAGGAGGTCGGATACACCGAGATCGTGGCCACGTCACCGGCGGGGTTGTACTTCGCCGGCGCCACCGCCGCCACGTCGCTCACCCCTCTGATGGCGTCGCGCAGCCTTTCGATCACCGCCTTGCCCGGGCCGGGGCTCGGGACGCTCAGGAGCACCCCGTTTTCCGCCGCCTGCTTGACCGGGTTGGCGGGGATCTGCGCCACGACCTGCAGCGGCCCGTTGAAGCCCTTGCCGAAGCCTTCCGCGAGCAGCTCGTAGGCCCTGTACGTGGTGAGGCTCTCCGGGTCGTTGCTCGCATCGCTCGATCCCAGCCGCAGCGCGGTGGCGGGCGCGGCGATCAGCAGCAGCACCAGCGTCGCGACGAGCGCCACCGTCCACGAATGGCCCTGGACGAACTGGCTCCAGCGTAGCCACGCCTTGCCGTGGCGCGCGTCGGTGGCCTGCACGCCACGGCGCCGCGCGCGACGGCCGGGTCGCACGAGGCGGTTGCCCGCGATCGTGAGCAGCGCGGGCAGCAGCGTGAGCGAGCCGAGCATCACGAGCAGCACTCCGATCGAGGCGGAGATCGCCACCCCGTAGAGGAAGTCCACGCCGAGCAGCATCATCCCGAGCAGCGCGATCACGACGGTGCAGCCCGCGAACAGCACCGCGCGCCCGGCGGTGTCCATCGCCTGCACGACCGACTCGCGCACGTTGCCAAAGCTCGGCCCGGGTGTCGCGTATGCCTCGCGAAAGCGGGTGACGATGAACAGCGAGTAGTCGATCCCCACCCCCAGCCCGATCATCGCCGCGAGCTCTGAGGAGAAGTTGGGCGTGTCCACGACGTGCGTGAACAGCGCGATCAACCCGAGGCCGGTGCCGAGGCCGAACAGCGCCGTGACGATCGGCAGGCCCATCGCGATGAGCGACCCGAAGGTGATCAGCAGCACGGCGATCGCCGCCATCAGGCCGACCGCGGTCGTGAATCCGAAGCCTTCCTGCTCGGTCTGCTCGATCGCCTGACCCCCGAGCTCGATCTGGAGGCCCGGAGTGCGCGCCGCCTCGGCTGCTTTGACGACGTTCTCGCCCGCGCTCTTGGGCAGGTTGTTGGCCTTTTCGTCGAACACCACCGTGGCGAACGCGATGCGCCCGTTGCTCGAGATGGCCTTGCCCGCCTGGCCGGCGGCGTAGGGGCTCACGACGCCCGTCACGTGCGGCAGGCCGCTCACCTTGGCAAACAGGGTGGTCATGCGGCTCTGCACCGCCGGTTCCCGCACGCTGCCGTGCGCCACCTTGAACACGATCGTGTCGCGGTCGCCGGCCTGCGCGGGGAAGCTGTGCGCCAAGAGGTCCGACGCACGCTGCGCGTCGGAGCCGGGCAGCGTGAAGTTATTCGAGTAGGCCGCCCCTCCGCCCGACTGGGAGATGGCGTTGACGGCGATCAGCAGGAACACCCAGCCGATCGCGATGTAGAGACGGTGGGTGGTGGACCAGCGGGCGAGCTTGAGCATCGTGAGAGCTTAGAAGGAGAACATCTCTAGGGTGCCGGTGAGCTTGTGTTCGTTGGCGTCGCCCTCGGGCTCCACCACGTGCCCATCGACCACGATCGGGCTGTTCCAGTGCCCGGGGGAGCCTGGCAGCCTCGCGATCGGACTGCCGGATCGCGGTCGGTAGACGTCGATCCCTCCGTCTGAGGGGTCATAGACGTAGAGCAGCCCGCCCGCGAGCACCGGGCTCGTGCCGGGATTGCCGTTCTGCCACGCAAGGTGCAGCCGGCCCCCGATCAACGCGTAGGCGGCGGTGGCGTGTTCGGCGCCGACGAACACCGTCGTGCTGCTGCCCCGATGCGACCCACTCGACACGGTCCAGACCGCGGGTGCGGTGAACAGCTCCCCGCCACCGGGCAGCGGCAGACGCTGGACTTCCCCGCCGAGCCTGTTGGATCCGATGGCCCGCCCGCCGTCCAGGTGGGAGAGCGAGAGCACGCGCATGATGCCGTCCTTGCCGGCTATCAGCACGCGATTCTGGCCGAGCAGCACCGGTGCGCTCGAGCCGAGGTCGGTGTCGCTGTCGTTCAGTTCCGCCTGGTTGGTGGGGGTGAAGGCCTGGCGGAAGCGCAGACCAGGGAGCGTCAGCTCGACGACGCTGTCACCGAAGTCGGTGCTGCCGTTCCAAGGGCCGTTGCCCGTGGAGAGCAACAGCCGCTTGCCACCCGGCTCGACGATCGCCCCGCCGCGCGAGAGGATCGCCGAGTCGCTCGCCGAGCAGCTGCTCGGCACGATGATTTGGCGGCGATTCGAGCAGAGCGTGTTGAACACGCTCGCGATCCGCCCGCTCGCCCGGTCGATCGCCGCGACATGGCCCTGATAGGGGGGAGCGTCGCCAAAGTATCCGCCGGTCGCCACGAGCAGGTAGCGCCCGACGATGTTCAGCGCCGCCGCGAGCTTCTCGTGCGTGGCGTCGCGCGTGATCGACACGGGCCAGCCGGGCGCCTCGCTGCCGTTCGCCAGCGCGAGCTTGTGGATCAGCCCGTTTGGCGAGGTGGCGTACACGAAGCGGCCATCGGGGTCTGCGAGCGGGCTGGCGGTCGTGATCTGCGGGCTGCCCGCCCAATGCGAGTAGCCGGGCGGCGTGAACGTCCACAGGACGCGGCCGCTGTTCGCGTCGAGCGCGAGCGTCCTGCCGTATGTCGTGGTGACGATCACCACGCCGTGCGTAGCCCCCGCGATGCCCGCTTCATGCAGGTAGATCGGGGAGGAGTCGACCGTCCCCGGCAGGTTGACGGTTACGCGGTGCAGGTGGGCGACGTTGGAGGCGGTGATCCCGGTCGAGAGCGGGCTCACGTCCGCGCGCTGCGGGTTCAACCCGAACTCGGGCCAGTCGAGCAGCCGCGCGCTCGAAGTCTGCGCCGCGCTCGGCATCGCCGCCGTCCCCGCCGTCGGCGTCGACATGTCAGCCGGAGCGGCGCTCCCGCACGCGCTCAACAGCGCACAGGCTACGAGCGCCGCCGCGAGGCGCGAGAGACGGCCCATGCGCATCAGCATCGTGAGGTTGTAGCGCAGTCGTGGTCATGACCTCCGAGACACCCTTCAGACCCAACGCCGTTTACCTGAGCCCGCTGCATCGGGTCGTCGGGGCCCGCTTCGCGTCGGATGGCGCCGCCCGTTCGTGACATGGGCCCCGCTCGGCCGCCGTGATACGGTCCTGCGCCGTCGGCAGTGCAGGCCAGTACAAGCATCAGACAAGGCTGTGGCTCACCGGGACTCGAGGATCGGTTCCGGTGCATTTCATCTGAAGAAAGGAGCACAGATGGTGAAGCTCGTGATCGGAATCGTCCGGCCAGAGAAGGCCAACGATGTGCTCGAGGCCCTTTACCGCGCGGACGTGAAGGGGCTCTCGATCAGCCACCTCCAAGGCCACGGGGGGGAGCTCGACAGGGTCGAGACCTACCGCGGCACTACGGTGAAGATGGAGCTCACCGAGAAGGTCCGCTTTGAGATCGCCGTTTCCGAGGAGTTCGTCAAGCCGACGATCGACGCGCTGTGCGAGGGCGCACGGACCGGTGAGGTCGGCGACGGCAAGATCTTCGTTGTCCCGCTCGAGCAGGTCATCCGCATCCGCACGGGCGAGGGCGACCGCGCGGCCGTGACACCGGTGGGCGAGCGATGAACGGACTCGCGGTGCTCCGCGAGCCGGTCAACGCGGGAGACACGGCGTGGATGCTGGTCGCCACCGCGCTTGTCATGATGATGACGCCGGCGCTCGGGCTCTTCTACGCGGGTCTGGTGCGCGCGAAGAACACGCTCAACACGTTCATGATGAGCATCGGCGCGCTCTGCGTGGTCACCGTCACCTGGACGCTCGTCGGGTACTCCCTGGCTTTCGACAAGGGCAACTGGTTCGTCGGCGGGTTCAAGTACGCCCTCCTGCGCGGCGTCACGTTCGAACCGCGCGTCGGGACCGCGATCCCACAGCTGCTGTTCATGGTCTTCGAGGCCGCCTTCTGCATCATCACGGCCGCGCTCGTCTCGGGGGCGGTCGTCGAGCGGATGCGGTTCGGGACGTTCCTCGTCTTCATCGCGCTGTGGTCCGTGCTGGTGTACC
>PLYX01000158.1 GCA_003151895.1 Solirubrobacterales bacterium
CGCACCGCCGACTCGGGCTACCTCACCCGCCGTCTGGTGGATGTCGCCCAAGATGTGATCATCCGCGAGGTCGACTGCGGCACCGACGAACACATCGAGATGACCGTCTGGAACGACGGCGGCGAACCGAACGAAAACCTCGTGGGACGCACAGCCGCGCGGCCGATCACCACCAAGCGCAGACGTATGCTCGCCGAGCAGGGCGAGGAAATCGGACGTCAGCAGCTCGCGGATATCGTGCAGGCGTTCTCAGACGAACACGAGAAGGGCACGCCTGTCACCGTCCCCGTTCGCTCGGTGCTCAAGTGCAGGGCGCCCAGCGGCGTTTGCCAGGCCTGCTATGCCCGCGCCATGGCCACCGGCCAGACTGCTCAGATCGGCGATGCCGTGGGTATCGTCGCCGCCCAGTCGATCGGCGAGCCCGGTACGCAGCTGACGATGCGCACGTTCCACACGGGCGGTGTCGCCGGCGCCGACATCACGCACGGACTTCCGCGCGTAGTGGAGCTCTTCGAGGCACGCAAGCCGAAGGGCCTGGCGAAGATCGCCGAGCAGGACGGCATCGTGTCGATCGAAGAGTCCGAGAAGGCGCTTACCGTCGTCATCACCGACGAGGCGGGTGAGGAGCACCGTCACGTTTTCCCGCGTCGCACGCGGCTGTACGTGACCGCCGGCCAGAAGATCGACGCGGGAACGCAGCTCAACGAGGGCTCGCTCTACCCGCACGAGCTTCTCGCGATCCGCGGACGCACGGAGACCGAGCAGTACCTCGTCAAGGAGGTTCAGGAGGTCTACAAGTCCCAGGGCGNNGACATCAACGACAAGCACATCGAGCTCATCGTGCGTCAGATGCTCAAGAAGGTGAGGGTCGACCAGAAGGGCGACACCGACTACCTGCCCGGGCAGTTCGTCGACCGCTACGAATTCGCCAAGGCCAACGACGAGGTCGTCGCCAAGGGCGGTGAGACCGCCCAGTTCGAGGACATCATCCTCGGCATCACCAAGGCNNCTACCGGCGGATCGAGATCGAACCCTCTGAGCCGCTTCCGCGCGCGATAGACGACGTAGGTCTGCTCGATCAGGAGGAGATCGCAGCCGAGCTCGGCCTCGCCGACGGCGAAGCGCTCAGCACCCGCTACGGGAGCGAGTTCGATGCCGATCTCGCCTCGCTCGAGAAGATCGGCGCCGGCAGCTCGGACCCCGGTTTCGTCGAGGGACTCGGCGAGCTTGAGGTTCCCGAGGAGTCCGGGGAGTAACGCCGCTGAGAGCATTCTCACGACGCTCACCGTTCTCTGCGCAGGCTATCCGTGTTCTTGGGGGTATATGGGCACGGTGGGCACGGGCGCAATCACCCGTAGGTCTCTGATCGCCGCTATGGCAGCCGCTGCCGCGAACGGCGTGCTGCGCCCGCGCGCGGCACTTGCGCAGCTGGTGGCGACCGAGTCCTCGGCGACTCTTGCGCGCCTGCCTCTCCTGACATCCGAGCTGCAGGCGGGCCCCGGCCAGCCGCCGATCGTGGCTCGTAGCGCCTGGGCGCTTGGCGCCGCCCACCCCAAGGTCGCGCCCGAATACGGAACCGTGAAGCTGGCGTTCGTGCATCACACCGAGAACCCCGACGGCTACAGCGCCGCCGAGGTGCCCGCGATGCTCCGTTCCATCTTTGCCTTCCATCGCTACACCCATGGCTGGAACGACATTGGCTACAACTTCGTCATCGACCGCTTCGGGCGCATCTTCGAGGCGCGCGCGGGCGGGATCGACGAGCCCGTGATTGGCGCCCAGGCCGGTGGCTACAACGCCTACTCCACCGGCATCGCCATACTCGGGACCTACAGCTCGCAGCACATATCGCACGCCGCCCGCACCGCGCTCGAGCATCTGCTCGCGTGGAAGCTGTCGTTGCATGGCGCTCCGCTGGAAGGGCATGTCACCGTGCGCGTCACGCCCGGTGGCGCCGCATACAGCCGCTACCCGGCCAACACGCCGGTGTCGTTGCCGCGGGTGGCGGGCCATCGCGACGGGGACTCCACCGACTGTCCCGGCGACGCGCTCTATGGCGAGCTCCAGGAATTGCGCCACGCCGCCGCGGGACTCGCCGGAGCGCCGGCGCGGGTCACCCTGCGGGTGCAGGCCGCCGAAGCGGCCGGCGTGCCGAGCGTGCTGGTGGGAAGCCTGCGGCTCCTCGACGGGACGCCGGTCGCAAGCGCACCCATCGAGATCCAGGTTCGCGCAGTGGCGCACAAGGGCGAAGTGGTCGCCGAGCGCACCGTCGCCCAGGCCGTCACCAGTCCCGAAGGCCAATGGTCGCTCCCGGTCGCCATCTCGCCCGGTCGCCCCGGCACAACAGCCCTGCGAGCAGTGTGCCCCGGCGGCGGCAACCTGCCCACGGTCGTGTCCGATCCCCTGCCGCTCGCCGGCTCGGTGTCCTTCAGCGTGACGTCGAACCCTGGGCAAGCGCCTGCGCCCAGCGCTCCAGGATCTCCGCCTCCCGCTGCGTGAGGCCGCTTGCGGGCATCGTCTGCACCAGCAGAGTGGGGGCTCCTCGGGCGCTCGCCCACTCGTGACACGCCTCGTTGAAAGCGTCGTCGATCCACGCCAGCGGTCGGCTTCCGGCATAGGCGTCGATCGAATCGAGCTTCCAGTGGGCGTTGGAGTGTCGAGTCCCGCGCACCCGGCGCTCGAAGCTCAGGTGGGGCAAGGCTGGGAGGCCCAAGAGATGGGGGAGGTATTCGTTGGCCTTCTCCTCCCACCCGCTGGCCCACACGAGCTCGAAGATCGGCCCCAGCGCGAGCAGGTGCTCAGCTGCCCCGGACGAAAGGAAGTGGGGTATGCCGTCGATCGAATGGAACGACCCGACGGGTTGCGCCCCAACTTCGAACGCGAACAGCGAGATCACCCCGTCGATGTCGACCAGCAGCAGCGGACGGCGCTCCGCCTCCGCACCGAGGACCGGCCGGTCGTCTCCCAGCGGATGGCGCTCCGCCTCCGCTCCGAGGGCCGGCTGGTCGTCTCCCAGCGGACGGCGCTCCGTGTCCGTCGTGAGGGCTGATCGATCTTCTTTAGCTGGCACAGAGGTCGCGACCGGTAATCTGCCTGAGTCGCGTCGGTGCAGTAAAGCATCCCGCGCACACTGCCGATGGATCACTCCGTCGGACCCCCAACCATGACTCTCTATCTGGGCATACTCCTCGCGCTCGCCTGCGCGTTCGTGGCCAACCTCGGCTTCTTCTACAAGTACCGGGGCGCCAACACGGTGGGCAAGGTCGACGTGCGACATCCACTGCGCTCGGGCCGCATCCTGTTCTCCTCGAAGTGGTTCGCCCTCGGAATGCTCGTGGCGGCCGGCGCATGGGCGCTGCACGTCGCTGCGCTTGCCCTCGCCCCCATGTCCGTGGTACAGGTCGCCCTTGCCGGCGGCGTGGTGCTGATCGCCGTGATGGCCGACCGCATGTTCGGCTTCCAGGTCGGTCCACGTCAGTGGCTCGGGCTGTGGCTTACGGCGGCTGGTCTTGTGCTGCTCGGCATCACGCTCCCCGCGATGCACGGGGCGCACTCGCACTTCTCCGATGCCGCGATGATCTCGTTCGAGGCCGGTCTGTTCGGTCTCGGCGGTCTGCTCATCATGGGGCCCCGAATGGGAGGGCCCGCCGAGCACCACGGAATGATGCTCGGGGCTGCCGCAGGCATGCTTTTCGGCGTGTCTGACATCTCCATCAAGGCGCTCACCGGCATCGTGGGTGCTCATGGGGCGATCGGTGTGCTGCTCAGCCCCTGGCTTGCGGTGGCCGTGCTCGCGTCGATCGTGGCCTTCTACGCTTCCGCGCGCGGCCTCCAGGACGGCGATGCCGTTCCGGTAATCGCGGTGACGGGCACCGCCGCCAACATCGCCGGAATCACGGGAGGGATCCTCGTGTTCGGAGATCCGATGCCCGGGAGCGCCATCGGGATCGTCTTTCAGTCGCTTGCGTTTGTGCTGGTGCTTGTCGCGGCTGCCCTGATGCCGGGCCCGATGCGTTCCGCCGGTCTGCGCGCCACCGCGTGACGCTGCTAGGATTCCGCCCCGAATGCCAACCACCTCGCAACTCGTGCGCAAGGGGCGCGTAGCCCCCAAGAAAAAGCTTGCGACCCCCGGCCTGAAGTCCGGCAAGGGACGCAAGAAGAAGGTCGCCGCTCCCCAGCGGCGCGGGGTGTGCACGCGCGTGTACACCACAACCCCGAAGAAGCCCAACTCCGCCCTGCGCAAGGTTGCGCGCGTGCGCATCGCCGGCTCGATCGAGGTGACCGCCTACATTCCCGGTGAGGGTCACAACTTGCAGGAGCACTCCGTCGTGCTCGTGCGCGGCGGTCGTGTAAAGGATCTTCCCGGTGTGCGCTACAAGGTCGTGCGCGGCACGCTCGATGCCGCCGGTGTGAGCGATCGCAAAAAGGCGCGCTCGCAGTACGGCGTGAAGAAGAAGTAGCAGTGCCACGCCGCGCAGCCGCCCAGGTGCGTCCGCTGGAAGCGGACTCCATACATCGCTCCAAGCTGGTTCAGCAGGTCATCAACAAGGTGATGCTGGACGGCAAGAAGTCAACCGCCGAGCGGATCGTCTATGACGCGCTCGCGCTGCTCGCGGAGCGCTCCGAGAAGGATCCGATCGAGCAGCTCGAGAGCTCGATCAAGGCGCTCACCCCCGCGCTCGAGGTCCGCTCACGCCGAGTGGGCGGCGCCACTTACCAGGTTCCGATCGAGGTTCCCGCCCGTCGCGCCCGCACCCTCGCGGTGCGCTGGCTAGTCGAGTTCGCCCGAGCACGTCGTGAGAAGACGATGGCCCAGCGGCTCGCCAACGAGTTGCTCGACGCGCAGTCCCAGCAGGGTGGGGCCTACAAGCGCAAGGACGACATCTACCGTATGGCACAGGCCAACAAGGCCTTCGCCCACTATCGCTGGTAGCAGTTCGTCCCCTTACGGCTGCTCTTATGCAGGGCAGCCCTTAAGGAGTTCCAGGGTCCTCCGCTACGGTGGGCACGTGCCTGATTCCCCCGCCGCCTCCGACCGCATAGAGCGCCACGTGTGGGTTGTCGCCGGGGTCGTGATTCTCGGGATGATCATGTCGATCCTCGACACCACGATCGTCAACGTCGCGCTGGACACGCTCGGGCGCGACCTGCACAGCCCCATATCCCAAATCCAGTGGGTCGTGACCGGCTATCTGCTGTCGCTGGCGGCGGTCATCCCGATCACCGGGTGGGCGGCGCGGCGCTTCGGCGCCAAGCGCGTCTACCTGATCTCGATCGTGCTGTTCACGCTCGGGTCGGCCCTCTGTGGCCTCGCGACCACGAGCACCTCGTTGATCGTGTTCCGTGTGCTGCAAGGAGCCGGCGGCGGCATGATCATGCCGGTCGGTCAGATGATCATGGCCGAGGTGGCCGGTCCCAAGCGGATGGGACGGGTGATGGGCATCGTGGCGATGCCCGCCATGCTCGCGCCGATCCTCGGTCCGGTGCTCGGCGGTGTGATCCTCCAGGGTCTGCACTGGTCGTGGATCTTCTTCGTGAACGTCCCGATCGGAGTGCTCGCCGTGGTGCTTGCCGCCAGGATGCTGCCGCACTCCGACCTCGGTCGTCCCGGTCGCCTGGACACGGTCGGTCTGGCGCTGCTTGCCACGAGCATGCCGCTGGTCGTCTACGGCCTGAGCGAGATCGGCACGCAGGGGAGCTTCACGGCGCCGAAGGTCGTCTGGCCGATCGCTGTCGGGATCGCCTTGAGTGCCGCGTTCATGTGGCACGCGCTGCGAACGGAGCGACCGCTGCTCGACATCCGGCTGTACGCCAACCGCGTGTTCGGAGCCGCATCGCTGACCACCTTCGGCCTGGGCGCCGCGCTCTTCGGGGCGATGATCCTTGTGCCGCTCTACTACCAGCAGGTGCGTGGGGAGAGCGTGATCGTGACCGGGCTGCTCGTAGGTCCGCAGGGAATCGGAATGCTCGCGATGACGCCCTTCAACGGCCGTCTCACCGCGCGCTTCGGCGGCGGTCGCGTGGCGATCGTCGGTGTGTCGATCCTCTGTCTGAGCACAATCCCGCTCGCGTTCGTCGGCGCCCACACGTCAATCCTCGCGATATCGCTCGTGCTCACGGTGCGCGGGCTCGGCATCGGGCTGTCGTTTATGCCCACGATGACCGCCGCGTTCACAGCGCTGCGCACCGATCAGCTCTCCGACGCCACGCCACAGATGAACGTGCTTCAGCGCCTCGGTGGCGCGATCGGCACGGCAGTGCTCGCGGTGATTCTGCAGCGAGCTGCGCTTCATGCGCACACACCGTCCGAGCACGCGACCGCCTTCGACGCCGCCTACTGGTGGTCGCTGGGGATTGCCGCGCTCACACTGATCCCATGCGTGGTGCTCCTACGGGCCGAAGCCCCCGGCGCGAGGGCCGCGCGGGTTGGCGCCGGGCCCGAGACGACGGTTGAGCCGCTCGGCGCATAGGACCAATCCGGTCGCGAGCTCTGACCGGATGCGGGGGGCGAGTCGTTCGACGTATGGACCTCTCCGGCCTTGACCCTCGCCGGGCGAGGGGGCGAGCCGTTCGGCCCCCGAGGCGTTCGACAGCCCAATTTCCTCTGCTATAGTCGCCCTCCGCGGGCGAGATGGACGTGGCCGTGTGCGCACGTCTCTGCCGAGCGACAAGCCAGCATGGAGACCTTGATCAGATAACGAAGCGACCCGCCCTACGACCGGCAGCGCGTGGGCCCGAGGGGCCCATTTTTTTGCCCTGAGCCGTGGTTGAGGTGCCCGCTTGCGCAGCCTACTCAATTAGCTCAATTAGCTAATCCGTTTAACCCGTCAATCCGCTCAACTCGCGACACCCCCCAGACAACGGCCCCAGCGCTTCAAAACACTCCACACCCACCACTCGACCGACCACCTGAACGATGCCCCGCAAGTTTCCACTCGAAAAGACCCGCAACATCGGGATCATGGTGCACATCGACGCCGGCAAGACGACGACCGAGCGCATCCTCTACTACACCGGGCGCACCTACAAGCTCGGCGAGGTGCACGAGGGTGCGGCGACGATGGA
>PLYX01000183.1 GCA_003151895.1 Solirubrobacterales bacterium
AAGCGCGACGCGATCCCCAAGGTGGTGCTGAACAAGCTCTACAAGCACACGTCGATGCAGAGCACCTTCGGCGTGAACATGGTGGCGCTCGTGGACAACGTGCCTCGCACGCTGAACTTGAGGGCCGTGATCCACAACTACGTGGCCCACCAGCGCGAGGTGATCGTAAGGCGCACCAAGCACGAGCTGAGCGAGAAGGAGGCGCGCGCGCACATCCTCGAGGGGCTGCTCGTGGCGTTGGAGAACCTCGACGCCATCATCGAGCTGATCCGCGGCTCGCGCGACCGCGAAGCCGCCCGCGAACAGCTCGTCGAGCGTTTCGAGCTCAGTCCGATCCAGGCGACCGCGATCCTCGACCTGCGGCTCTCCCAGCTCACGGCACTCGAGGCCGACGCGATCAAGCAGGAGCACGCCGACGTCACCGAGCGGATAGCCGAGCTGCGCGCGATCCTTGGCGACGAGGGCAGGGTGCTCGCCGTCATCAAGGAGGAGCTCGGCGAGATCTCAGAGCGCTTCGGCGATGAGCGGCGCACCGAGATCAGCCACTCCGAGGACGAGATCGACATCGAGGACCTCATCGCCGACCAGCAGATGGTGATCACGATCACCAACACCGGCTACATCAAGTCGCTGCCGCTCGCCACCTACCGCCAGCAGCACCGCGGCGGGCGCGGGATCACCGGCATGGACATGAAGGACGGGGACTTCATCGAGCACCTGTTCATCTGCTCGACCCACGACTACCTGCTGTTCTTCACCAACCGCGGCAAGGTGTACCGCTCGAAGGTGTACGAGCTGCCTGAGGCCTCGCGCACCGCGAAGGGCCGCGCGCTCGTGAATGTGCTCCCCCTGCGCGAGGGTGAGCGAGTGCAGGCGGTTCTCTCCACACGCGACTTCACCGAGACCAAGTACCTCGTGTTCGCCACGCGCAAAGGCACCGTCAAGAAGACGGAGCTGATCGCTTACAACACGCCCATCAAGGCCGACGGGATCATCGCGATCAACATCCGCGACGACGACGAGCTGCTGGCCGTCCGTGGGGTGGAATCCGAGGATGAGGTCATCATGGTTTCACGCGCCGGTCTCACGGTGCGCTTCGCCGAGTCCGACGCTCGGTCGATGGGACGCGACACGACGGGTGTGCGCGGCATGGACGTCGGCCAGCGGGGCGAGGTCATCGCGATGGACGTCGCCCGCGACGACATGGATCTGCTCGTCGTCACCGAGAACGGCTACGGCAAGCGCACCCTGATCAGCCAATACCGCAAGACCAACCGCGGCGCGAAGGGCGTCAAGACGATCGGCCTCACCGAGCAGAAGGGCGCGCTCGCCGGCGCCCTGGTTGTGCGCGAGCACCACGAGCTGGTGTTCATCAGCGTCGGGGGCATGGTCCAACGAACCTCCGCCGGCGGGATCTCCCAGCAGGGCCGCTCGGCGACCGGGGTGCGGGTGATGAACCTCAAGGACGACGACGTGGTGAGCGCCGTGGCGCTCGTCGTGGACAGCGGCGAGGCCGAGGACATTGAGGGGGCGCGGGAGGATCTGCCGCTCGACGCCACGCAGCCACCCGATCTGCCGGGCGAGCCAGATCCGGCGCAGGAGCTTGACGAGTCCGAGTCCGAGTCCGAGGACGGCGAGTAGCTCAAGCCGCGCCTGGGCCGGCAGCGCCCTGCTTGAAGGCATCCACCAGATGGGCGCTCGACGCGGAGATGCCGTCGAGGGGGCGCAGGATGCAGAAGCGCCGTAGAAAGCGCAGCCCGTCGACGGACACAATCTCCAAGCGGTCGGCGGGCGACAGCGCCAGGCGCGAGAGCGCGGTTGGCAAGCACAGCTCGTGAGCTTCGTCCTTTGCCGCCTGTGTCGATCCGACTTCGGATGCCGCGTGCAGTGCTCCGAGCCCATGCTCTGCCAGTACCGCATCGATCACCTGTCGCGTGTGGGCGCCGGGATCGCGCAGCACGATGGGTGTGCTCAGCAGCTCATCCGGTGTGAGCGAGCTCCTGCGCGACCACGGGTGGGCGAGCGGAACGGCGATCGCGATCTCGTCATCCACCAGCGCGAGCTGGGCCGCGCCCGTCACCGACTCCTCGAGCATGCACGCCGCCACGCCGACGTCGGCCTGACCCGAGCGCACCATCTGCTTGACCACGCGCGAGTTGGCGATCAGCACCTCGACCGGCGCGCTCGTCTGACGGCGCATCAGGACGAGCGCTCTCGACATCAGGAACTCCGCCGCCGTGTGGCTGATCGCGAGATGAACCGTCTCGTTGGTGCCCCGGATCTGATTGAGCCGCCCGGTCAGCTCTTCCATGTCTGACACCAGACGCCGGGCATGCGTATAGAGCCGCTCGCCCGCGTCGGTCATCGTGACGCCGTGTGCCGAGCGCTCCAACAGCGGTGTTCCGACCAGTCCCTCGAGCGACTTCAGGCGCTTTGAGACGGCCGGCTGGCTCAGATGCAGGCGCTGTGCCGCGCGCCCGATCCCACCGAGATCGACGGCCGCACAGAACGCCCTCAGCTCGTCGAGCTGGGGATTGCGAGGAGTCCTGCCAGATGGAGTCATGCCTAAAGGTTATGCCACCCAGTGCGCGTTTGCATGGCTTTTCCGCGTTTTCCCAGCTCCCGTCCGAGACCAGCGGGAATGTCTCCGACCAAGACCAGCGGGAAAGTCTAAGACAGGACGCTGCGATACGAAAGGCGGGTAAGCATGGAGTCTCAGAAGGCAGATCAGGAACGGTTCGACGAAGCGGTCAACAGGAAGGGCAAGCTCGCGCTGCAGGTGCTCGCGGGTGTGGGCATCCTCGCCGCGGTGCTCATGTCGATGGTCGCGCTCATCCAGAGCGGCGACGCGCATGAAGCGAGCGCCGCGGTCCAGCCGGTCGTCAAGCAGGTGGCCGCTACCGCCCCGGCGAGCAAGCCCGCCGCCGCGAGCGTGCTCGACGTGAAGATCGTGCCGTCCTCCAAGATCGGCCCCGATGGCAAGAAGCACGACGCCTTCATGCAGACCGAATTCTCCGTCAAAGTCGGTCAGCCTCTGACGTTGAAGATCGACAACACCGACAACGCCCCGCACAGCATCACCTCTGCCGTCGCGGGCGTGAACATCATCAGTCAGCCGGGCGTGCACACCTACACGCTGCTCGTCTCCAAAGCCGGCAGATTCGAGTGGACCTGCATGGTTCCCTGTGACAGCGACGCCGGAGGGTGGGCGATGCAGCACCCCGGCTACATGAGCGGCTACATCACGGCCACATGAGGCTACCCGCCGGGCCGTGCCCCTCGCGCCGAAAACGCGGGGGGCACGCGCCTCTGTTCTGTGCGTGGATCCGCCGGCCCACATCGTCGCCTCCGTCCGCTACATTTCAAGGACCAGAGAAAGGAGGTGGTCCTACGTTGGCTGACAGTATTTGCGGGACTCTGGAGGTGGCCGGCCGTTAGGCCGAGGCACTCGGCTGGACCCGCCTAGCGGAATCCAACCCGGGCCACCATCGCGTAGGTCGCCGGACTTGTCCCTCCGGCTCGCAGCGTCACAGTCGCGCCACCGGGCGCGCTTGGCGATGCGAAACCGACGCGGTCGTGTCCAGCACAGTCGAAAGCGGGGGGCGCCCAGTCGAGGGCGCCCCCGTGCTTAGGGCCCTTTAAGCTCGTTCTCAGGCGGCAGTCGGCAGGTACTGCCGCCACGCCGCCGGGATCGTGGGGCTGGCGACGTGGATGAAGATCTCGGCGCGTGGGGTGCGCGGCTGATGGCGCGGGTGCATGCCGGCCTGGCGCGGCAGCATGTCTCCCTTGCGCCGGTTGCACGGTGCGCAGGACGCCACGATGTTGTCCCAACTCGAGGTCCCGCCCTTCGAGCGTGGGATTACGTGATCGACGGTCAGGCTCGTGCGCGACCCGCAGTACTGGCAGGTCCAGCCGTCCCTGGCGAAGATGGCGCGACGGGTGATCTTGCGCCGGTGGGTGTCGCGCGGCACGTGCACATAGCTCACGAGTCGGATCACCACGGGACGGGCGAGCGTGGAGCTCTCGGAGTGCAGCTCCCACAGTCCGCGCTCGATCAGCTCAGCCTTCTCCTTCAGCAGAAGCACCACCGCGCGGCGCACCGAGCACACGTTGATCGGCTCGAACGTCGCGTTGAGGACGAGCACCCGGCCACCCATCGCCGTGTTCGACGATGAGCTCGGTCCGTGCCGCTGGTGCTCTGAGGGCGGCACGGACCCCACTGGCTCTGCGGGCGCCGCGCTTTCCATCTTCAGCGCCGCAGTGTATCGACCCCCCGCCCGCCCAGCGCCCGCCGGACCTCGCCGGACCGCCGTTCGTGGTCGTCTTCGTCTCGTCGCGGTCACGAAGGATTGGCCGGTCAGTCCGCGAAGAATCAGCCGTTTGGGGTCTCTCGAGCTGCTGGGTAGGAACCGAGCACCCGCACCTGCTCGCACATGGCTCGCAAGCCGGCGACGGCCTCAGAGACGACGTCGTCGGCCAGCGAGCCTTCGAGGTCGACGAAGAACATGTAATGCCCAAGCCGCTCGCGCATGGGGCGCGACTCGATCTTTGTGAGGTTGATGGCGCGCCGCGCAAACTCATCCAAGCACAGCACCAGCCAGCCGGCGCGGTCGGCGCCGGGACCCCAGAACACGAGCGAGGTCTTGCGCCCAGGGCCTGCCGGCGAGCGCAGCGGTGGCGCTCCCGTCGAGGAGTCCGCGCGTGCGAGCCACACAAAGCGAGTCTTGTTGTCCTCACGGTCCTGGATCCCCTCGGCAATCACCGTGCACCCGTACAGCTCGGCCGCGAGTCGCGTCCCGATCGCCGCCCACTTCCCACCGCCCATGCCACCTGCTCGGTCGGGCTCGTCCTCGGCCACGAGCCGCACAGCCTCGGCCGTCGAGGTGGCCGCGACCACGCGCGCATGGGGAAGTTGCTCATGCAGGAAGCGCGTGCACTGACCGGGCACGTGGGGGTGGGAGACGATCGCCTCGATCTGCGCGAGCTCGAGCGGTGTGCGAGCGATCAAGCAGTGGCGCACCGGCAGCACCGCCTCTCCCACGATCGCCACCTCGCTCGCGTCGCCGGCCAGCGCATCGAGCGTCACCGTCACCGATCCCTCGATTGAGTTCTCGATCGGCACGAGCGACCACTCGACCCCTCCATCCCGCACGGCCATCACGGCGTCGCGAATCGTCTCCAGGGCGACCGGCTTCACGGCCGTGCCGTCGATGTCGCCAAGCAGGGCCTCCTCGCTGAAGGTCCCCTCCGGCCCGAGGTAGCCGGCGCGCGGGACCGCGCTAGGCGTCGGCGGCATCTACCGTGTCCGTCGGCGCCGCCGTTCGCGCCCGGGCGGTGGGTGGCGCGGACGCCGGCGGGCCGTCGCCGAGCGCCACGCGCACAGCCTCGGCCTCCTCCGGTGAGAGCTCCAGCTCGCCGAGCCCTTCCCTCACCTGCTTGGCGTACACACGTGCCTGGTCGCGATGGTGGATGCACGTCAACACGACCCCGGAACGTTGGCCGTCGAGCAGCGCGATCGACACCGACTGCTGCCCGGAAAGCTCGTTGTAGGCGTCGTAGCGGATCAGCGCCTGATGCGAGATGGCCCCCGTGAGCGCCACCTCGACACCGTCCAGACGGTCCTCCAGGCGCAGGGCGACGTCCCCGACATACTCCTGAAGCGCTTCGAAGGCCTCCTGCAGCGACGCGCTGTGGGCGATCACGTCGCGCTCGGACCCATCGCCGAGCACCAGCTTCTGTGCGGTGCGCATGCGGCGCACGCTGCGCATCAGCGCTACGCACGCGACGAGGGCGACAATCGCCACAGCGATCGCGGCGAGCGCGAGGATCCCCTGAGTGTCGGTCAGCGAGGCGGCGGTCATCGAGAACAAGTTAGCCGCTCATGCAGCCGCGGAGGCGGGCAATGTCCACAGCTTCCTCCGAACGCCGGCGCACGCTCAAGTAATCCGTGGCCTATTTCCCAAAGATCACCAGATAGGTGCCCTTGTTGTTTTCGAGGTCCGTCTCGCCCGGCACCGCCTCGATGTTGACCGTCACGCGCGAGGCTGCGCCGAGCGTGACGCCATTCACAGGGATGTCCACATTTGTAGTGCTCCCCGGTTCTGTCTTGTTGATCAGGCGCTGGGCGGTGAGCGTCTTGCCTTCGGTCGTGACCGACACGTCCACCTTCACGTTCGTCTCGGGGTTGGATCCCGCGTTTTCCACCATCGCCGTGAACGTGGGGTTCGCGCCGCCGGTGACATGGTTGAGCGTCGGCGAGGGCGCGAGCGTGTTCGTGCCCACGCTTACGCCCGTCAGCGAGTGCCCGTGCGTGCCGGGCGCCACCGGCCCTGTGCCGGCGGTCGCCGAGCCCGTGATCCTCGACTGCACGGTGGCGGGCGCCGTCCAGCCGAGGTTCGGCAGGAATCGGCTCGAGGCGGTCGTCTGGCCGCTGACCCCGCCCGCCGTCAGCGTTTGCTGTATCAGGGGCGCCACACGCTGGGAGTAGATGACGTCGGATGTCAGGAAGATCTCCATGGCGCCCGCGATCTTGGTGCTCGCCTGCTGGGCTTGGCCACCGAGTGCTTCGCGCACGAGGCTCGCCGCCTTCGCGAGCCCTTCCACGCGCATGTCGAGCGCAAGCAGCAGGTTGCGCTGCGCGGCGGTCATTTCGCTCGGCACGCTGAGCCCCTTGGCGTGTTCTGCGAGTTCTTGAGCCTGCCGGCGCAGCTGGTCGACCTGCACCTCCACGTCGAGCGCCGACTTGCCGGCAGCGCCCGAGAGCGTCGTGAACAGTGGCCGCGCCACCTGGGATTCCGAGGCCTGCGCGATCTGGTTGACGCTGCGGTTGTAGCTTTCGAGAGCCTGCTGTTTGCCTCGCTTGAGGCAGCCGTTCACGAGCAGCACGATCACGATCAACAACACCACGCCGACCGCCGCGGCGATCCGCCGGCGCACCATCATCGAGTGATGGTCGATTGATTCGGACCCACCCACCCGTCCGCCCGCGTTTTGCGGACGGCGCGGCTGCGGTCGCTGCTGTTGTTGGGTGTGCGCCGGCCGGACTGTGGTCGGCTCCTTGTCCTCGTCGTCGAAGAACGACAAAAGAGTGCTCCTTGCAGGGCTTGTGAAGCTCACCAGTATGACTCCACCGGCACTCGGAGTGTTCGCTGCAACTTCTCGGTCAGTGCGAGATCGCACGATCGCACGGCAGGGAAAGGCCCTCGCTGTGGCGAACGCGGAGGCGGTGGACTCCTCCAAGACCCGCGTCCAAGGCCGCAATCGCGGCGCCTGGAGGCCTCAGGGCGATCCAGCCGCAGCCCCCGCGGACGATCCCACCGACGCGTCACAGGCACCCGTTCGAGGATCCGCGGATGGTGCGCGCATACGTATCTCCGACGAGCGCTCGCAGCGTCGCGGTGAGCTGCTGCTCGGCCGCTACAGACTGCTCGAGCGTCTCGGCGCGGGCGGGTTCGGCACCGTGTGGCGCGCCCATGACGAGCAGCTCGACCGCACGGTGGCGATCAAGCGCATCCCGCAGCCCTGCGAGGAGGACGGTGAGCGAGCCACCCGTGAGGCGCTCGCCACCGCGCGCCTGGCCCACCCGGCGATCGTGGCGTTGTACGAGGCGAGCGCCGACGAGGACGCCTTCTACCTGATCTCAGAGCTCGTCGAGGGCGACACGCTCGCCCATCTGATCTCCGAGGATCAGCTCTCCGACGAGGATGTCCTCGAGATCGGGCTGGCGCTCACCGGGGCGCTCGAGCACGCGCACGCGCGCGGCGTGATCCACCGTGACGTCAAGCCCCAGAACGTGCTCGTGCCGAGCGACGCGATCACCCTAAAGGGCCCAAGCACCCTGAAGGGCACACCCTCTGGGGCGCACCCTAAAGGGCATACCCAAAGGGCACACGGCAGGCAGGCAGGCGAGCAGACTCCCTCGCGCGGTAGTGCTACGGCCGTCGCAAAGCTTGCCGACTTTGGGGGCGCCAGGCTGGCGGGGGATGACGCGCTGACGCGCACCGGGGATGTGTTCGGCACGCTCGCNNACCTCTACTCGCTCGCGCTGGTCCTGTACGAGGCCTTCACCGGCGTCAACCCGGTACGCGGCCGCACCCCCGCCGCCACCGCACGCCGTATCGGCGTTCCGATCGAGCCGCTCGCGCGCCGCCGCCGC
>PLYX01000247.1 GCA_003151895.1 Solirubrobacterales bacterium
CCGAGCAGGATGGCGAGGTTTCCTCGATCGAGCGACTCTCGCTCGGCGTGGCGGCTCGGCTGTCGCGCTATCTGCAGGTGCTGACGCAGGCTAAGAAGATGGGCAAGGAGACGATCTCCTCGCAGGAGCTCTCCGACTACACGCATGTCAACTCCACCCAGATCCGCCGTGACCTGTCGGGCTTTGGAAAGTTCGGAAAGCGCGGGGTCGGCTACAACGTCGAGTCGCTCGTCTCGCAGATTCGCAAGATCCTGCGAACCGCCGGTCAGCACAACATCGCGCTGTTCGGCGCCGGGCACCTGGGCAAGGCGATCGCCTCCTCCGACATCTTCGCCGACCATGGGTTCAGGGTGGTGGCGATCTTCGATGTGGACCCTGCGAAGGTCGGTACCGACGTGGGCAGCCAGATAGTGAGGAACACAAGCGAGCTGCACCAGGTCGTGGAGGACGAGGACATCGTGGTGGGCGTGCTCGCCGTCCCCACGCAGGCCGCCCAGGGTCTCGCCGACGAGCTTGTGGCGGCCGGCGTGAAGATCATCTTCAACTACTCCGAATCCCTGCTGACGGTGCCGCCGGAGGTCACGGTCCACACCTCGAGCCCAGCTGTCGATCTGCTGTACGCGCTGTACTTCTATCTGACCTGATTCGCCTCAAGGGCGCCACGCCCCTCAGGCATCCTAAGCTGGGGTCACCGTGGCGGCCCGTAGGCCCGACTCCAAACCGCACGTCATACCCGCAGGGCACACAGTGACCAGCCTAGATCTCGACAAGGCAGTTGACACTTTCGCGCAGGCCACCGACCTGACCGTTGGTCTGGAGGAGGAGTTCGCGATCCTCGATCCCGTCACGCTGGAGCTCGTCCCGCGCTTCGAGGAGCTGCGCGACTGTGCGATCGAACAAGATCAGCTGCTCGCGGCGTCGATCACCGGCGAGCTGATCTCCTCGGAGATTGAGATCGTCTCCGGTCGGGGGGAGAGTCTCGGGGATGCGCTCGCCCTCCAGCGCGAGCGTCGGCGGCGTCTGTTTGCGCTGATGGGCCGGGAGGGCGCGGGACTGGCGGCCACCGGGACGCATCCTTGGGCCGACTACCGCAAGCAGCCGATCATCGACACCGAGCACTACCGGCGCGTCGAGCAGGGCCTGAAGTACGTGGCGTGGCGCAACAACACCTTCAGCCTGCACGTGCACGTGGGAGTCAACGACATCGACCGGGCGGTGCGCGTGTGCGACCGGCTGCGCCCGGTGTTGCCGCTGCTGCTCGCCGTGTCGGCCAACTCGCCCTACCTCGACGGACGCGACTCGGGGCTGCATTCGGCGCGCACGCAGAGCTTCACGCGCAACTTTCCCCGCTGCGGGATACCGGACGCGTTCGGCGGCTGGGGGTCCTACCGCGAGTACATCGAGTTCCTGTTGCGCACGAGCTCGATCGTGGAGTTCACGCAGGTGTGGTGGTCGGTGCGGCCGCATTTCGAGTTCGGCACTGTCGAGGTGAGGATCTGCGACGCGCAGAGCACCGCCGGCGAGTCCGAGTCGCTTGCGGGTCTGATCGTCGCATGCGTCGCGCAGGCGGCACGCGACGTGGATGAGGACGTGCCGTTCTCGGACCCCGCGCCGCGTTTGATCGAGGAGAACATGTGGCGCGCGATTCGCTACGGACTCGACGGGCGCATGGTCGACCTCGAGCGCGCCGAAGAGTACCCCGCCGCCGCGATCGTCGAGCGGCTCGCCGCTTGGACGGAGCCGGTTCGCGTCGAGCTCGGCGTCGAGCTCGCATTCCCCGAGCGCAACGGGGCTCAGCGCCAGAGATGGATGATCGAGGCGGGAGCGAGCCCCGAGGAGGTGTTCGCCGCCTCGGTGCGCGAGACACTGCAAACCTATTCCGAGGAGGTGACCGTGTGATGGCCGATGGACACGAGCAGACCGGGGGACCCGTGACGCAAGATCAGCCGAGCGACGAGGACCGATCGGCGGCGGGCACCGCCCGCGAAGCGGGTGGTCCGGCGGAGCCGGTGGTGGGCCAGCGAGCTGCCTACGAAGCTGAGCTCAACCGCATCACGAGCTCTGAGATGATCCTTCAGACCGCGGTGTCGCTGCTCAACATCGGCGGTCGCCGGCTTGGATTGACATCCTCACCCGCCCCTTCCGCCGGCCCACCCGCCGCGAGCGAGCGGGACCTCGAGCAGGTGCGCGACGCGATCGACGGGGCGAGCGCTCTGCTGCCGATCCTCGAGCGGCGCATGCCACGCGAGCTCGGCCCGTTGCGCGACGCGATCGCCCAGCTGCAGGTCGCCTACGCGCGCGAGGCTCAGAGCTCCAGCAACACGACGCCCACTGCTGCGCAGGCGCCGCGGGCCGAGCAGGCAAAGGCCGCCGAGAAGCACGAGAAGTCGACGGAGGGCGAGCAGGAGCAGGAGCAGGGCCCTGGGCCGGCCCAGTCGAGCGGCAGGCTGTGGGTGCCGGGACGCTGAGGTCGCGGCGCACCGCTTTCCGCTCCTGCGCACGATAGACTGCGCCCGCCTTTACGCCGGGTGGTGCGCTCGTAGGGAGTGGCCCGTGCGAGAACTCGGGTACGCGCGATTGTCCTCGCGCGGCACGCCAACCAGACCGCGGAGGATTTCTGTTGAGTAGCTTTCTGACGAACCATGGGGTTGTCGTTGCCCTTGTGTGCGCCGCCTGTGCTGTGGTGTACGGCCTCGTGACCACCCGCGCCCTGCTCGCGCTCTCGCCGGGCAACGAGCAGATGCAGAGCATCTCGCGGGCCGTCCAAGAAGGCGCCCGCGCCTACCTGAACCGTCAGTACACGACGATCGCGCTCGTGGGCGTCGTGCTGTTCGTGGCCCTGATCTTCGTCCAGAACATCGCCGTGGCATGCGGCTTTGCGATCGGCGGCATCCTGTCCGGCTCGGCCGGCTACATCGGCATGAACGTGTCGGTGCGCGCCAACTCGCGCGTGGCGGAGGCTGCCCGGGGCGGCGTCCCGCCGGCGCTGAGGGTCGCCTTCCAGGGTGGCGCCATCACGGGCATGCTCGTGGCGGGGCTCGCCTTGATGGGTCTCGCCGGCTACTACGGCCTGCTCACCGCGGTGTTCAACGACAGCCAGAAGACGGCCGTGGACGCGCTCATCGGGCTCGGCTTCGGCGGCTCGCTGATCTCCGTGTTCGCTCGACTCGGCGGCGGCATCTTCACGAAGGCGGCTGACGTCGGCGCTGACATCGTCGGCAAGATCGAGGCGGGCATCCCCGAGGACGA
>PLYX01000144.1 GCA_003151895.1 Solirubrobacterales bacterium
CACGCGCCACGACGGCTTCGGAGCGGAGGTAAAGCGGCGGATCATGCTTGGGACCTACGCGCTGGCATCCGGCTACTACGACGCCTTCTACGGTCGCGCCCAGTGCGTGCGCACGAAGATCGTCGAGGACTTCCGCAACGTGTTCGAGTCCGTGGACTTCGTCGTCACACCCACGAGCCCCACGGTCGCGTTTCCACTCGGCGCCAAGACCGGCGATCCACTTGAGATGTACCTCAACGACTTCTGCACCGTCCCGATGTCGCTCGCCGGCATCCCGGCGATCTCGATCCCGTGTGGGTTGAGCGGCGGAAATGGAGGGCCCACCCACCCAGGACCGGGAGGGGTGGGCCTGCCCGTCGGACTGCAACTCGCCGGTCCTGCTTTCAGCGAGAACCGCCTGCTGGAGGCGGCCTATGCGCTCGAGCAGGCGATCGGATTCGACTCGAGCCCCGCGCGCCTGCCTGCCCCCCGCGATGGGGGGTCCCCGAGAGGGGGAACATGACCGCCTACGAGCCGGTCATCGGTCTTGAGATCCACATCCAGCTCGCGACGCGCACGAAGATGTTCTGCGGCTGCGAGCTGTCGTTCGGCGAGTCCCCGAACACTCGCACCTGTCCCGTCTGCCTCGGCCTGCCGGGCGCGCTGCCCGTGGCCAACGCGCGGGCGATCCACTTCGGGTTGATGATCGGGATGGCGGTCGGCTCGGAGCTCGCGCCGCGCTCGATCTTCCACCGCAAGAACTACTTCTATCCGGACCTCCCCAAGGGGTATCAGATCTCCCAGTACGACGAGCCGTTGTGCCTCGGTGGCCGGCTGGCCGACGTGCGCATCCATCGTGTGCACCTCGAGGAGGACGCCGCCAAGCTCGTGCACGTGGGCGCCAGCGGGCGGATTCACGCCTCAGACGCGAGCATCGTCGACTTCAACCGCGGTGGCACCCCGCTCGCGGAGATCGTCACCGAGCCCGACCTGCGCTCCGCCGAGCAGGCGGGCGAGTGGCTGCGGCTCTTGCGCACCACCATGCGCCAGCTCGGCGTCAGCGACGTCAACATGGAGGAGGGCTCGCTGCGCTGCGACGCCAACATCTCGGTGCGCCCCGCCGGCACGACCGAGCTGGGTACCAAGACGGAGCTGAAGAACATGAACTCCTTCCGCTTCATCGAACGGGGCATCCGCGCCGAGATCGCACGCCAGGAAGCGATCCTCGAGAGCGGCGGCAGGGTCGCCCAGGAGACGCTCCACTACGACCCTAGACCAAATGCCCACCCACCCATCACCTCGCTGCGCTCCAAGGAGGAGGCTCACGACTACCGCTACTTCCCCGAGCCCGACCTCGTGCCCGTGGCCGTCGGTCAGGAGATGCTCGACGCCGCCCGCGCGGCGATGGGAGAGCTGCCGGCCGCGCGCGCGGAGCGCTTCGAGCACACCATCGGGTTGAGCCCTGACAGCGCGCGCCAACTCGCGTTTCGCGCCGAGCTCGGCGACTACTTCGAGCAGGCGCTCGCCGCGCAGGTCGACCCGCCGCCCCCGCCACAGGCGCTCGCCAACTGGATCGCCGTCGACCTGCTCGCGCGCCTGCGCGACGGCGAGGGGACGGGTGGGGATCCCAATCTCTCACGCGTCACGCCCGCCGCCATGGCGGCGCTGTGCGGGCTCGCCGCCGCCAAGCGCGTCTCCGTCGGGGCCGCCCGACAGGTGCTCGACCGGCTCGTGGCCGCCGGGGGGGACCCTGTGGCGATCGTGCAGGAGGAGGGGCTCGCGGCGCTCGACGGCGGCGACGATCTGGCCGCGGTCGTGGCAGCCGCCCTGGCCGCCAACGCGGACGCCGCCGAACGCGTGAAGACCGGCAACGCGAAGGCGATCGGCCCGATCGTCGGCTACGTGATGCGCGAGACCAAGGGGCGCGCCGACGGCGGCGAGGTCACGCGGCTCGTGAACGAGCAGCTCGGCATCTGAGTTCGCCCGGGGATCTCCTAAGCGAGTTGGGCGGGCTCGGTGGTCGAAGCCTGACGGAGAATGAAGCGATCGAACAGAGGAACCGCAAGCGAGTACTTGCCCCAGCGGTTCTTGTAGATCAGACCCGCCTTTCCGAGGGCTGCCAACATCTGGTTGGCGTGCGACCCGCTGAAGCTCTTGTTCAGGAGCTCTTCCGTCTTTGCCACCACCTCCTGGACTGTGAACTCCCCCTCGGCGCTGCCGAGGTGGGCGATGCACCAGAGGAGCTGCCGTTGGCGGTCTGTAGCCCGCGCCCACCGGCCTGCGAAGAAGTCGGCGTCCAACTTCTGCGTGATGCCGTCCATCGGCACGGGCGTTGGGGCCCCGGTCGACCGCTGCGACTGAATGAAAGCGTCGTAGACCTCACGGCAGATGAACTGGATGAAGTAGGGATAACCGCCCGATTGGCTGCAGACGAGCTGCACGGACTCCTCGCTGAAGCGCACGGGGCATCCCGCGTGGTCGATCGGCTTCACGACCGCGTCGCGGCTGTCGGCCGGCTCCAGACGGTCGAGCGTCAGCACGTGAAACATCCGCTCGGCGAACGTCCTGGCTTCGACCAGCTTCGGAAACAGCGTCGGGAGCCCGGTCAGCACGAGCATGAACGGGATGCCCTTCCTCTGAATCGACTGGAACACATCCAGCAGCAACGAGAGTGGGAACTGATCCTCCGCCTGCCTGTCGGCAAGGTTTTGGGCCTCGTCATAGGCGAAGATCACACCGCGCTTGCCTTCGCGAGCCACAGAGGCGGCCACGATCTCCAAGACCGCCTTCAGCTTGTCGGCGGCGAGCCCAGGCGTGCTCGCATAGATGCCTGTGAGCGTGGCGAAGTCCAGCTTGGTTTGGGTTGGCCCTCCCGCGAATCCTGTTGCCTGACCTTCCTGAATGGTCATCGTCGCTCCGATCACCGAGAGGTCGGCGCAGAGGCGAAGTGCGAGAGTCTCCTCGCTCACACTCACCGACTCAGACAGGTCGGCTCCGACCCACTGCCAGTGGTGTTGGATGGCGATGGGCTTGAACGTGTCGAGCAGCACCGTCTTGCCCACCCCCCGCAGGCCCGTGAGCACGAGATTCTCGAGGATCGTCGTTTGGCCTAGGAGGCGTTCGAACTCCTGTCGCTCCGTCGCCCTCCCAGCAAGGTAGGGCGGCATGTGACCGGCGCCGGGGCGGAACGGGTTCTCGAAGGCGTCTGCGGTGTCTGTGATCTCAACAGTCATTTAGATCTACTCCTAAATTCAGACTTCAGTCTATCTTAGCAGGAAAGCTAATCAGATGGAGAAGGCAAAATTTAGCAAAGCGACTAAATGACCCTAAAGGCGCGTCGACAACAACCGTGGATCTGCGGGATTTCGGCACTCAGAACACACGTCCGACCCACATTTTGGACGAAAGGCCAAAGGCAAGGGACCCGTCCAACGCCAATATGTGCGTCATGAACAGGCCGATCTCAAACTCGATGGTCACTGCACCCCGGCGGTTTCTCCTGCTGCCGGAGGACGCCGCGGACGTTCCAGGTCAGGGGTTTCGCATCCGACGCTATCGCCTCACGAGCGTCGGGCGCTCCCATGGGCTGGATCGTCCCTCGGCGCCGTGCTCGGGGAATGTGCCACGGGTTCCGTAGCCAAGCGGAAGGTGCGTAGGGCCAAGCCTCACCACGAGTCCCCTCCTCGCGGTGACCGGGGCGCGGCCGGGAAGGGTCTCAGAGCCTGCCCGGCCGCGCGCCCCTGTTGAGGCGGTCCCACTTGAGGTACGCTCTAGGCATGACTGAGTCCCCATCGAACAGTTCTTCGGCGGGTTCGCTCGGACGCACGATCGTCGCGATCTTGCTTCTGCTCGTGGTGGGGTACTTCCTGCTGCACGTCCTGATCGGCGTCGCCGTTGCCGTCGCGGGCTTCGCGGTCGTGATCTTGGCCGTCATCGCGGTCATCTGGGCGTTGCGCGTCCTCTTCTAGCGACTGGCCGGCCGTGGCCCGTCTGGAAAAGCGCAGATGGCCTACCTAGTCATCGCCTTCTGCTTCGGCTTGGCCGGCGGGATAGTGGGCCGCATCAAGGGCAGCTCGTTTGCGCTGTGGTTCCTGATCTCGGGGCTCGTGCCCTTCTTCGGCCTGATGGCCGCGATCGCCTACCGATTCGAGCGCGACGAACCACGTCGCCAATGTCCGAAATGCGGTCGTGTGACGAAGCTGTACGACGCGCTGTGCACACGCTGCGGCGAGGAGCTCGACTTCCCCGAGCAGCTGCTCGCGCCCGAATCGGCCGAACGCGGCGCGGTCACGCACGCGGGCTGACCGCCTCTGCGCCTGAAGCGTTTAGGCCGTCCTAAGCCGATCCTTTGCATAGGCTGTCCGAGCAGCCTATGAACACGAACGCGAAGACCTCACATCATCTCGGCGCGTCGTTGCTCGCGCGCCTCATCCATCGCGCCGGCTTCGAGGACGAGCGCGACTTCGTGTTGCGCGTAGTGCAGCCGGCGCTCGTCGGCATGATCGACGGCACCGTCTCTTCGCTGGCGCCGATCTTCGCGGCGGCCATCGCCTCCAACTCTCATACCGCGCTTCTCGTCGGCTTCTCCACGGCACTCGGAGCAGGCGTGAGCATGGGCTGGTCCGAGGCCCTGTCGGACACCGGCGAGCAGACGGGTCGCGGCTCGGCGGTCGTGCGAGGCGCCATCACCGGTGGGATGACCACCCTGGGCGGCATCTTCCACACGCTCCCGTTCCTGATCGGCAACATCCACAAGGCCCTGCTCGTTGCGGGGATCGTCGTCGCTGTCGAGCTGTTCGCGATCGCCTGGGTGCGCAACCGTTTCCTGCACGTCTCGCTGCGCTCCTCGCTGCTCGTGGTCACCGTCGGTGGCGCCATCGTGCTCGCGATCGGCGTCGGCATCGGCAGCTCCTGACGGCAGGGACACGCTCCGTTGGGGCGAAACCCCACTGGTACACTCGGCATTGGAAAAAGTGGGGGCTCACCGACGCCCCCACGGTTTCGTGACCCCTGACATGAAGGAAAGGAGGTCGGTGCGATGCGTGCGGTAGATGCGGTAATGGAATGCTTGAAGGCGGAGGGCGTGGATGTCGTCTTCGGCCTGCCCGGCGGCGCCAACCTCCCGACCTACGACGCCTTCGTGGACGGCGGCATCCGTCACATCCTCGTGCGTCACGAGGCGGGCGGGGGGCACGCGGCGGAGGGCTACGCCAAGGCTACCGGCAAGGTCGGCGTGGCATTTGCCACGAGCGGTCCCGGCGCCACGAACCTGATCACCCCGATCTGCGACGCGATGATGGACTCCGTGCCGGTCGTGTTCATCACCGG
>PLYX01000027.1 GCA_003151895.1 Solirubrobacterales bacterium
ACAAGCTCCTCGGCGGCCCCCAGGCGGGGATCCTGATCGGCGCCGCGCCAGCGATAGAGGCCTGCCGGACGAGCCCGCTGGCTCGCGCGCTGCGGATCGACAAGCTGTGCCTCGCCGGACTCGAGGTGACCCTGCTGCTGCACCGCGATCCCGAGCTCGCGCGCCGTGAGATCCCCGTCCTCGCGATGCTCGACCCCGACCCGCAGCAGCTGACCGAGCGCACGCGTCGCCTCGCCGAAGCGACCGGCGGTGAGATCGTGCAGGACGTCTCGTGTGTCGGCGGCGGAGCGCTGCCGATGTGTGAGCTCCCCGGCCCGGCGGTGGCGCTGGACGCCGGATCGGCGGGACCCGATGCGCTCGCGGCACGGCTGCGCACCGGAAACCCGGCGCTGCTCGCGCGCATCCACGCGGGCCGGGTCCTGCTCAACGCGCGGACGCTGAGCGACGCTGAGACGACGGTTGCCGGCGAGTGCGTGGCGCGGGCACTTTAGACCCAGCCGCGCCGCTCACTCTCGGCACGGCCGGTCACGTCGACCACGGTAAGACGGCACTGGTCAGAGCGCTGACAGGCACCGATACCGACCGGCTGCCCGAGGAGAAGACACGAGGCATGTCGATCGAGCTCGGCTACGCCGAGCTCACGCTCCCATCGGGACGGCGACTATCCGTAGTCGATGTGCCCGGCCACGAGCGCTTCCTGCGCACGATGGTTGCGGGCGCCACCGGGATCGACTGTTACCTGATGGTGATTGCCGCCGACGAGGGGGTCAGGCAGCAGACCCGCGAGCACGCCAGGGTGCTGAGCTCGCTCGGCGTCGCGACAGGCGTCGTCGCGATCACAAAGACCGACCTCGCCGACCCGAGACCCGCAATCGAGGAGGCGGGGCGGCTCATGGCGGACGCCGAGATCGTCGCCTGCTGCGCCCGCTCGGCCAGCAACCTGACTGACCTCATCGCTGCGCTAGGGCGCGCAACCGGACGGCTGAAGAGCCGCGCCTCAGACGGGGGGCCCGTCGTCATGCACATCGACAGATCGTTCACCCTCACAGGCATCGGGACCGTTGTCACAGGGACCCTGTTCTCGGGCACCGTCGCGGCCGGCGACAAACTTGTCATCTACCCGAGTGACATCGAGGCGCGCGTGCGATCGGTGCAGGTCCACGGCGAGGACCGCGACCGGGGACTGGCGGGTCAGCGTGTCGCTGTCAACCTCGCGCGCCTGTCACGCTCACAGGTCTCGCGCGGCGACGTGCTCGCAGCGCGCGGCGCGGTCACAGCGTCCCACATCCTCGACGTGCAACTCGACTTCGAGCCCAGCCCCGCACAGACCCAATCGAGCTCGTGGCGGGTGCAGGTACACCACGGAACCCGCTCGACGCCCGCGCGCATCGTGCCGCTGCTCGAGGATCGCCTCGCGCAGCTGCGCTGCCAAGCGCCGCTGCTCGCGCGCCCCGGAGAGCGGCTCGTGATCCGCGGCGCCTCACACCGAGACACCCTGGGAGGCGCGCTCATCATCGACCCCCTCGCGCGCCGCCACGGCGCGGCCCGTGCCCCGATCCAAACGCTCCGCAGGCTGCTGGCAGGCGAGCAACCACCCGCACACGATCACGCTGACGCGACCGACGCGGCTGACGCTCAGCCGGCCCCGCAACCGGCTCTGCCCGCGCCGCTCTCGCCGTCCGCACTCGCGCTGGCGGGGAGACTTCGGGATGAGGGGTTCAGCCCATCACCCGACCGCCTGCTCGACAGCGATGATCTCATCGGACTGTATGCACACGGTCTTGCCGTCCGGCTCGTCCACGGACGCCACGCCCACATCGACGCGTCCGCGGCGGCCGCCGCGCGCGTGACGGCGATCATCCAAGCCGAGGGCCAAATCTCGCTGGCGAGGCTACGCGACGAGCTGGGCGTCTCCCGCGCTGACGCCAAGGCGTTCCTCGACTACTTCGACAGCGCTGGACTTACGCTACGACGAGCTGACGACACGCGAACCCTGCGCCGCACGCGGCCAAAGTGAGGTGTATCCCGCACCGCGCGCGGTCAGTGCGAGGCGTAGCCTGCGCCGAGTTCGCTGGCAAAGCGATGCCGCTATGACTTCAACTCGAAGGAGCCGGGCCTGATGATCGACCCGGGCGGCGGGTGGCCCGTGATCGCGGCGCCTTCGCAGTCGCGCACGCACTTGCGGTAGATGGTGTGAAAGCCCAGCAGTTCGGGCACGGTGACGAAGCGGTAGCCGCGGGCGCGCAGCGTCCGGATGATGTCGGGATAGGCGGCCAGTATCTGCTGTCGCGGGCCGCCGCCGTCGTGGGAGAGCACGATCGCGCCGGGCCTGACCTGCGCGAGCACGCGCTGCTCGATCACCGAGACGCCCGGCAGCGTGTAGTCGCTGGGGTCGACTTCCCACAGGATCGTCGCCAGGCCGAGCGAGGCGGCGGTGCGTAGGATCGAGCTGTCGTAGTCGCCGTAGGGTGGGCGAAACACGCAGGGGGTGTACCCGGAGAGACCGCGGATCGCGTCGATCGTGCGTTGCAGCTGGCTGTGCACCCCCCCGGCTGTCACGAGATCGGGGTGCGTGAAGGTGTGGTCGCCGAGCGCGTCCCCGTTGCGCAGCTCTTCGCGCAGGGTGGCCCGGTAGCGGGCGGTGACTTGGTCGCCGATCATGAAGAAGGTCGCCACCGCATGGTTGGCCTTGAGCATCCGCACGAAGCTCGGCGTCAGCGGAAACGGACCGTCGTCGAAGCTGAGCGCCACCTCTTTGCGCCGGGGACCGTGGCTGTAGGCGACCGCGGGCCCGCGCCGTACGCAGCCGATCGGCCGGTAGCGCACCGGCAGCGCGGCCGGAGCATGGCCGGGCGCCGCCGGCACGGCGCTGCTCGCCGCCGCGAGCCCGATCGGCACCATCGTGAGCGCGAGCGCTCCACCGAGAGCCAAGAGCCCCGACAGCACCACGCCGTGACGCGCCAGGCGACTGACGGTCCTCATCGCTCAGACGCCACCGGCGCCGGCGAGCTCAAGTGCGGGCTCCTGCAGACATGGGGCCTCGTGAGCGCAGACAGCGTCGTCGACGGCGACCGAGGAGCTGCAGTTCAGGGCCGGTATCGAACCGGGGTTCTGGCAGGTGACCATCCGGCAGACGACCGCGGTGACACCCCCGATGTGCGTGTTGCACTGCCCGTACCGGAAGATGTTGCAGTTCACACGGCGGTTGTCGCAGCTGTTGTTCGCGCATGTGCATCCGCCCGGGAAGGGACGGCCGGGAAGGGCGTTGCAGTCCACGTAGTAGCGCACGCCCTGGCTGGCGCACAGCTGGCGACCGCGGTAGTCGGTGCACATCCACCAGCCCCCGGGAAAGGTCCCGGACGGGCATTCGTTGAGACCCTTATTGATCTCGCAGCAGAACGCGGTGTAGCCGTCGGTGCACTCCCCGCCGGCACAGCTGGACGGAGCGATCACCGCGAGCGCAGAACCGGGGTAGAGTAGGTAGCGCACCGGTGCGATGCAGAACGCCGACCCGGCCACCGCGATCCGCACGAGCGCCGAGCGCCGCGAGAAGCGCTCCTCGAGGAACGTCGCCGAAGCGCTCACCAGACGATCGCTCACCGGGATAGCCGCCGGAGCCTCGCGACCGGTGAGCACAAGTCTCCAGATCATGGCCCCGACGCACGCCACGACCAGCACGACGAACGCGGCGCCGGGGTCGGTTCGCATGAGGTCGGCCAGGCTCGGCGGCGACTGTAACGCCACAACGCCGGCGCCGACCGCTGCCGCCAAGTTCACGAGGACGTGCACGCGGCCCGGCGGCTGCTCGTCTCCCTCCCCGAAACAGCCGCAGCCCGCATCGTGGCCCTTGCGCGCGAGCAGCCCGGTTGTGAGGGCCAAGCACGCGAAGAAACCGGCGAGAACGACGCCCGACACACCGACCGGCACGACGAGCACCACCACGGCGATACCCAGCTCGGCCGCTGCCAACACGAGGGTCAGCCCAGCCGTCGCGGGCGCACCGAGCGCCACAAGAGCTCGGCGTGTCGGCTCGGGATGCCGGACCTTCGACATGCCTGCCCATGCCAACACAACCGCCAGCATCGTGACAAGACTCGTCCCGGCCAAGACGGCAATCGTCATCGCGGGGCCTCAGCGCCGATCCCCGCCAGCTGACCAGATCCCTCGTTGACGGTCTCCCGAACCACTCGCCAGGCATCCTACCGACCTCATCCGAGGACGGAGTCTCGCACGCCGCGCCGCGAGGCGCGCCCACCAGATCCAGACCTCACAGGTCGGTTTACTTAGTGGTCTGGCGCCGAGCGGACGCCCCCTCGGGACGATCAGCAATCGCGAACGACCACACCAGCCCGCGCTACCGCAAGTCGCGCGGAGCGGAAGCGCGGCCAACTCCCGGACGGGGCTTCCCCGTGTCCTCAGAGCAGCGTCGCCGAGCGCACCTGGCCGGCGTCCACCCACCGCAGCATCGAGCCCGAGAGGTGCAGCGACATCGGTACGATCCCGGTCCCGCTCTCTTCAGTCGCTGCGCCCGACCAGCACCACCACACGCGCGACGGACCCGAACATCGACAGCGCACCGCCGCTCAGCGCGGTCGGTGTGGGTGCGTGCAGCGTTCCCGCTACGCGCGCCGCGAGTGTGGGCGCGCCCGGGCCGTAGAGCACGTCGTCGTGCGCTCGGTGGGCCGTGACCGCGGTGCCGAGGATCGTCGCGCTCACCGATCGCAGGTGTGCGTGCAAGGTGGCCGCCACGCTCTTCAGGCGCCGTGTGCTGGCGAGCGGACCTTCGCTGGAGGAGTACAGGCCGGTCTCATCGACGAGCACGACGGCCGCGAGCGAGCGTGTCGCGATCGCGGGCAGGTTCGTGGCCTGCCCGACCGTGCCCAGGCTCGCGCTCACGCTGCCGCCGTAGACGCCACCGACCGCTGGGAAGGTGGCGTTGCCGTTCTGGAAGCTGACCTGCACCGACCCCGTGCCCGGCGGGGCGAAGCCGGACACGAGCAGCTGACCGCCGTGCGCGACCGTCATCGGCGGGTTCGCGCCGGCCAGCTTTTGCGGGTCCAGGCAGTCGAAGCTCTCAAGCGCGAGCTGCGCGTAGACCAGAACGCAGTCCTGCGGATTGCGCCGGGGCTCTTCAAGAACGGCGCCGCCGCGAGCAGCGAGGACGGCGGCGACCCGGACCCCTGTTCGGGCGCACCACCCGTGCAGACGTCCGCGTATGCAGCCGGCGCCCGCGAAAGGCCGACCGCGCTGGTCGCAAGCGCGGCGAGCGCCAAGGCGAGCATCAACACCGGCTTGTGGCGTCGGGTACGCACCGCGAGCGATGGTACACGCTGCTACGCGGTTTCCCCTTCTTGATGCTCTATGATGTTCTGTCATGGAGCGTCGACGTAGAGCACCCCACCGTCAAGGTCACAGAACCACCCTGACCGTGCCGCCCTCGGTCCTTGACCCGGCCGAGCGCTTGGCGCGAGAGCTGGGCACGACGACGAACGACGCGATCGTGCGCCTGGCAGAGGAGGGAGCCACCGCCCGCGAGCATCGCGAGCAGCTCACGGCGCTGGCATCCGAGCGTCGAGCGGCCGCCGAAAGCATCGACGGCGACAGGTCAGCGACGTTCCCCTCGACCGATGAGTTCCGTCAGGCGATGCTCGCCGGCCGCCGCGACTAGTGACGGCCGCCTGGGACACGACGCTCGTCTCCCGCCTTTACCCCGGTGGAGCGCTGGAGCGTCATCTCCTCGAACGCGCTAACGGTGGGCTCCCGGTCGCGGTCACGACGCCCACCGTGATGGAGGTCGTCCGCGGCCTCCAGGCGACCGCGACCGAGAACCCCGGGATGGCGCCCGGGCTCCGGTGGTTCATCCGGCTGGTCACGAGTGACCTCGTCGAGATCCTGCCACTGGACAGGCCCGCGGCGATCGTGGCGGGCAGGGTTCGCGCGCGGCACCCCATTCCCCCCACCGGGGCCCGGCGTAAGGGGGTCAAGCCCGAGCAGCGCGCCGGCTGGGTGCTGGACATCCAGATCGCCGCCTGCGCCTGGACCCATGGCCGCGAGCTCGCCACCGAGAACCTCCGCGACTTTCAGACCCTGCGCGACCTCATCGCAACGCTCTACCCGAACACCTCCCCCCTGATCGTGACCGCGCCGGCCATCACCGACCCCACCCCCGACTAGTTTCCGTGCCCGCGCCGTGGGCACACACGAGCTCGGTGAGGGCTTCTCCATCGTGCGCAACGACTGACGGTACTGCGCGGTCGAGAGGGGTCCGCGAAAAGGCCGCTAATGCAGTGAGGGCCCAGCATCCTGCCGGGCCCTCACCCCGATCATCGGCGAAGGATCGGGACTGCATGAGAAGCCGCACAGAGGCTTGCCTACTGCGGGGGGGTCGAGCTTATGGAATGGGTGCTGGCTGCCGATCTGTTGAGTTGATATGTCCGTTCAACGCTCGAGTCTGGGAAAAGATGAGATACGTGTCCCGCTGTCGCCGTCCCCTTCGGTGGATGAGCCTGGGGAGGATCTCCGTCGTCTCGGCGAGGCGCTGAACGCTCGCGCCGAGGATGTGCTCGCTGGAACGCTCGCTCGAACCCGAGCATCGAAGCACGTTCTCGACGCGGCCGTCGAGGAAAGCTTCGAACGCGTCGGTATGGCTTCGACGGCGGCTGTAGCCAGCTGGATGGCGGGGCAAGGCCTGGAGGCGGCTCGCGAGGTCGGCATGGAGACCTGGCACATTTTTGGCCAGCTCGCCGCTGATCGGGTCGCGCCGCTGAACGAGGTCCTCAAGCGCTGTTTGCGCTGGCGCGATGCCGCGGCTGATGTGCTGCACGAGAGCGCGAAAGAGCTGGGCGTTGCAGCGGAGGTGCTGTCTGTGGCGCTCGCCGCGTTGCAGCGCACCCTGGACATCACACTTATCCAGGTAGGTGAGTTCTTTGAGTCAGAGCGCCACCGCGCGGATGAGCAACTCGCGTTCCTGGCGACACACGACCCGTTGACGGGGCTGCCGAACCGGACGTTGATCCTGGATCGCGTCGAGCAGATGCTCGCGCGCTCGCGTCGCAGCCAAACACCGGTCGCGGCGCTGTTCGTCGATCTCGA
>PLYX01000166.1 GCA_003151895.1 Solirubrobacterales bacterium
GCCATTGCGGCTTGGCCAGCGTCATCTGCATGACGCCGATCCGCCGCTCGGCGAAGCCGGCCTCGCAGTAGGCGAGGTACATCCGCCACAGCCGCCGGAAGCGCTCGTCGTAACCGAGATCTTCGAGGCGCGCTGTCGCCGCTTCGAAGTTGGCGTGCCAGCGCCGCAGTGTCTCGGCGTAATGCGGTGTCAGGTCCTTGAGTCCGACGGTTCGCATGTCGGTGTGCCGAGCGACGCAGCGCGCGATCACCGCGAGCGAGGGCAGGCAGCCATTGGGAAAGATGTGGGTGCGAATGAAGCTTCGCGACGCCTTCTCGACCTCGTAGGCTCGATCGTCGATGACGATCGCCTGAAGCAGCATCTTCCCGTCATCGGCGAGAAGGTTCGAGCAGCGCGCGAAGAACGTGTCGAAATCGTGATACCCGACGGCCTCGATCATCTCGATCGAGACGAGCTTCCCGTAGCGTCCGCGCAGGTCGCGGTAGTCCTCGCACAGCACCGTGACGCGATCGGCGACCCCGGCCGCTCGCACCCACTCGCGGGCATGCTCGTACTGCTCGCGCGAGATCGTGGTGGTTGTAACCCGGCAACCCCTCGTTCTCGCGGCGTGGACGGCGAAACCGCCCCATCCCGCGCCGATCTCAAGCACGTGGTCGCCGGCGCGCAGATCGAGCTTGTCACACACCAGCTCGAGCTTGGCCCTCGATGCCTGCGCGAGCGTCATCCCCCGACGCGGGAAGTACGCGGACGAGTACATCATCGTGTCGTCAAGCATCAATGCGAAGAACTCGTTCCCGAGGTCGTAGTGGGCTGCGATGTCACGGCGGCTGCGCGTGCGCGTGTTGCGCCCGCGGATGCCCCGCATCGCCTGCAGCGGGACCCGCGCCGGGGCGACGCGACGACGCCACTCGTCCAGGGTGCTCGCATTGCGCGCGGCCACACGCACCACGGCTGTCAGATCCGGTGCCTCCCACAGCCCCTGCATGTAGGCCCCGGCCATTCCGCGGCTGCCGTGCAGCAACCTCGGCCAGAGCCGCGGCGAGTTGACCTGGACTGTCGCTCGCGGGCTGCCGTGCCCCAGCACCAGTCGTCGCTCGCCCTCGAGGACGGTGAGCTGACCTGAGCGCAGACGTCTCAGCAGGCTGAGCACGATGCGCCTCGCGACGCGCTGCATCGGCGTCACGCCGGCTCCTCGGGACGGGGGTGAACCGGCACGCCCTTGAGCTTCAGCGCGAGTGCATGGGCATAGATGAGCGCGAGCACGCGCAGCGTCGCCGCCGGGTAGCGCGCGGTGACGCGAGCCAGACCGCCGCGGGTTAGCGGCGCGCGCCGCAGGGAGAGCGTCGCGTCGAACGCGAGCTGTCCAAGCTCGTGGCTCTCGACGTGAACGGCCAACGTCTGGCCGGGCGCGACCAGGCGCATGGTGTAGCGCTGTTCCATCCCCATGAACGGCGATACGTGCAGCGCCTTCGCGAAGGTGGCGGCAAGTACCGGGGCTTCGTCCGTGCGCCCGAGCACGTAGGCGTGTCGTTCTCCCCACGGGGTGCTCGTCACCTCCGCCACGACCGCATCTAGTCGCGCTTCGGGAGTGAAGCAGTAGTAGAAGCTGACCGGGTTGAAGCAGTGCCCGAACGTGCGCAGTTGCGTGAGCAGCCTGATCGGGCCCACGGGGGCGCTGCCGGTCCGCTGCTCGACCTGCGTGCGCACGGCATCCGCGAGCCGGGTGTGGGGATCGCCGAGGTAGTCGGCCCGCCGGAACCGCACCAGACCCGGCCGGCCGGTGAGCAGGCGGCCTTCAAGCAGGCCATCCAGCTCGTCCAGGTCGAGATAGAGGAGCGCCAAGCGATGGTGGAACTCGTGTGTGCGCACCGCAAAGCGACGGTGACGGATCGTGCCCTCGTAGATCGCGCTGGCCGTCATGTCCTCACCGGCTCAGCCCGCTGCGCGCCGAGCTCGCCCACCACCCGTTGCGCGCTGGTGACGCCGTCCTCGTGGAAACCCCATCCCCAGTAGGCGCCGCAATAGTGCGTGCGATTGCGCCCGCTTATCTCGTGGTGCCTGGCCTGCGCGGCGACGCCTGCGGGAGTGTAGACGGGGTGCGCATATTGCATCGTCCGGATGATCTGCTCCGGGTCGATTGCCGCCGTGCGGTTGAGCGTGACGCAAAACTCGCGGTCCGCGCGCAACGACTGCAGACGGTTCATGTGGTAGGTCACCGTGCAGCGTCCCGGCGCACCCGCGTCGAGATGGAAGTTCCAGCTCGCCCACGCGCGCCGGCGCCGTGGGAGCAGCGAGCGGTCGGTGTGAAGGACCGCCTCGTTGTGTTGATAGGGAATCGCCCCGAGCAGCTCGCGCTCGCGCTCGCTGGGATCGCCGAGCAGCGCGAGCGCCTGGTCGGAGTGCGTCGCGATCACGACCGCGTCGAAGCGCTCCGGCTCATGCCCGCGCGAGCACACCGTGACATGATCGGGATGACGACGGACCTCCATCACCGGCGCCGACAGCCTGAGGCGCTCGCGCCAGGGTCGCGTGAGCGCCTCGACATAATTGCGCGATCCGCCGGTGATCGTACGCCAGTGGGGCCGGTCGCGGAATCCCAGCATTCCGTGATTGTCGAAGAACTCGACCAGGAAGCGGGCCGGGAAAGACCACATCTGCGCCGGATCCGCGGACCACACGGCTGACGCTTGCGGGACGATCAACCGCTCCACGAAGACACGTGAATAGCGTCGCTGCGCAAGCCACTCCCGAAGCGACGGGTCCTCGTCGGAGGCGAGCAGCCGGCGGGCGTCCCGGTTGAAGCGGACCAGGTCGGCGATCATCCGGTGAAAGGACGGCGCGATCGCCTGGCGGCGGCTCGCGAACAGGCCGTTCAGCGAGGCCCCGTTGTACTCGAAATCGAGGCCGTCGCTGACCCCGAAACTCATCTGAGACGGCTGAGTGAGCACGGCAAGCTCGCCCAGCAAGCGCTCGAGCTTTGGATAGTTGCGGTCGTTGAAGACGATGAAGCCCGTGTCGAGATCATAGGATCCGGTATCCGTCTCGACACGCACCGTATTGGCGTGCCCACCGGCCCGCTCGCCAGCCTCGAATACGACCAGCTCGTGATCGCGTTGCAGCATGTGTGCACATACAAGCCCGGACACCCCGGCGCCGACGATCGCGATCCTCATGGAAGTTCTACGGCATCGAACGTTTCCAAGGCCATCTACATAGCACTATCCTGCACTTGGGAGAGCGCCCGCGGCGCCAAGCCCGACAGTCATGCCTCCCGT
>PLYX01000202.1 GCA_003151895.1 Solirubrobacterales bacterium
TCTTCTTGACCTCCTCCGAGCCCCCCAGCATGATCGGGGCGGTCGCCAGGCCGTTGCAGCCGAGCGAGGTCTGGATGCCGGAGCAGCCCCAGGAGAGCTCCTCCTCGATCAGGCAGCCGTCGAGGTAGCCGGCGCCAACGCCGCCGTACTCCTCGGGGATGTGCGAGTTCATCAGCCCCACGCCCCATGCCTTCTCGACGATGTCCTGTGGCCAGGTACCGTCCTTGTCGTACTCCCAGGCGACCGGCCGGATCTCCTTCTCGGCGAAGTCGTGGGCCATCTCGCGCAGGTTCTTCTGCTCGTCGGTGAGCGTGAAATCGACCATGGTCTGGTGTTCTCCTAGGACGTGACGCATTTTATAGATTGACTAGTCAGTCAACCTGTTGGATCGAAGGTTAGCGAAGCCCCCGCGCGCAGGCGCCTTCGCGCGTACGCTCCATCGACGCGGCAAGATCGCATGAAGTGAGCCACAATCAGGCGATGGAACCGTTCACGTTCGTGGTGGTGGGCGCGGTGGTGATGTTCGTGCTCGTCGGCGTGGGGTCGTTCCTGGCGGGTGGGAGCCTGTACGACAAGATCGGCGAGGGCGGACTCTCGGCCGGCGCACCGAGCGCGCCGGCGGCGAATTCGCCGTTGGCGCAGGCCGAGCGGGACATGGAGATCCGCCAGATGCTGCAGGCGCGCAGCGACAGACAGGTGCGCAGCGGCGGCGAGGCGCTCGACATCGACGCGGAGATGGCGCTGCTCGAAGAGCCGGCGGGAGCGGGTGCCTCGGACGGCAGACACGACGCGGGCCTGACCGAAGAGGTGCGCCAACTCGTGATGGCGCGCAACGAACGCAGGCTGCGCAGCGGCGAAGAGCCTATGGACGTGGAGTCGGAGGTGCGACGCACCCTTGAGGAACTAGACCCCGACGGTCGTTGACCGTCTGGCGCCGCTGACTACAGGCCAGAGCCCGACGAGCTGACTCCCCGAAGGACCCCGACGAGCTGCTGCAACGCGGGGAGCAGTTGCGAGGGGGGCTGGGGGTTGCTCGGTGCGGCGATCGTCTGCGGCTTGTTGAGACCCGAGAATTCGAGCAGCACCTTCACGTCAGCCGTGCTCAGTCCGCCGAGGAGCGCCTGCGTTTGCGGCGTGGCCGAGACGGTCGCGGAGACTTCCAGTCGACGCAGGAGGTGGTCGCTCTGGCCCGTGTATATGTCGACATGGGCGGACTTGATCGATTTGGCCAGTTCCGTGATGACGGTGGGCGAAAGCGTGCCGGTGCCGGTGCCGGCGCCCGGGACGGGGGAGCCGAGCCCAAGCGCTCCCCCAGCCTGGGAGAGTTTGGAGACGTCGGCGAGGAAAGCGGGGATGTCGACGCTTGCGGTGAGATGGACCGTTTGAACCCCGGCGATCGTGGTTGTGCCGACCTTCGTGGGGTTCGACAGCCAGTGACCGGGTTCGATCCCGAGCGAGGAGAACGTGGAGCGCACCTTGGCCGTCGAGGCTGTCTTCGTGGCCTGCGCGTAGCCTTCCTCGAGCGCCTTGTAGGTGCTGTCCGGTGTGGAGAACCAGGTGCCGGCGAGCTCGACGAACAGGGCCGAGCCGGTCGAGGTGGCGCCGGCCTGCAGCGCGTGGCCGGCGGCGCTGAGCTGGAGCTGCAGAGCGAAGCGCGGGAGCTTGCCGGCGCCCGCGTTCTCGAACGGGCCGCTGAGACGTACCGCGAGCGGCTTGGTGGCGGCGCTCCGACCGGCGGCGCCGAGCGCGAACGAGAGGTTGACGTTGCCGCTTTCGATCTGGGTGTGCCCGGAGAAGGTGTCGTCCAGCAGCGATTGGGCGCTCCCGGAAGCGCCCCCGCAGGCGCTAAGCAGGCAGGCGCAGGAGATTGCGGCGAGAAGCGCAACTGCCGCATGGAGAGTGGTGTTCTTCAAGAGTGCCCTCAATGCTTCGACGAGGCCGGCGCGCTGCAACGTTTGCTGCGCGACCAGACGCGAATGAGCCTAGCATCAGGCGGGTGCCTGCCAAGCCATTGCGCGCGCTAGCGGTGCCCGCCAAGCCACCGCGCGCCTGCCCCCCGACTTGGGGGGCTCTGGCGCTGGGTCTTGCCGTAGCCGCCCTGTGGGTGGCGCCGCCCGGCGCGAGCGCCGCTCACCGCGTGACCGTGACGGCTGCGCTCCAGCGCCTGCAGCGCGGCGGGGCGATCACCGAAACCGCGTACAGGCAGTACCAGGGCGCGTACAGCGCGGCGAAGACGTCGCTGCGAAAGCTCTCGGGCACGCGCGCGGCTGAACTGGGGGCGGTGGTGGCGAACGTCGAAGCGATGGCGACGAGCAACCTGCTGACGGCGTCGCGTCTGCCGGTGGTTTTCACGACCCTGGAACGCAACAGGCAGTGGTGGACGACCGAACGGCTGCTGGGAGCCGACCAGCGCGTGAGCTTTACGGGGAGCAAGGTCGTGTGGGAGTACTACCCAGGCCAGGGCGTCGAGATCCAGTGGCTGGCGACGTTCGGGAAGGCGAACGGGTACTTCTTCGCCAAAGAAACGACCGCGCTGAAGGAAGTCCTGAACGAAGCGATCGCGCTCGCGACGCAGCGCGCCGGGGGGATCGCGTGGGAGTACATGTTCCACTTCGACGGCGGACTGCCACCCTGGACGAGTGGGCTCTCGCAGGGCACGGCGATACAGGTGCTCGCGCGCGCGTGGAGCGTTACGCACGAACAGTCCTACCTGACCGCCGCACAGCAGGCGCTTGGCATCTTCAAGACGGGACCCTCGGCCGGGGTAAGGGTTGCAACCCCTGCGGGGGCTCACTATCTCGAGTACACGTATGCCCCGAGCGAGCGAATCCTCAACGGCTTCATCCAGAGCCTCGTGGGACTCTATGAATACACGAAGCTGACGGGCGACCCGCTGGGACAGCAGCTGTTCGAAGCCGGCGACGCGGAGGCGCGCGCGGAAGTGCCCCACTACGACACGGGTGCCTGGTCGAAGTACGACCAGAGCTCGGAATCGGACCTCAACTACCACGAACTGCTCGCGGAATTCCTCGAACACCTCTGCGAAAAGACCGGCAAGGGCGAGCCGCTCACCCCGACGACAGGACAGATCCCGGGGGACGCGATCTACTGCACCACGGCGAAGGAATTCCGCGAAGACGTGAAGACACCGCCTGTGATCGAACTGCTGACACAGAGCGTGAAGACGAACGAACGCGCCGGGATCCAGCTGAAGCTCTCGAAGATCTCGAGCGTGAGCATGGTCATCAAGCTCGGCGAAAAGCCCGTGTGGATCAACAACGTCACCGTCGAAGGCGGCAGGCCGCGGCTGCTGTGGGTGACGCCGCCGAAGCCGGGCGTCTACTCGGTAGCACTGAGGGCGAGGGACCTGGCGGGCAACGAAGAAGTCGCGAGCGGGTCGATCACGGTGAAGCCGCCGTCGAAAGCCGGCCGCAAGAGTGCCAGAGCCGCGCGAGTTGAGCGGATCTCACCGCCGGCGCGTCGGCTGCCCGCCCTGTGAGCCTCCGCTCGTTGTTGAGGCTCAGGGCCCCACGCCTGGGGGTCCGTACTTGCACAACCCCAAATAAGGTTGGGTATACGAGGACCTTAGTCCAAGTTATTGCGTAAGTCGGCATAAGGCGCTAGGCTAGTCCGACTTGGGGCACTTCGTCACACGCCGTTGGACGCCCGATCCGTCGCTGCCGATGGATCCCCGCTTCAGCATGCCCTTCGAATACGAAGCCTATGTGCCCGAGGAGATCGCGGACATGGACCCGGTGCTGCCCGCGTCCGTCTCGAGAGTTCTGCAGGAGGCGGACGAGGCCGTACGCGAGCTCAACGACGATCTTCCGAGCGTGACCGGCCTCGAGGCGCTGGCCCGCCAGTTGCTGCGCCAGGAGTCGGTCGCCTCGTCGCGCATCGAGGGCCTGGTGATGTCGCACCGGCGGCTTGCCAGAGCGGCTGTAGCCGGGGACGACCAGCACCGCGACACGACCGCCGAGTCGATCTTGGCGAACATCGCCGCGATGGAGCACGCGATCACGGTCACCTCAGCGCTCGCCTCGCTGGCCCCGGCGGCGATCGTGGACGTGCATCGCGTGCTGATGGAGAGCACTCGCGACGCCCGCATCGCCGGGGTGGTGCGCACCCGCCAGAACTGGATCGGAGGGAACAACCACAACCCACGCGGAGCGGCGTTCGTTCCGCCCCCCGCGAGCGACGTAGGGCGACTGCTCGCCGATCTCGCTGAGTTCATGAATCGCCGTGACCTGTCTCCGACGCTGCAGGCCGCGATCGCTCACGCCCAGTTCGAGACGATCCACCCGTTCCCCGACGGGAACGGCCGCACGGGCCGCTGCCTGATCCACGTCGTCTATCGCCGTGCGGCGCTCGCTCCGCGCTTCGTGCCGCCGGTGTCGCTGGTGCTCTCCACCAACAGCGACGCCTACGTTCGCGGCCTCACGTCCTACCGAGCCGACAACACGGAGGGTTGGTACCTGGACTTCGCGCTCACCGTGATCAAGGCATGCAGAGCGGCTCGCCGGCTCGCTCAGGAGCTCGACGAGCTCGATGAGCGCTGGCTCGCGCAGGCCGGCAATCCGCGCCGCGGCAGTACCGCTCGCAAGCTGATCCAAGCGCTGCCGGCTCAACCAATCTTGCGCGTGAGCCAGGTGATCGCCCTGACGGGAGCGCGAACAACCGCCGCCCACAAGGCGATGAACGACCTCCATGCGGCCGGCGTGCTTAAGCAGGTCACCGTCGGACGGCGCAACCGCGCATGGGAAGCCGTCGGCCTGCTCGGGCTTGTGGACGAATTCGAGCGTCGACTCGCCACTCCCGAGAGCGGCGCGGACAAGCCGATGCGACCAGCACCGTATCTCAACTGAGCCCTTTCGGGCACCACCGCGCCATACAATCGACCCATGCCCGCCGCCGCCCCCCACACCTGGATCCTGACGGCCTCGCCGGAAAACCACGAGGCCACGCGCGCGCACGGTTTCTCCGTGATCGGGATCAAGGAGCGCAACCGGCCGCGGGCCTTGCAGATCGAGCCGGAAGACCGGATCGTCCTCTATTTGACGAAGGCGATGGCATTCGCGGGGAGCATCGTCGTGACGGGCGAGATGTACGAGGACCGCACGAAGCTCTGGCCTGGGAAGCCGGGCAAAGCGGACGCCTACCCGTGGCGCTTTGCCACCGAGCCCGAGATCGTGTTGGACGAGGACGAGTGGGTGCCGGCGGAGACGCTCGCCACCAAGCTCGAGCACGTGCGCAAGTGGCCGGCCGAGCACTGGAAGCTCGCCTTCCAGGGCCAGTTGCGCACGGTCTCCGAGCGGGACTCGAAACTGCTGGTCAAGCGGTTGGGAGCAGCCGCCGCCACACGCGTATGACGCGCTTGGCACGCGCCTGGGGCGCCCTTACGCCCGAGCAGCGCCTCGCCGCGGTGGCGGCGCTCGCGTTGCTCGTAACCATGTTCTTCCCCTGGTATGAGCTGCAGAGCCTCGACCGCAGGACCGGGGCGATCAACTCGCGCTCGATCAGCGCGTTCGGCGACGTGTCGTTCGTCGAGGCCGCCGTGTTCCTCGTCGCTGCGGGCGTGATCGCGCTCATGTTCGCCCGTGCAGAGCGTCGCGACTTCCATATGCCCGGCAGCGACGGCGGCGTCGTGATGGTCGCCGGCGGCTGGGCCGCCCTGCTGATCTTCTACCGCGTGTTCTCCCGTCCGTCCGGCCACGGCTACCCGGTGGGGATCCAGTGGGGCTTCTTCCTAGCGTTCGTCGCCGCCGGGGCGCTCACGTACGCCGGCTGGCGCATGCGCGCCACGAGCGTCCCCGAACCGCCGCTCGTGCGCCCGCGTAGCCGGCGACGTCCGCCGGTCGAGGAGGACGTCACAGTCATCGCCCCATCGCCTCAGCGCGTCGAGCGCGCGGCCCCGGTGGCGGTGCGGGCCGCCCCAAAGCGCCCCCGCTTCCCTCCGGCGCCGTCGGACCAGCTCTCCTTCGAGGACCCGCCGCCGGAGCGAGACCAGCACTGACGACCCCTATCATTCCCCCGACGATGCCCTCCGAGGGACCCCTTTCCTCAGCCGAGGTCGCCGAGGGCCTGCGCTCCGCCGGCTACCTGCCGAGCGACTCCACGGCGCTCGTCGCCTACCTCGCAACGAAGCTCGGCAAGCCCGTGCTCGTAGAGGGTCCCGCCGGCGTCGGCAAGACCGAGCTGGCGAAGGCGCTCGCGCGCTACCTGAACCGCGAGCTGATCCGCCTGCAGTGCTACGA
>PLYX01000088.1 GCA_003151895.1 Solirubrobacterales bacterium
GAAAGCCGCCGGCGCAGTAGGCGATCCCGTCACCGATCGCCGTCGGGCCGCGCAACTCGCGACCGTCGAAGCGCACGACGCCGCCGTCGGGCTGGGCCAGGCCGCAGGCGAGATGCAGCAGGCTCGAGCGCCCCGACCTGCGTTTGCCCCAGATCGCGACAAGCTCCCCGCCGTCGAGATCCAGGCGGATGTCGTCGAGCAGCAGCCGTCCCTCGCTCTCATGGTCCAGCAGGGACACGTGCTCGATGCTGAGCAGGCTCACGGTTGCGTCCCGGCCGCGGCGGCACGGAGCTCGCTGCGGGCGTACTCGATCCAGCTCAGCACCGCCCCGGCGCGCAGCCGGCACTCTTCGCCGGCGAGCCTCTCCGCGAGCGCCGGGCGACCTGAGAGCTCCTCGTCGTCATCCGTCGGCAGCCTGCCCGCCGCTTCCAAACACACTTCCGCGCAGCGCTCGAGCACTCGCAGCGCGTGCTCGAGGGACAGACCAGCGAAGTGCTGCGCGATCAACCGGGAGCGCCGCTCGTCGTCGCTCACCTGCTCGATCAGCCAGCGCTCATAGGCGCAGATTCCGTCCTCGGTGGCCCTGTATTGCAGCTTTGGCTGGCGCACGGGATCCTCGACGCGCGCGTCCTGGGCGTGCTCGATCAGGCCGCGGCGCGCAAGGCTGTCGAGCGCCGTGTAGATCTGTGAGCGGCTCGAGAGCTCGAGCGTGTCGCCGTAGGTGCGCTCAAAGCGCTGCACGAGCCCATAGCCGTAGCTCGGTCGCTGGATCAAGAGTCCCAGCAGCGCCCAGTTGATCGGCGAGCGCATCGCCGCGGCGCTTCTTTCATTCAACCCTGCTGACTTCATCACTCCTCCCTCGTGTCCGCCGTGTCGAGCCTACACCTGCGCCGGCCCTCTGTGTGGCTATCGGCGGTTAGTCACGAGGGCGAATGTTCTTGTTAAAGACCAAGCGGCCGCGGAGATCTTGAGCATCTTGTGGTCGACACGTTCATCAACAAAAGGTCGATCACCACATCGACGTTCAAGAGCGTGCCCGACGTGCCGATGCGGCGCAGCTTGGAGACCGGGGGGAAGATGATGCGCTCGATGTCGCGTAGGACGCAGAGCACCCGGAGCGCCGCGGCAGTCGTCTACGCAAGGTTCTGTTCAGGACTAGATCTGGATTTGGCCTGGTTTTGTTCAGTAAGGACTCCGATTTTGCCCAGGTTCTGTGCAGGATCACCCCTGATTTTGCCTGGGTTCTGTTCAGCATTCTGAGCGATCGGCAGGCTGCCGTCGCTGCGCGACCGTTCGATCGCTGCACCGGATGTCACCTATCTGTCCGAGCAGCAGCTCGGGGTCTGCCTGCTCCGCAGCATCGCCCAAACCGACCATCTCCCGATCCTCGACGAGGCAGCCGTGCTTGGTGCAGCGCAACCCCAGGACGGGCGCGGAGATCGACTTCGTCGGTCCGCTCCTGCACACACCCATCGAGTCCAAGTACGTCAGCCAGAAGTGGCGCAAGGAGCGCAAGGCGCTCGACGAGCATTCCGGCCGTGGCATCCTCGCCACACGCGACATCCTCGATGTCGGCGAGGAGATATGGGCCGTGCCCGCCGGTCTGCTCGCCTGGATGGTCGAACCATGATCGCCAGGCCGGCGCGCGGCAGCAGCTCGCCGACGCGGGGCGGCCAGGAGGGGGCATCGGCGCTCATCGGCGCGGAGCGGTCGCAGACATGCGCGCAGCACGCGCGGGCGCGCTACGGCCAGTCGATCCGCTGCGCGAGCTCGGCGACGGAGAGGTCGATCAGCGTGCTGCGCTCGATCGGCTCGTAGCCGTCGCCGGCGAGCGCAAGCCAGTCGAAGCGCTTGCGCTCGGGATCGAAGATCAAGAGCTCGTCGACGCCGTGGGCGGCGTAGAATGGGAGCTTGGCCCAGGTTTCGTCGCCGGGGGAGAGGATCTCGACCGCCAGCGCCGCGCTCGGCACGTACAGCGCGTCGGGTCCGGGCGCGAGCAGGCCACCGTCAGGTATGCGGTAGTCGTCGGCCTCGCCGATGTTGAACTCCGCCACGGCTTCCAGCCCCGCGGCGCGAGCGAGCGGCTCCAGCAGCACGGTGATCTGGGCCTGCAGGCGGGCATGTCGGCGAAGCGGGGCGGGAGCCATGTGCAGTACACCATCCCACACCTCGTCGCACCGGTCCTGCCCGAGCCGCCGCCGGCGCTCCAGCAGCGTCTCGAAGTCGGCGGGAGGCGGATCCATAACCAGCGTGGGCATGGAGGAAGCGTAGCGCGGATCTCCGTTTGACGCCCAAACCTGACTGATGGCTGTTCCCTGTCGGCGCTAGTCGCGGCCAAGAACAGTCGAGTGCTGGACTAGACACGCTCACATGCGGACTGCATGATCGCGTCGTCGAGTCGCACAAGCAGCCTCTCGACGAGACGGCAGGCAAACCCACATGGGCGCAGAGGAGAGGGGATAAGGGATGGGCTTTCGCAGAATACTGATGGCAGTCGCGGCGTCGGCTGGGGTATTGGCCGGCGCGATGTCGTCGTCCGCCCCGGCGCTGGCGGCGGCCCCCGAAGCCCCCAAGCTCGAAGTCGAAGCGCCCGTCCACGCGACCACGGCGACCTTCCTCGGCGTCCTGAATCCCGCCGCGCCGGAACCGACCGAAGGCGACACCTACAAGTTCCTCTACAAAGCCGGCACGGGCACGGAATGCGAAGGTGGCGGCGAAACCTCGTCGCGCCTGTCGCTCGGCGGGGTGCACGAAGAAGTCTCTGAAACGGTGTCGGGCCTCACCGCGAACACCGAATACGCGGTCTGCCTGTCGGTCACGAGCCTGGAAAGCCCGTCTAAGACGACGGTCAGCAAGCCCGCCGTGCCGTTCAAAACGACTGTCCCCCCGGAAAAACCGGAAACCGAACCCGCGCCGCAGGTCACGATCACGGCCACCTCGGCGAAGCTCGAAGGCACGCTGAACCCGCTTGGGACGGCGACCACGAAAGCGGGCTGGTACTTCGCCTATGACGAAGGTTCGTCGTGTACCGGCGCCGGCGAACAGAGGACCGGCCAGGAACCGGAAGTCGAAGGCGCGGCGCTGTCCGAGAAAACGGAAGTGACGAACCTGGAGCCTGACCGGACATACGGGGTCTGTCTGGTCGCCACCAACGAATTCGGCAACGCCACTGTGGGTAACGAAGTGGTCGTCGAAACCCTCGCTCCGCCGCCCGCGATCGTCAGCGAGAGCGGTCCGGCGCTCGTGACGCCCGTGCCCGTGACTGGGTCCATGGAAGCGACGCTCACAGGGACCGTCAACCCGAACAACCAGGTCACGGAATGTCATTTCCAGTATGGCACGGTGAGCGTGTCCGAACACGAAAAGCCCTGCGAACAGGGCACCCTGAGGGGTCTCGAACAGGGCGTCAGTTTGACCGTGACCGGTTTGGAACCGGAAAAGCTCTACCACTGGCAGATCGTCCTGAAGAACGCGAAGGGCGAAGAAACCAAAGGCACGGGCACGCCAGAGGAGTTCGAAACGCTGTCCTCGCCCTCGGGAGTGCAGACCGGCTCAGCGGAAGAAGTCACGGCGACGAGCGCGAGGCTTGGGAGCTTGCTCGAACCGAACAAGCTCAACCCCGGCGGCGAAGCCAAATACTACATCGAATACGGCGAAGCGCCATGCGACGAAGTGGCAGAGAAGTGCGGCACAAAGAGCGCCGAAGCGACCGCGACAGGGAGCGCACAGCAGGAAGTCCCGCCGATCGAAGTCAGCGGGCTTGAACCATCGACGACCTACCACTACTGGCTGGTCGCGACCAACGCCGTGGCGAGCAAACCGGTGCATGGGGCGGCTGAGGAGTTCACGACGAAACCGGCGGCGCCCTCCGTCCAGACGGGTGTCGCGGAAGACGTCACGGAAACGAGCGCGAAGCTCACGGGCGAGCTCAATCCCGGCGCCGCCGAAGCCGAATATTACGTCGAATACGTGTTGCCGTCGAACACAATCGAAAGGAGCGCGACGGCGTTCGTGAGCGGGAGGGTCCAGGCGAGTGTGACACCGATCGTGCTCACCGGTCTGCAACCGAATACCACTTACTCCTACTGGCTGGTCGCGAAGAGCTCCGCGGTGAGCGAACCCGTTCGCGGCGAAGTACTCCAGTTCACAACGCAAAGGAGCCGGGCCGAACTCGAAGCGCAGGCGGCGGCCGCCAGGAAACCGGCGGAAGAACTCGCGGCGGCGAACGCGGCCAAACAGAAGCTCGAAGCGGAAGAAGCCAAGCGCGCGGCGGAAGCGGCGGCGGTGAACGCGGCCAAGCAGAAGCAGTACGGCGAAATCGCGGCCCAGACCGCCGGCCTCCTGCGCCTGGAAGCGGAAGCCGGCAAGCAGAAAGCGAAAGTGAAGAAAGCGAAATCAAAGCCGGCGAGTTGCCGCAAGGGCTTCGTCAAGAAGCACAACAAATGTGTCCCCCGGAAGAGCAAGAAAAAGGGCAAGGTGAAGAAGTAAATGACAACCCCTGTGTCTTTACTCACAGCGGCCGGCAAGCTCACCGAGCGTTCTTCGCCGCTTCGCCCGGTGCGCGGCCTCCTCGCCGCCTCCGTGACGGCGCTCTGCGCCCTGTTGGCCCTGCTCGCGCTCTCAGCCGGTGTCGCGCGGGCCGAAGCCCCCGGGCTCGTCTCAAGCGGCGAATTCGCTTCGGAAGGAGGCCTCGGCGTCGCGGTCGACCAGTCGAGCCACGACGTGTTCGTCACGGCCTACATCGGCTTTAGTTCGGCGACGAAAGAACTCGCACTGGGGAGCAGCGGGAAGTTCGACGCCTCGGGCAATCTGATCTCGCCGCTGTCGTCGTTCCCCCCCACGCTCTACTACGGCGCGGCCGTGAACCCGACCAACGGGGACCTGTACGCGGCCGGCGTCTACTCCCACGAAATCGGCCAGTACGACCCGAACACGGGCGCGCCGGTTGAAGGGTCGTCGTTCGGTGTGCCGCCGTTCTGGACGGAATCCGAACCCAATGGAAGCTTCGAAAATTTGGCGCAGCTCGCGACGGACTCGGCGGGCAACGTCTATGTGCCGAACGTCCCGGGCAACGAGGTGCTGGAGTACAGTCCTCACCCCGTCTGCAGCGGCGAACCGGTGGAATGCGTCCCGCTCAAAAAGTTCACCGGCTCGGGCAAACACGCTCTGAGCGAACCGACCGGTGTGGCGGTCGATTCCTCCGGGGACGTGTGGGTCGCCGACGACGGCAACAACCGGATCGAGGAGTTCGGTCCGACCGGCGAATTCAAGAGCGAATTCAAGAGCGAAGGCGTGCGCTCGCTCGCGCTCGACGGGCGCGGCGACGTGTTCGCGATCGTCAAGAACAGCGCGGAAGACTGCGGTGGGCTCCCATCGCCGTGCAGCCACCTGGTCGAGTACAACGCCGGCGGCGCGCAGCTCGCCGACGTCGGCGCGGGCAGCTTCGGGTTGGCCGGGCCGTTGCCTGGGGAGTCGAATGGTCCGCCGTTCAACATGGTGGCGGTGGACGACGCGAGCGGGCGCGTGTACGTGACCGACGGCATGAACAACGTCGTTCACGTCTACCGGCCGCCGGAATTGCCGACAATCGGCAGGGAGTTCGCCGCCGAAGTGGACGCCTTTGAAGCGAAGCTCGGCGTGGTGGCCACCCCGGGCGGGGGCGAGGCGACGTATCGCTTCGAATACGACACGCGCGAATACAGGCAAGGCGAAGGGCCTCATGGCGTGAGCGTACCGTTCCCGGAAGGCAGCGTGGGCCAGGGCTTCTCCCCGCGCACGGTCTGGGCGTCGGCGAAAGGTCTTGCGCCGGGCACGACCTACCACTACCGCGCGGTCGTCACGAACGCGGTCGGCACGGTCGTGGGCCCCGACCGGACGTTCACGACGGAGACGGTCGCGCAGACCGCCTGTCCCAACGAAAACTCTCGCGGCGGTTTCTCGGCGGCCCTGCCCGACTGCCGCGCCTACGAGGCTGTCGACCCGCCGAACAAGGCCTCGGCCCAGCCTCTCACCAACAACGACACTTTTTTTGAGCCAATTCAGGCAGCCAGCGACGGCAACCGGTTTGCGTGGACGTCGGTTGAAGTCCTGCCCGGTTCGCGGTCGGCCGGCTTGAAGGACCTCTCCACCCGCGGCGCGAGCGGCTGGTACTCGGAAGACGCGCTCCCGCTGCAATCCTATGAGGGCGATCGGTGTGCATGGAACGGCGAGGCTGGCATTGAGGCATATTCCCCCGATCTGTCGAAGTCGGTCATTATTGACAACGGGGAAAGTGCCTTCGATGCCTGTCACGAGGGGGAACTCTCCGAAGTGGTGCCCGGCGAAACGCCGAACGTCATAAACCTGTTGCTGCGCGACAACACTACCGGCACCTACCGGTTGATCGACGTACCGCCGGCGGGCGTCAAAGCCACAGCCGCGGGCTTCGTCGCTGCTTCGGCCGATCTCAGCCTCGTCATCTTCAACAACGGCGCGAAACTGACCCCCGAAGCGCCGAGCAGCGGGGGCGAATACGAATGGAGCGAAGGCGTTGTGCATTTTCTGCAGTTCGCGCTGCCGTCCGGGGTACCCGTCGCCGGTTCGATCGTGCACATCTCGCCCGATGGCTCCGAGGTGTTCTTCACCGCGAACGGGAACCTGTATGTGCGTTTGCACGACGAACGCACCGTGCAGGTCGACGAAGCGCGGGAAGGAGGAGCGGGCCCGGGCGGCGGCGGCTCGTTCGCGGGCCTCACCGCCGACGGCTCGCAGGTGTTCTTCACCGACGACGCCTCGAAGGGCCTGACGAAAGACACGGTTCCCGGCAGCGGCCTCAACCTGTACAGCTACGACATGGGCACGCGCCAGTTGAGCGATCTCACGCCGGTCGCCCACGCCGAAGCGGCTCTCACCGGCATCAGCGAAGACGGCTCCTACGTGTACTTCACCGCCAAAGCTGTGATGTCGGGCTCGCAGGCGAATCAATTCGGCGAAACGGCCGAAAGCAGCCAGTCGAACCTCTATCTCTCCCACGGCGGGACGATCGTCTTCGTCAAACATGGAGGAGGCGTTGGGCTGTCGCCGAACGGCGCCTACCTCACGTTCGGATCGTACATCTACAGCGCCGCCTCGAACCGGTCTGCCTGCTGGTCGTGCAACCCCTTCGGCACCCCGGGCGCCGTGGAAAACAGCCGCGGCCCGTCCAACAACGGGCAGGTCTTCTTCCAGACGTCCGAAGCGCTGTTGCCGCGGGACACCAACGGCCAGGCCGACGTCTATGAGTACGACTACGCCACCGGGCTGCACCTGATCACGACGGGCACGAGCTCCAGCGGAGCGAGGCTGCTGGGCTCCAGCGCCAGCGGCAACGACGTGTTCTTCCTCGGGCGCCAGGCGCTCCTGCCGGGGGAACCCAACGGGGAATCGCTCGCCATCTACGACGCGCGCGTGGACGGCGGCTTCCCGGTGACGGAAGTGCCGGTGTGCACGACGGCCGATGCGTGCCGGGCGGCGCCCGCGCCGCAGCCTTCGATCTTTGGGGAACCGGCGAGCCAGACGTTCTCGGGCGCCGGGAATCTCGCGCCGCCCCCACCGGTGCTCAAAACAGCAGTGAAAAAGCCTAAGAAATGCAAGAAGGGCCTTGTGAAGAACAAAAAGGGCAAGTGTGTGAAGAGCAAGGGCAAGAAGAAGAAAGAAAAAAAAGCCACGGCTGGAAAAGCCGGCAACGACCGGAGGGCTAAGTCATGAGGATTCCTACGGGGTTCGGGCTCTGCACCGCGCTCGCGGTCTTTGCGATCACGGGTGTAACCGCTTCCCCGGCGCTCGCCGAAACCCACCCGTTCGTGTCCAGCTTCGGGCGGACGCCGTCCGAACCGTTCACCAACCCGAACGGCATCGCGGTGGAAGAATCCACGGGCGACGTGTACGTCGCCGACATCGCCACGAACACGGTCTACAGGTTCGACGCGTCGGGCACCCCGGTCGACTTCTCCACGCTGGGTACCAACGCGCTGACGGGCGGCGCTACGCCTGCCCACTCGTTCTCGTTCCCGGAAACGCCCGGCACCCCGGCCGAGATCGCCGTCGACAACTCGAGGAGCCCGTCGGACGCCAACGCCGGGGACCTTTACGTGCTGGACGCTGGCCACGGCGTGATCGACAGGTTCAACGCCAAGGGCGAATATGCGGGCCAGATCCTGGGCCCGGTGACGGGGTTCGCGCTCGGCGCAAACGGCCAAGTCCTGGTTGAAACAGTCGCCGAGCACGGCGTCGCTGCCGGCCCAACCGGGGATGTCTATGTGCTGGGGTTCGCTTTCAACGGAGAACGCAGGTTCCTCGAATGCGGTTGTGTGTCGAAGTTCGGCGGCGGCCTGGATGGTGAACTCCGGCCCGTGAATAGGGAAGCCGATCTCGGACGGGTTGACAGCGGTCCCGGCGATGTCGCGGTCGCTGTGGACCCGGTGAGCGGTCATCTCTACGTCGACGACCAGTCGTCCGTGGCCGAGTGGGACACGGGTGCAATGGACGGGGCATTAGAACGTACGCACTCAAGCGAAGTCCTCCCCACGGCGACGCAGATCGGGTCGAGCTTCAGCGCGCTGGGGCTCTCGGGTGTCTCGGGGAAAGAAGAGGGCGGGATCGCGGTGAACGGGACCAACGGGGATATCTACGTCTCAAACCCGGCGGACGGCAGGGTGTACGTGTTCGCGAGCACCCTTCCGGCCGTCGCGGCGGGCGCCGCGACGAACGTGAGCGAAACGGGCGCGACGCTGCGGGGCAGCGTTGATCCGCGCGGCGTCCCCGTCACCTCGTGCGAGTTCGAATACGAAAAGATCCCCAATTGGGCGGATGGTAGAGAAACGTTGTCCAAGCCTGCCACCGTCTTCACTCACAGCGCCCCGTGTGCGCAGACGGCGGGGCAGATCGGGTGGGGCACGAGCCCGGTGGGAGTCTCGGCCGATATCGGCGGTCTCGAACCTCTTGAACCGGGGGCCCTCTACGATTTCCGTCTGACCGCGGGCAATGCCGCCGGCACCGGTTCAAGCGAGGGCCGGCTCGTGGCCGGCTCGAGTTTCGGCGTCAAGCGTTTCGAAGTCCGGTTCCTGAACCAGGACGGCACCCAGGACACTCAGGCCGGCTCGCACCCGTACGCGATGGTCACGGACTTCCAGCTCAACATGAAGGCGGGGCGAGAACTTGCCGGCTGGGACTCGCCATACAAGCTACTGACCGTCGGCAATGTCAGGGACGTCATTGTGGACACCCCGCCAGGGTTCGTCGGCGACCCCAACGCGACCGAAGCGAAGTGCACGCTCGCCGAACTGGAACACACAGGGGGACCGGGGAAAGAAGAAGAAGCCTTCTGTGCGCCCGGATCGGAAGTCGGCTACCTGCATACGGAAAGCCCCGTCGGTTACGGCAACCGCTCGGCTCCCGTGTACAACATGGTGCCGCCTCATGGTGTCGCGGCGCAGTTGGGCGCGACCTTCGCCATCCCAAAGGCGTTCATCGACGCCGGTCTGCTGGCGGGCGGGCAGTACCCGCTGCAAGCGGAATCCCTCGGCATTACGGGGATCGTGCCGATCTCCAGCGTCAAAACGACCCTGTTCGGCGTGGTCGGCGGCGCCGAACACCGCAAGCCCTTTCTGACGCTGCCGACCGGTTGCACGGGGCCGCTCAAGTCCTCGATCTCCGTCGACTCCTACCAGGAACCCGGTCATTACGTCTCCAAGAGCTACATCACGCACGATGCGGGCGGCGAGCCGTTGCCGTTGACCGGCTGCTCGGAACTGACGTTCCCCGCGACGATCACGGTCGCACCCGACGTGACCGACGCGAGCAGCCCCTCGGGGCTGACGGTGGGGATACACGTTCCCCAGACGGCGGCGCTCAACCCCGACGGGCTGGCGGAGTCCGCGCTGCGCGACACGACCGTGGCGCTCCCCGAAGGCGTCGCGATCAACCCGGCGGGCGCCGATGGGCTGGAAGCGTGCTCGGAGGGGTTGGCCGGCTTTGAGATCGGCCACGGCGTGAACGGCAGCGGCTTCGAAGAATTCAACCCGGAATCCGAACCGGGTGTGAAGACCGCGACGTTCACGCCGACGGCGGTCGAAGGCTTGCAGCCGGGTGTGAGCTTCTGCCCGAACTCCTCGAAGATCGGCGAAGTGACGATCAAGACGCCGCTTTTGCCGAACCCGTTGAAGGGCTTCGTGTATCTCGCCGCGCAGGACGCCAACCCGTTCGGGAGCCTGATCGCGATGTACATGATCGTCGAAGACCCCGTCTCCGGGAGCACGATCAAGCTCGCGGGCGAAGTGCTCCTGTGCGAAAGCGCGGGGCAGATCCTGAACGGCGTCTCCTGCGCGGCCCCCGGACAGCTCGTGACGACGTTCAAGAACACCCCGGATCTGCCGTTTGAAGACCTCGAGCTGCACTTCTTCGGTGGGGAACGCGCGCCGTTGACGACGCCCTCGCGTTGCGGGACGTACACGACGAACGCGTCGTTCACGCCGTGGGACGGCAACGCGCCGGTCCACTCGGAATCCTCGTTCAACATCGAACACGGTCCCAACGGGACGCCGTGCCCCGGCGCGAGCCTGCCGTTCAACCCGTCGCTGACGGCCGGGACGACGAACATCCAGGCCGGCGCCTTCAGCCCGTTCACGATGACGATGTCGCGCACGGACGGCAACCAGAACCTGCAAGCGATCAGCCTGCACATGCCTTCCGGCCTCTCCGGCCTGCTCACGGGCGTCGAACTGTGCCCCGAACCGCAGGCCGACGAGGGAACCTGCGGCCCGAACAGCCTGATCGGCGAAACGACCGTCTCGGTCGGCGTCGGCGGCAAACCGTTCAGCGTGAAGGGCGGCAGGGTCTACATGACCGGCCCGTACGGGGGCGCGCCGTTCGGCCTGTCGATCGTCAACCCGGCGAAGGCCGGACCGTACGACCTGGAGAAGGGCACGCCGTGCGACTGCGTGCTCGTCCGCGCGAAGATCGAAGTCGACCCGGTCACCTCGGCGCTCACGATCACGAGCGACAACTCCGGGCCGTACAAGATCCCGACGATCCTGAAGGGCATCCCGCTGGAAATTCAGCACGTCAACGTGACGATCACCGGGGTGGGCGGGAATAATAAATTCACGTTCAACCCGACCAACTGCGACAAGACGGCGGTCACGGGAACGCTGGACAGCACCGAAGGCGCCGCGTCGGCCGTGTCGCTCCCGTTCCAGGCCACCAACTGTGCGGTGTTGGGCTTCGCCCCGAAATTCGCGGCCTCCACGTCCGGGAAGACCTCACGTGCGAGGGGCGCGAGCCTGACCGTGAAGCTGACCTACCCGAGCGCGCCGTTCGGCAGCCAGGCGAACATCAAACAGGTCAAAGTCGAACTGCCGAAGTCCTTGCCGTCGAGGCTGACGACCCTGCAGAAGGCCTGCACGGCCGCGCAGTTCAACACGAATCCGGCAGGGTGCCCGGCGGCGTCGGTGATCGGTCACGCGAAGGCGATCACCCCATTGATCCCGGTCCCGTTGGAAGGCCCCGTGTACTTCGTCAGCCACGGCGGCGAAGCGTTCCCCAGCCTGATCGTCGTGCTGCAGGGCTACGGCGTGACCGTCGATCTCGTCGGCACGACGTTCATCAGCAAAGCCGGGATCACGAGCTCCACGTTCAAGACGATCCCCGACGTCCCCGTCGGCACGTTCGAACTCACCCTCCCCGAGGGCAAGTACTCAGCGCTGGCCGCCAACGGCAACCTGTGCACGAGCAAGCTCGCGATGCCCACGGCGTTCGTCGCGCAGAACGGCGCCGTCATCAAGCAGAGCACGCCGATAAGCGTTACGGGCTGCGCGTTGGCAATCCGCGTCGTCGGCCACAGCGTCAAAGGCTCGCACGCGAGCATCCGCGTCACGGTCCCCTCCGCCGGCACGCTGGTGGCCACCGGCACGGGTATCACGCGCTCCGTCACGCGTGTTGCGAAGGCTGGGACCGTAACGATAGGCGTGACGCTCTCAAGCCAAGGTCTGCGCGCGCTCGCAAAGAATCCCCACCAGCGCGTTAACGCGAAGGTGAACCTGCGCTTCGGGCGCAAGCACGGCGCGGCGCTCACAGCGTACGTCAGGCTGCTGATGGGGTGAGCGCAGTGCGCTGCGGCCAAGCAAGCTTGCGCGTCTTCCCTCTCCCTCTCCGGACGGCGCGCGAGGTAGGGCGTGCCGGGGCGCGTCCGACCCGCCCCGGCACGTCGCCATGACGGCTGAGGGTCCGAGGAGTGCCAGGGGACGACCTCCTCGACGCCGACGAGCCGGGCGGCGCGGCTGCCCGTGACCACGCTTGCTGACGCGGAATCTCGCGTACCGTCCCAACCGAGCGCTACGGTGCTCCACCATGACGAGGACGCCAGACGTCGGGCCGGGCGGCCTCAGGGCGCGTACGCTTGAGCCATTCGGCTGGGAGCGGTAGCCTTGTGGTCACGATGGCTGCGACCGCATCGACGCTCACCACCGCCGAGGAGCTGCTGGGCATGCCGGATGACTCGATGCGCCGCGAGCTTGTGCGCGGGGAGCTGCGGGTGATGAGCCCGGCGGGCGCCAGGCACGGTCGGGTCGCGGCCACGATGGCTGTGCTGCTCGGAACCCATGTCAGGCAGAGCGGCGTCGGCGTGGCGTACGGCGCCGAGACGGGCTTCGTGCTCGCTCACGACCCGGACACCGTGCGCGCTCCGGACGCCGCCTTCGTCTCCAGGGATCGGTTCGAGGCGGTGGGCGACACGGAGAAGTTCTGGCCGGGCGCCCCCGACCTCGCCGTCGAGGTCGTATCGCCCGACGACAGCTTCCGCGAGGTGCAGGAGAAGGCGCTCGAATGGATCGCGGCAGGCTGCGTGGCGGTGCTCGTGCTCGACCCCGATGAGCGCACCGCGACCGTCTACCGCGCCGAGGGCGACGCGCACATATACGGCGGCGAGAACGAGGTCGAGCTGAGCGACGCCGTGCCGGGCTTCAGCGTGACGGTCGCCGAGCTTTTCGCCTGACCGGGGCGCGATCAGGGTCCGAGGAGTGCCAGCGGGACGACCGCGACGCCGTCTCCTCTGCGGTAGGCGAACCTTCCCGTGTAGACGACAATACGATTGACCAATCGGTCGCCGATCTGCCGATGGAGCCAGTTGAGATGTCTCACGTCGTGGTCGTCGACGGTGCTGGTCAGCTTCGCCTCGATCGCGACGTGAGATCGGATGTCGCCCTCCACGATCAGGTCGACCTCGTGGTTGCCGTTCTTGGTGCGTAGGTAGCCCACCCTCGCGGCGCAGGCTTGTCCCCTTCGTCCGGGGTGGCGAGACCAACGTAGTGCTCCGCGCGGTTCCCGAGGACATGTGGCCTCTTCTGCACCGTCCGGTCGCTCCACTTGCGGCTGTTCTTGCCGACCTGGCCGAGCACCCCGACGCGCGGGCGCGTCGCGTCGCACGCGAATGGGCCAGTC
>PLYX01000260.1 GCA_003151895.1 Solirubrobacterales bacterium
GCGCCCGTCGAGCTCGAGCGGATCGACGCCCTGGAACCGGCGATGCGCAGCGGGGTCATCGAGGAGCTGCCCTTCCCCGCGCTGGCCTACCGCTTCACGCACGAGCTCGTGCGCCGCGCGCTGTATGACCGGCTGAGCGTTCTGCGCCGAGCCGAGCTGCACCTGCGCATCGCCGAGGCGCTGGAGGGGGCCGATCGGCCGCGGCACGGGCGCCTGCTCGCCGACTTGGCTCACCATTTCGCGGCGGCGGCCCCTATCGGCGGGGCGGCACAAGCGGTGGAGTACAACCTCCTCGCCGCGAAGGCGGCGTCAGCCGCATTGGCCTATGACGAGACCACGGCCCGACTTCGCACGGCTCTGGAGACGGGGATCGAGGACGAGCGCCGGCGCGCCGAGATCCTGCTCGACCTCGGTACAGCGCTGTTCCGTGCGGGAAGGTCGCTCGAGTCGCTGCAGGCGTTCCGCCAGGCGGCGGAGATCGCTCGAGACCTCGGTGACGGAGAGCTGCTCACCCGCGCCGCGATCGGGTTCGAGACGAGCTGCTGGCGGCCGGGGCTCACCGACGAGGGCGCCCGCGAGCTCCTCGAGGAGGCATCGGCGGTGCTCGCGCGGGAGGACTCGACCCTCCGCGTCGGCCTGCTCGCGAGCCTCGCCCGCGCACTCGAGATCGAGGGCAACTCGGACCGGGCTGCGGTTGCGCGCGAGGACGCGATCGCGATGGCGCGCCGGATCGACGACCGGCCCGGACTGGCAACGGTGCTCATGGGGGTCTACTGGGCGCGTGCAACCACGAGCCTCGCGGAAGCCCTCGAGATGCTCAACGAGGCCCGCGAACTAACCGAAGCGATGGGCGACGTCGAGGGCCAGGCGGAGGCGACGCAGTGGCGGGTCTCCGCACTGATGGCGCTCGGCGAGATCGGACACGCGCGCCAGGAGTTGACGGTCGCCCTCGAGCTGGCGCAGCACACGCGCCAGCCCTTCAACCTCCACGTCTCCGAGCACTACCGATCCGCGCTGGCGCTGCTGGAGGGCCGGCTCGCGGAGGCCGAGGCGGCCGCGGAGCGCTCACGCGAGTGGGGCCAGTTGCTCGTCGGCCGGGATGCGTCGGGCGTCTACGGCATCCAGATGTTCGGGGTTCGGCGCGAGCAGGGCCGTCTTGCCGAGCTCGCCCCGGTGATGCGTGTCCTCGCGGCCGGCGATCGCGGCGGCGGAGCATGGCGACCAGGACTCGCGGCGATGCTCGCCGAGCTCGCGATGGAAGAGCAGGTCCGCGGCGAGCTCGACCGCGTGCAGGCCGAGGGCCTGGAGCCGCTGCGCGAGGGGCTCTGGCTCGCGTCGCTCACCTACCTCGCCGATGCCGCCGGCGCGATCGCACATGAGGAGGTCGCCTCGCTCGTCTATCCGAAGCTCGCGCCACTCACCGGCAGGAACGTCATGATCGGCCACGGCGTCGCCTGCTACGGTGCCGCCGATCGCTACCTCGGAATGCTCGCCGCGACGCTTGGCGACACCGACGGCGCGGCCGGCCACTTCGAGGCGGCCCTCCAGCACAACCGGCAGATGGGCGCGACCACCTGGCTCGCGCACACCGCCTACGAGTACGGGCGCATGCTGCTCGCCCAGGGAGACTCCGATCGCGGGGAGCAGCTGCTCGCCGAGGCCGCGCTCCTCGCCGAGACGGTCGGGATGCCCACGCTTCTCGCGCGTGTCCGTGCCCTGGCGCCGGTGTCGAGCCCGCCGCTGCCGGACGGCCTTTCCATCCGCGAGCTCGACGTGCTGCGGCTGGTGGCTCGCGGTCTCTCCAATCGTGAGATCGGGGCCGCGCTGTTCATCAGCGAGCACACCGCCGCGAACCACGTGCGCGGCATTCTCCGCAAGACCGACAGCGCGAACCGCACCGAGGCAACGGCGTACGCCTATCGGCGCGGCCTGGCCGAGAGCTGAGCGATGGCGTAACATCCAGCACATGCCGATGTACGTGATCGAGCGCGCATTCGCTGAGCAGCTCGAGCTCACGAGCGACGACGTGAAGCTGATCGAGGAGGTCAACGCGGACGAGGGCGTGCGCTGGCTGTTCTCGTTCCTCAGCGCCGACCGGCGTCGCTCCTATTGCCTGTATGAGGCGCCGTCACCCGACATGATCGTCGCAGCCGCCAAGCGCGTCGGCATCCCCGCCGACGCCGTGGTCGAGGTCAACCGCATCTCCGCGGACATGTACGCGTAGCACGCATGGCTGGGACGGCACCCTGCACCGGCTGCGGCGAGATCAACGACGCCGCGCAGCGCTTCTGCGGCCAGTGCGGATTTGCGTTCAGCAACAAGTGCGCCGCGTGCGGTGAAGCGAACCCGCCGGGGTTCCGCTTCTGCGGGGCATGCGGTGCCGCGTGCGATACCAGCCCTGCGTCCCCGTCGGGCTCCGTCGAGAACATCGATGGGGAGAGGCGATGGGTGACGATCATGTTCGCCGACTTGTCCGGCTTCACGGCGCTGTCGGAGCGCACGGACCCGGAGGAGATCCGCTCGATGGTCGATCGGTGTATGAGCGAGATGGGCCAGGTCGTCGACCGGTTTGGCGGCACCGTGGACAAGGTCATCGGCGACGCGCTCATGGCGGTGTTCGGGGCGCCGGTCGCCCACGAGGACGACTCCGAGCGGGCGGTGCGCGCCGCGCTCGAGATCCAGCGACGCGCGTCTGAGCAGTCGCATGACTTCGGCGGACTGTGTGTCAGCATCGGCGTCAACACGGGTGAGGTGATATTCGCCCCGGTAGGCCCGCACGGGCGGCGGGAGCTGACGGTGATGGGCGACGCCGTGAACACCGCGGCCCGACTACAGGCTGCCGCTCCACCCGAGGCTGTGTTGGTCGGCGAGGAGACGCAAGCTGCGAGCGCGCGGGCGGTCACCTACGAGGCGGTGGAGCCGATCCTCGCCAAGGGCAAGGAAGCGCCGATACTCGCCTGGCTGGCTCGGGCTGCCACTTCGGCGCCCGCTGAGCGCCCGGTTTCGGCGGCCCCGTTTATAGGCAGAGACACCGAGCTGGAACTTCTCGCGCGGACGTGGACGCGCGCCTCGAGCGAGCTCCATCCGCAGCTCGTCACCCTTGTGGGACCCCCAGGGATCGGCAAGACACGGTTGACGCTGGAGTTTGCCGCGCGTGTGGAGAGCGCAGGCGGACGGATATTCAGCGGCCGCCCGCTTCCCTACGGTGCATCTGCCTCCTACTGGGCGTTTGGACAGGTCATCAGGGAAGCATCGGGGATCTTCGCCAACGATCCCGCCGACGTCGCCTCCGACAAGCTCGCCGAGCGCGCGGCTTCGTTGCTTCCAGCGACGCAGGCGCAGGAATTGGCGACGCATCTCTCGATCATGGCCCGTCTGGCTGAGGACACCGTGGACGATAGGCGGGTGCTGTTCGCCTCCGCTCAGCGGTTTCTCGAGGCCCTCGCCCGTGAGCAGCCCACCTTGGTGGTGCTCGAGGATCTGCACTGGGCGGACGAGAGTCTTCTGGAACTCGTCGAGGGGCTCTCGGCCAGGCTCGAGGACGTGCCGCTGCTGCTGCTCGCACTTGCCAGACCCGAGTTCCTGGACACGAGGCCAAGCTGGGCACGCCTGCCAACCAATGTCACCGTCCAGCTCCAGGCGCTCACCGAGGCCCACACTCAAGACCTCGTGCGCCGACTCCTATCGGGTGCGCCAGATAGGGAGGCGGTCGCCGAACGCGTCGAGGAGGCGGCCGGCGGCAATCCGCTCTTTATCGAGGAACTGGCAGCGTGGCTCTCGGAGGGTGACACCGCGAACGCCGCCGGTGTCCCGGCGAACATCAAGACGATCATCGCGGCTCGACTCGACCAGCTCCCGCCAGGAGAGCGGCAGGTGATCCTCGACGCCTCTGTGATCGGCGACTTCTTCTGGCAGGGCACGCTCGAAGCGCTCGGAAGCGACGGCACGCTCGTTGAGACACTGTACGCGCTCGAGCGACGGGGTCTCATNNAGCTGAGCTTCAAGCACGGGCTGGTGCGCGAGGTCGCCTACGCGACCCTCCCCAAGGCCGCACGCCGGGAGCGCCACGCGGTGGTTGCCCGCTTCCTCGAGGACGCGGCGGGAGACCCGACAGCCTATGCGGCGATCCTCGCTCACCACTGGCGTGAGGCCGGCGAGGCCGCGAGCGCCGCCGACTACCTGCTCACCGCGGCAGACCAGGCCGGCAGGGGATGGGCGCCGCACGAGGCCGTCGAGCTATGCAACCAGGCGCTCGAGCTGATCCCGGAGAACGACGAGGCGCGCCGGCGACGCGCACGCCTTCGACGGGGCATCGCCCTGCAGGCGGAGTGGCACGCAAGCTTCGACGTTTCGTCGCCGGATCAGTCGAAGTCGTCGGGCGAGAGGTCGCCGCCGATCTCGTAGATCCCGCGGATCGTGTGGTCGCCGAGCAGCGTGCCGTGCTGCCGTAGAAGGTCCGTGTCGGGCGCGGAATAAACGCAGAAGGACTTCAACTGACCGTCCTCGTCCATGACCATGTGACTGTGCTCCCACACAACTCGGGAGAACTGCTCATCCTCCGTCAGGATGCGCTTCGAGAGCGGACCCTTCGCCGCCATCTCCTCCTCCTCCAACGCATCCCAGGCCCTCTCGATCAGATACCGCGGCATGTCTTCTCCTGGCTCTCGACGTCGATCGGTCAATCCTACCCTTTACGGTTTGGCGGGCATCCGCCGCCGCCTGCTGATGATGACTATGACGAGGCCCGCAAATCTCATGCCAGTGCCGGCCGAGGTGGGGATAGAGCCGGGCAAGCCGGAGATGGGATTCGAACCCATGACCCCCTGTTTACAAGACAGGTGCTCTGGCCAGCTGAGCTACTCCGGCAGCGATCATCGAGGGTAGCGCCCCGGCTGCTGTAACGCGGCCTGCACACGCGGGTATCCCAGTGCATGGAACCCCACCCAGTTGTCATCGAGCGTGGCGGGCATGTCGCCGGCGCGGATGGTCTGCCGGCCGGGCGCTTGTCATCGGTGGGCGACACCACGCAGTCCGACGCGCTCTCCAGTTCGGCTGTGAGCACCCACCGCCTGAACGAGTTCCGCGAGCGTGCGCTGGCACGCGGCGTGAACCCGGTGCTCTACCGGCTCACCAGAGCGGTCCTACTTCCTTTCTTCCTGCTCTACTTCCGCCTCGAGCGGATCGGGCGCGAGCATGTCTCCGGTTCCGGCCCGGTGTTGCTCGCAGCCAACCACCGCAGCTTCCTCGACCCGTTCGTGATCGGGGCGCTCACACGCCGGCCCGTCTACTACATGGCCAAGCGCGAGCTGTTCGAGCGGCGCTTGAAAGCCTGGCTGCTCAACAGCCTCGGCGCCTTTCCGGTTGACCGGGGCAGTGGCGATGAGCACGCCATGGCCACCGCCAGGACGATTCTCGAAAGGGGTGGTTGCGTTGTGATCTTCCCCGAGGGCACCCGCGTGCGTCATGGTCCGCTCGGCCATCCCCATCGGGGGGTGGGCCGGCTTGCCCTGCAAACCGGCGCACGAGTCGTCCCGGTGGCTGTCATGGGCACCGAGGATGTGCGCCGGGGTTGGCGCATACGCCCGCACAAGGTCACCCTCCGCTGTGGACGGCCGCTCGGGTTTCCGATCGCAGAGCACCCCTCCCCGTCGATTGCCCTGGGCGTCGCCGAGCGGATCTGGGCGTGTGTGAGCTTTCAGTGGGAATGGCTCGGCGGCGCGTCCGCGGCTCGGCCTGAGGAGCTCCCTGACAGGAGATCCCCTCGCCAGGCGCGTGCCGCCTGAGGACCTGAGTGAGAGCCTCGGAGGGTAGGGTGCGATGAGTGGCCGACCAACAACCGCAGAAGTCCAAGACGCAGCTCGACGCCGAGTTCTCCGAGCTGTATCGGGCTCACCTGCGCGACGTCTACAGCTACGCCTACTACCGGGTCGGCAACCACCACGACGCCGAGGACCTCACCGAGCAGACCTTCCTGCAGGCATACCGCCATTTCGAGCGCGCTCAGCGCGAGTCCAACGGCAGGCCGTTGCGTCCGTGGTTGATCCGCATCGCACACAACCTTGCCGCCAATCTCTATCGCGACCGCTCGCGCCGGCCCGTCTCACCGATCGACGACACCTCCGAGCTGGTGGCATCGCACACCACCGAGGAGCTGGTGGAGGGTCGCGACGAGCTTGCCCGGGTGCTCGATGGGGTGCAGCGCCTGCCCGACGACAGGCGCGAGGCGCTCATCATGCGTTTTGCGCTCGGAATGGACAATCGCGAGATCGCACGCGCCATGGGTCGCTCCGATGGCGCCACCAAGGTGCTCATCCATCGCGCCGTCAAGCAGCTCGAGGAGATGGTTGGGGTGTCGGGTACGGGAGCCGGCAATGACTGAGGCAGCGCCCAGCTTTGAGGGGCTTCTCCACAAGGCGCTGTCTCCGGTCGAGCCTCCCGAGGATCTCGGGAGGCGACTGGAGGGCGCGCTCATGAGTCTCACCGAGAGCGCCGTCGAGGAGCTCGAGGCGTGGGAGCTATCCGCGATGCGCGATCCGCGCAACTGGGTTCGTCCGGCGGCGGCCGTTATCGTCGGCGGAACCGCCGGTGTGGCGCTCGTGCTGTTGCGCGCCCGCCGGCGCATCCGCTGAGGTGGCGTCAGGCCAAGATAGTCTCTTGCTCGCCATGGCCACCTGCTACCGCCACCCATCGCGCGAGACGGGGGTCTCCTGCTCCTCATGCGGGCGCCCGATCTGTCCGGACTGCATGACCCCCACTTCCGTGGGGATGCGCTGTCCGGAGTGTTCCAAACAGAGCACCCGTGTGATGACGATGCGCAACATGGCCACTCGACCGCGGGTCACGTTCGGATTGATCGCGCTCAACGTGCTCGCGTTTCTCGGCGAGGAGGGTCAGCTTTCCCTGGCCGGCAGCAACATCCACGGCCCTCTCATCGAACATGGAATCCTCTACCGCTACGCGGTGGGCGTCGAACACGAATACTGGCGGCTCGTCACAAGTGGCTTCCTGCACGAGAACGTGCTTCACATCGGCTTCAACATGTATCTGCTCTACCTGCTCGGCATGATGCTCGAGCCGGCGCTCGGGTCGGTCAAGTTCGCCGCCATCTACTTCACCTCGCTACTCGCCGGATCGTTCGGGGCCTTGTTTGCCACGGGCGCGCCCAGCCTCGGCGCGTCAGGCGCGGTCTTCGGGCTCATGGGAGCGGCGGTGATAGAGCTCAGGGCCCGACGCATGAGCCTCATGGAGTCTGGCATCGGCGGGCTCATCGTCATCAATCTGATCCTCAGCTTCACGCTCGCCAACATCTCGGTCGGGGCTCATGTGGGGGGACTGATCGGAGGCGCGCTCGCCGGCTTGGCGATCAGGACCGCCGATGATCGCCATCGTTCATGGCTCGGTCTGGCAGCGTGCCTGGCCCTGTCGGCGGCGTCGGTCGCGGGGGCCATCGCGGTGGCCGGCTCGACGGGAGCCGGCATCGCCTGAGTCGTCGATGGGTTGTCGGGTACCGGCATCGCTTGAGCGCCGGGTATCCTGGTTGCCGTGACGCTCCTCTCCGATCCGGAGATAGAAGCCGGCCTCGCCTCCGGCGAGTGGCGGCGCGACGGCCAGGCGATCGCGCGCGAGTGGAAGTTCGAGGACTTCGGTCAGGCGATCGCGTTCGTCAACCGTGTCGCCGACGCCGCCGAGACGGCCAACCACCATCCCGACATTCACCTGCACGGCTGGAACAAGGTTCGTCTGGAGCTCTCCACCCACTCCGAGGGCGGCCTCACCCGGGCCGATCTCGACATGGCGGCGCGCATCGACGATCTTGTCTGACCCGCACGCAAAGCCGACCATGGCCCCTGCTACGGTTGTGCGGTCTGCCACAGATGAAAGACGACGACAAACCTCCCCGAAGTAGCTCGGCCCTGACCGGCGCCGACCCGGCGTGAACGGGCTGAAGCTCATATTCGCGGTCGTCTTGGTCGCGATCAACGGGTTCTTCGTCGCCGCCGAGTACGCGCTTGTACGCTCGCGCAGAGCCCGCCTCGAAGTGATGCGTGACGAAGGCTCGCGCGGGGCTGCGCTCGCGCTCCATCAGCTCGACCGCATCAACGAATACATCTCGGCCGTCCAGATCGGCGTCACGATGACCTCGATCGCGATCGGCGCGCTCGCCGAGCCCGCGCTCGCCGACATTCTCAAGGGCGCACTCGGCAGCACTCCAAGCCACGGCGCGGCGATCGCGATATCGGTCATCGTGGCCTTCATCCTGATCGCCGCCACACAGCTGATAGCGGGAGAGATGGTCCCGAAGCTCTACGCGATCGACCGCTCGGAGTCGATCGCCCGCCGGATCGCCCGCCCGCTACAGGC